>JAJNBA010000019.1 GCA_021155985.1 Actinomycetes bacterium
CCGGCGCAAGGAGATCGGCATCATGCGACTCGTCGGGGCGACGAACTGGCGGATCCGCGTCCCGTTCCTGATCGAGGGTCTCGTCGAATCGATGCTCGGTGCGGCGGCGGCGATCGCCGGCCTGTTCCTCGTGAAGGTCTTCGTCGTGGACAACCTCCGAGGCACGGCTCCGTGGCTCCCGCTGATCAAGAACAGCGACGTCGTGGTGATCACGCCGTGGATCCTCGTCGCGGCAGCGCTCGTGGCGATCATCGCGGGCACGATCGGCATGCGACGATTCCTCGACGTCTGAGGCAGCTGATGGGTCGCAAGGATCGTGAGGGCGAGCAGACCGTGGCGTCCAATCGCAAGGCACGCCACGACTACACGATCCTCGAGACGTTCGAGACGGGCATCGTGCTCACGGGGGACGAGGTCAAGTCGCTCCGAGGGGGCCGCGCATCGCTGTCGGAAGCGTTCGCACGCGTGCGCGAGGGGGAAACGTGGCTGGAGGGGATGCACATCCCGCCGTACGAGGCGGGAGATACGAAGGCGCATCTGCCCGTGCGCCCACGGAAGCTCCTGCTCCATCGACAGGAGATCGCGAAGCTGACGGACGCCCAGCAGCAGGATCGTCTGGCGCTCGTTCCCCTCCGCGTGTACTTCACCCACGGGTTGGCGAAGGTGGAGCTGGCGCTCGCGCGCGGTCGCCGTAGCCATGAGAAGCGTCAGGCGATCGCCGAGCGCGAACATCAGCGGGAGATCCAGCAGGAGCTGGGTCGTCGCCGATAGTGTGAGGAGCGGCAGCGAGCGCCGACCGACGAGAGGATGGGGTTGGATGCGGAAGCGGATCGCGATCGTGTTGGTGCCCATGTCGATCCTGCTCGCGGGTGCGTGTTCGGAGTCCGGTGGAGGGACGAACGGCGGACCGGACGCGGAGTCGGTGTCCGCGGAGACATATGCGACCAGCGTGTGCGGCGCCATCGCCGACTGGGTCGACGAGATCCGGGGCCTGAACGAGGACCTGCAGGCGAACCTCGATCCGTCGAGCATCGACGCGCTGAAGGACGCGATGGTCACGTTCCTCGACGACGTGATCGCCTCGACCGACACGGTGATCGCCGACGTGGAGGACGCCGGGGTCCCGGACGTCGAGGACGGCGATGCGGCGGCCCAGCACCTGCTCACGGGGCTGCGCGACTCGCGGGGTGTGTTCGAGGATGCACGTGATCGGGTCGAGGCGATGTCGACGGACGACCCCGTCGCGTTCGGGGAGGACCTCCAGACCGTCGGGACCGACATCCAGACCTCGATGTCCACGATCGGCGAGGATCTCGGCCAGTTCGAGTCACCCGAGCTCGACGAGGTATCGAAGGACATCCCGGAGTGCGAAGCGGTGGCCGCCTCGGCAGCGTAGGCCCCCCGTTCGGGAGTTGTGCAACCGATGCTCGTATACTTGGAACACAACTACATATGGGGGTGTACTGGCTTCGAGCAGGGCGGGTATCGCCTGGGAGAAGCGGGCCGAGATCTCCGGAGTCTCGGAAAACGCCGGAACCAACACAAGCGCCAACGATGAGTACGCGCTCGCTGCCTAGTCACTAGGTAGCTGTCCGTCCGGGAGGGCCTGCGGCCCGGACAGGGCATCGTAAGCAGGACTCACCGAGGGGGCTCCGCCCGGGGGCCCCCGAGGGACATCGCACCCGGGTTGGCCGAGGGGTCCTCCGCCGGTGGGAGCCCCGAGGTGAGATCTCCCCACCGGCTGCGCCCGGAGAAGTCCCAGACGGTCGCCCTGCGACGCGGGTTCGAATCCCGCCACCTCCACGATATCCGTTGTGCTGCAGATGCGACGAGGGCCTTCCTTCCGGAAGGCCCTCGTTCGTTAGGCTCCCGCCACCACGCCTTGGGGAGGACCCGTCGATGATCGGTTGGGTCGGAGACATCGAACGCCTGACGCTCGACAACGACACGTTCCGGACGGCGCTGTTCACGGGCGCACACACGCAGCTCACCGTGATGCGACTCGCCCCGGGCGAGGACATCGGCAAGGAGGTGCACCCGGACCGCGACCAGTTCATCCGGATCGAGGAGGGGCAGGCTCGCGTCGAGTTCGGCCGGGATGAGGACGGGGTCGATGAGTCGCACGATGTGTCCGAAGATTGGGCGGTCGTGATCCCGGGCGGGACCTGGCACAACGTGATCAACACGGGCCAAGGTGAGCTGAAGCTGTACTCGCTCTACTCGCCGCCTGAGCATCCGGACGGCACCGTCCATCGCACGAAGGCGGACGCCGAGGCGGCCGAGCACACCGGGTGAGCCCGGCCGAACCTCGTTCGATCTCGCTCCAGCGGGCGCGGCGCCTGGCCGTGATCGGACAGCTGCTGTCGGCGCCGCGCCCGCGGTCGATCCTCGAGGTCGTCGAGGGGCTGGGCAGCGTACAGATGGACCCGACCCGAACCGTGGCGCGGACCGAGCACCTCGTCCTGTGGTCCCGGCTCGGCCGACGGTTCCGGGTCGAGGAGCTCGAACGACTGCTCTGGCACGATCGCTCGTTGTTCGAGTACCGAGCGTTCATCCTGCCGACGTCGCAGTTCCCGGTGCACCGGGAAACGATGCGCCGGTATCCGAACACGAACGCCGGGCGCCACGCGTACATCCGCCGGTACCTCCGCGAGAACACGGCGTTCCGGCGGTACGTCCTCCGACGACTCCGTGACGTGGGACCGTTGCCCACTCGGGCGTTCGAGGACCGCTCCGCGGTGGGTTGGCAGACCGGCGGGTGGAACGACGACGGCAGGAACACCTCGATGATGCTCGAGGTCCTGTGGGCCAAGGGAGAGGTCATGATCGCGGGCAGGGCCGGCCAGGAGCGGGTCTGGGATCTCGCGACGAGGAGCCTTCCGTTCGACGAACCCCGGCCGAGTGCGGGAGAGGAGGCCCGGAGGCTCCTCGACGTGCAGCTGCGGGCCCTCGGCATCTCCAAGGTCAACCGGTTCGGGTGGACGTTCTCCGGCACCAGGCCGCCCGCGTGGGAACGTGCGTTGGCCGCGCTGGAACGCGAGGGGCGAGCGGTCCGCGTGACGATCGACGGGCTGCCGGGCGAGCGATGGGCGCATGGGGAGGTCCTCGACCGTCCGTTCCGCGCCCGAACCGTGTTGCTCTCACCCTTCGATCGGTTGATCCACGATCGGGCGCGCGCCCAGGAGCTGTTCGGGTTCCGGTTCCGCCTCGAGATCTACGTGCCGAAGGCGAAGCGAGAATTCGGGTACTTCGTGCTCCCGATCCTCGATGGCGATCGGATCGTCGGCCGACTCGACCCCGTCCACGATCGCGCAGCGAACGTGCTCCGGGTCCAAGGGGTGTTCCCCGAGGAGGACGCGCCGGCGTCGGTGTGGCCCGCGATCAGGAAGCAGCTCGACGAGCTCGCCGCCTGGGTCGGCGCGGACGGCGTCGAGCTCCCCACGCTTCCCCGCGTATGGCGCTAGGGGGTCAGGATGACGTTGTCGCCCTCCTGGATGCTCGCGTATCCGTCCTGGACGAACACGATCACGGGGACAACGATCCCGTAGAGCTCCGCAGCGACGAGCGCCCCCATCGCGATGATCTCGTCGGGCTCGCTCAAGCCGATCGCGGCAGGGGCGGTCCCGAGCCGGATCGACTCGGCGAGAACCGTGGCGCTGGAGGACGAGCCTCGGCCCGAAGGCAGTACGAGGACACGGCCTGTCACGACCTCGCCTCTCTGTGGATGGGAGACCTCGACGATCTCGCCGGTGGTGGGGTCGAGCCCTCCCCAGAAGCTCAGGGGCTCCTCGAGGACGAGCGCGCGCCCGCGCGCTTCACCCTCGACGAGCCAACCCTCGTTCATCGCTCCTCCCAATGACGCTCGTCCCTGATCAGGACGCCGGTCGCGGCCGAGCGGACGCAGTCCTCGAGACTCCCGAGCGCGACCTCGAACCCGAGAAGGCTCGGCGCGTACCAGGCCCACTTGCCCGAATCGGTCATCACCGGCCCGTCGATCCCGTGGAGCACGGGCGTGATGTACGTGCAGGTGTCGGTGACGATCGTGACGCCGGCGGCGGCGAGGTCGTCGGCCAGCACACCGACCCCGGCCAGCTGCGCACGGCCGGTGTTGACGTAGAACGGGACCCGCGGCCGTGACTCGAGGACGAGCGCCGACAAGCGGTGGAGCTGCTCCTCCGAGGCGTGGGGCGTCCCGACGCTGACGGCGCCGATCTCCGCGCCGACCGGCACCCGTGAGAGCTCGTCACGAGCGGCGCGGAGATCGGCGCGGGTGATGACCCCCTCGCGGACCCGATCGCCCGCGACCGCCTCGAGGTTCGGGGCCTCGGGTGTGACGCCCATCGCGTGGAACAGCGCGACCGAGCCGGAGCTGGCGGCCGCGGCGCCGATCGCTTTGAGGCGATCCTCGCTCGTGTCATGCGGGAGGCCGTCGATCACCGCGACGTCGCTCCCGGCCCGGCGGCCGAGCACGTGCCCGAGCACCGGGTAGAGGAGCTCGTCGTCGAACAGCGCGTCGGGGACATCCTCGAGGCGAAGGAGGACGGTCGCCCGGCGCCCGGCATCAGAATGCAAGCCGTGATCGGGCACTCTGCCGGTCACGGCGGCGCAGATGTCGATGAAGTCCCCGTACCGATTCGTCCTGGCGCCGAGCACCGAGTTCGCGAACACGATCGCGTTCGACTCCGCCCACGCGACGTGCTCGCCGAACGCGGGGCGATCAGAGAGCTGGTACGGGGCACACGTCCACGTGGGCCGGCACCCCATCGCCACGTAGGCGTCCATCAGTCGCTTGGCTCGGTCGCGGGTCTCGTCATCGAGGCGCACGAGCTCGGGATGGAGCAGGTCGAGCGAGCTCACGTTCAAGGTCGCGGGGACGGCGACGGTGGCGCCGCCGCCGAGCAGTCGCTCGGCGAAGTCCAACCCCACCTGCCCGTGATACAGACACGAGTCGATGTGGGCTCGAGTGATGTCTCGGAGGCGTGGCGCTCGCGCCACCTCGGCCATCCGAACGACGAGCCGCATCGCGAGCGCCGCGCCGTCGCCTGCCTCGCCGTCGAGGAGCGCCCGGTCCTGGTCCTCGAGCTCGACCGTCATCTAGTCGACCGGTGGGGGGATCCCGATCTCCGCCTCGGGATAGATGCCGGTACCGAACTCGGCGCCGAAGTCGCGGCCGTCGAGGGTGTCGAGGAACGTGGTCGCGAAGACAGCCGCGAACTGCTGCCGGTCGAGCAGCTCCTGCTCGATCGCGTCCTGCGGGACGTAGGGCCCGATGTTCCTCCGGTACGGGTAGTCCCGAAGGAAGGCCGCAACGTCCTCCCGCGTGGCACCCGCGTCCCAGAGCACGTCGGCCTCCAGGTAGACCTCAGACGGCACCACGTTCTGGACGAGCCCGAACAACCCGCCCCCGAACTCACGCTCCAGGTCGTCCCAGAGCTGGATCGGATCCAGGCGCACGCCGCCCGAGGCGTCGGGGAGCGGACACTGGCCGTGGTCGGCGGTGACGATCAGGGCGTAGCGACCGGGGTAGCGGTCGTCGAGCTGCGCCACGAGCCGGCCGAGCTGCTCGTCCACGTCCCGAAGCGCGTCGCCCGTCATCGGGTCGAACATCCCGAACACGTGGCCGGTGTAGTCGGGAGCCTTGAAGTTCACGAACATGAGTCCCGGTGTGTCCGGCGAGCCGACCGGTTCGTTCACGAGGGTCGCCTCGATCAGGTCGCCCTGGTAGCGGATCACCGGCGTGCTGCAGCAGTGCAGGTTCTTCGGCTTCACGGGGTCGAACGCGCTGTTGCGAGCAGGGTTCGGGGTGTAGCCCGCCCGGTAGTCGTCGAAAGCGTCCAGCGAGGGCGTGCTCAAGGGCATCCGGTAGAGCTCGTCGTTCTGGCTGCGCCAGTCCTGCGGTTCGGCCGCCTCGTCCCAGTAGACGGCGACCGGCCGCTCGTCGCCGGTACGCGACGGTCCGCCGCGACCGATCATCCCCAGGTGCCAGACCTGATAGCCGAGCTCCCCGATCCAGGCCGCGTTGTCCGTCGCGTCGCTCCACAGGTCTGCCAGCGTCGGTACCAGGATGTCGCCGGGGTTCGCGTGACCGAGCTCGCCGTAGGCCTTCCGGACCTTCCTGCCGTCGCGGAGATTGTGGCCGGTGACGCCGTGCGTCCGCGGGAAGGCGCCGGTGCCGATCGTCGCATGCGCTGAAGCGGTGACGGCGGGGAACGAGCCGTGGATCGCGTTGCGGAAGGTCGCGCCCTCGCGCATCAGGCGCCGGAGGTTCGGCCAGGAATCGGGGAACTCGTGGAGCACGTTCCATCCGCCACCGTCGATCACGAACGTCACGACGAGCTCCGGCGGCGCCGCCTGCCGCGAGATGCCCGGAAGTGTTCTTCCCTCCCGCCCGAGGTCGAGGAAGTCGTCGAACCCGATCAGCTCGGCGATCGTGGGCGCGACGTCGGCGAGGGAGACGCGGTCCTCGGAGTCGAGGCCGGCGATCCCCGGCCCGGCGACGACGAGAGGGACCCGCTCGAGGTACATCCACACGCTCGCGTGACTGGTCCTCGGGTCGCGGGGGACCAGCGATCGGGATTCCTGCGGGTAGTTCGCGCTGTTGAACGGGGCGGCGAGCAATTGGACGTCGCCGCTGCGATCGGGGTGATACGCGCGCGCGACGAGCTCCATGTACTCGGCGCCGAGGTCTCGTGCCATCGCCTCCTGGACCGGGCGGGGATCCGGGCGGGTTACCCTCCGGACCGTGCGACCGAGCGCCGCGCCTCCCGTCGCCGCCGCGACGCCCAAGAGCCCGGCGATCGCGAGGAGCCGCCGACGGGAGGGGTCCGTCGGCGCGGACGTCCCCTGAACGGAACGGGCGGCGAGGAGCGCCACCGCTACGCAGATGACGCCGGTGATCGCTCCCAAGAGAGCGCTCCCCGCGAGCCCCACGGCGAGACCGACGAGCCCGCCGACCAGCACGAGCGCGATCAGAGCGAACGATCGGCCGTTCGTCACGGACCCAGTTTCTCGCACCGAGCAGCGGACGGAGCTAGGAGCGCTTGCGATCGAGGTCGAGGAACGGCATCGGCACGACCGTGGCCCCGACCTTCCCGCGCTCGCCCTCGACGGTCCACTCCACGGACAGCCGTGTGCCGAGCTTCGTCAGGTCCTTGTCCACGGAACCGAATCCGACCATCCTCTTGATCGTGGGACCCCATCCCACGGAGGTCGCGCGGCCGACCTGGGTGCCTTCCCGGTAGACGGGGACGGGCGCCCGTTGGACGAGCGCCGAGATCTGCGGTGCGAGGCCGTGTCTCGCGTACATCGCCTCGATCGCGGACCAATCGAGGTCCAATCCGACGAGCCGTCTCGCCGGACCGCCCGCCTCGCGTTCCGCGACGAGCGCTCGCTTCCCCGTGAACTCCGCGTGCTTGTCGAACACGACGAGCCGTCCGAGGCCGATCTCGAACGGCGAATACTTGAGCTCCGGAGCGAACGCGTGGCGAGCGCTCGTGTACTCGGCCTCGATCAGGATCAGGCTGGCTTCGAGGCGGCAGATGTCGAGCGCCTGGATCCCCGCCGGCCGCAGCCCGTAGTCGGCGCCGACCTCGAAGAGACGGTCCCAGACCGCGAGGGCACCTTCCCGTGGGATCCAGAGCTCGTAGCCGAGATCTCCCGTGTACCCGGTCCTCGTGACGTCGACCTCGACGCCTCCGATCGAGCCCGGGCGGCGGCGGAAGTAGCGCAGGTCGAACCAGTCCTGCCCCGTCGCCCGCTCGAGGACGTGGCGGGAGAGGCGTCCCTGTAGGGCGAGGGCCGCGGTCGTCTCCGAGATGTCGTCGATCCGCACGTCGAGTCCGGTGGCGTTCAGGGCGAACCACCGGTAGGACGGATCGGCGGCCGTGACGCGGAAGAGGTCCTCGTCGAGCCGGGTCACGGTCCCGTCGTCGATGACCTTCCCTTCCTCGTCGCACCACGGGGTGTAGATCACCTGGTCGATCGCGACGCGGGAGGCGTCCCGCGTGATCACCCGATCGAGGAGCGACGCTGCGTCGGGGCCGCTCACCTCGTACTTGTAGAGCGGGGAGACGTCGATGACGGCGGCCGCCTCGCGGACCGCGTTGTATTCGATGTCGACGAAGTCCGCGAACACGGCGGCGGCGTGGTAGCCGGACCAGTCGCCCCACGCCAACTTCGTGTTCAGGTCCCGCTGACGCTCGAAGAAGGCCGTGCCGACGCTCATGGGGCACAGGCTAGCCGAGGGTCACGCGCCGGATCGGCCAGCCCGGATGACTTCAGGTCAAGGCCATCTCGATCCGGCCGCGTGTGCAGGGCTAGCATCGCGCCCGGACGCCGACTGCGTTCGGATAGCCTTCTCCGGCGACCGGTGCCCGAGAACGGCACCAGGAAGAGCGCCACCGAGAAGAGCGAAGAGGAAGCGGGATGCCGCAGCGCTACGACGCCGTCGTGATCGGGGGAGGCCACAACGGTCTCGTCACCGCGGCGTACCTCGCGAAGGCCGGGAAGAAGGTCTTGGTCCTCGAGCGCCGCCACGTCCTCGGCGGTGCGGCCGTCTCCGAGGAGATCGTCCCCGGCTACCGGTTCAGCGTCTTCTCCTACGTCGTCTCGCTCCTGCGTCCGGAGATCATCCGCGAGCTCGAGTTGCCCAAGCACGGGCTCGAGATCCTGCCCCTCGATGGGACGATCACGCCGCTGGACGGTGATTCGCTCTGGCGGGTCAACGACCACGGCCGCACGGTCCGCGAGCTCCGTCGCTGGTCGCTGAACGACGCCGAGGCCTACGAGGAGTACGGACCGCTGATGGCGGAGATGGCGCGGTTCATCAAACCGATCCTGTCGATCGTGCCGCCGGATCCCGGCAAGATCTCGGTCCGCGACTGGCTCCCGCTGACGCCGCTCGCGAAGACGTTCAAGGACCTGCCGAAGCGTCTCCAGACGACGTTCATCCAGCTGATGACGATGTCGGCAGCCGATTTCCTCGACCAGTGGTTCGAGACCGATCCCCTCAAGGCGACGATGAGCGCCTCGGGGATCATCGGGACGTTCCAGGGACCTCGATCGCCGGGCACGGCCTACGTGCTGCTCCACCATTACATGGGTGAGATCGACGGGGCGTACCGCGCCTGGGGCGTGCCGCGCGGCGGGACGGGGAGCATCTCGGACGCGATCGGGAGCGCCGCCCTGGCAGCCGGCGCGGAGATCAGGACGGAGGCGCCCGTCACGCGGATCGACGTGCGGGGCGGCCGTGCCACCGGTGTGACGTTGGAGTCCGGGGAGCAGATCGAGGCGGGGATCGTCTTGTCCTCGCTCGATTCCCGCTGGACGTTCATCAAGCTGCTCGAGGACGGCACGCTCGATCCCGCGTTCCGCGAAGAAGTGCTGCGCTACAAATACCGCGGCTCGAGCGGCAAGGTGAACCTGGCGCTCGATGGCCTCCCGGAGCTGGCGTGCAAGCCGGGAACAGGGGAGTGGCTCCGTGGTGCGATCTCGTTCTCTCCGTCGCTCGACTACATGGAACGGGCATACGACGACGCCAAGTACGGACGCCCTTCGCGCCGCCCGTACATCGACATGATCATCCCCACGCTCGTTGACCCGACGATGGCTCCTCCCGGTGGCCATGTGATGAGCTGCTTCGTGCAGTACGCGCCGTACCGGCTGGCCGGAGACGCGATCTGGGACGACGCGGCACGGGAGTCCTTCGGGCAGAACGTGATCGACACGATCGCGGAGCGGTTCCCGACGATCCGACAGCACATCGTGGGCTCGCAGTTCATCACCCCGAAGGACATCGAGGACGTCACCGGCTTGACCGAGGGCAACATCTTCCAGGGGGAGCTCTCGCTCGAGCAGCTGTTCTTCAACCGGCCGGTGCCTGGGTGGGCGCGCTATCGCACCCCGATCCGCGACCTGTGGATGTGTGGGTCGGCGACGCATCCCGGTGGCGGGATCATGGGCGCCCCCGGCCGGATCGCCGCGCTCGAGGTGCTGAGGGGTCGTGGCGGCCGAGGACGCCAAGGGCCGGGGAGGGCGGCCTGAGCGTGGGAGCTCGCTCGGACGTCGTCGTGATCGGCGCAGGCCACAACGGCTTGGTGGCGGCCGCCCTCCTCGCCAAGGACGGGCGTCGCGTCACGGTCCTTGAACGGGCAGCCGAGGTGGGCGGCATCCTCCGGGGCGGCGAGTTCGCTCCGGGCTTCTCGGCCCCCGGGCTCGCGCACACCGTCGGCCGTCTCCGTCGATCGGTGATCGAAGACCTCCGGCTGGAAGACCACGGGCTCTCGCTCATCGCGCCGTCGGTCCGGATGTTCGCGCCGCAGCCCGACGGATCTTCGGTGACGTTCTGGGGCGATCCCGCCCGGACGGCGCGGGAGCTCCGAGAGCGGAACCCACGCGATGCGGACGCCTACGTGGAGTTCGATCGGAAGGTGCGGGCGGTCGCCTCGTTCCTCGCTTACGTGAACGTCGCGACCCCGCCCGACATCAGCGCGCCGACCCTCGCCGATGCGATGTCCGGGCTCAAGGTGGGGTGGGCGTTCCGGGGCCTCGGCGCACGGTACGGGCGTGAAGCGATCCGCATGATGCCGATGGCCGTCGCCGATCTCGTCCAGGAGGTGTTCGAGGAGGAGGCGGTACGTGGCCCGCTGTCCACCCGAGGCGTGCTCTACACGGCGTGCGGGCCCTGGTCGTCGGGGACGGCCGCGCTGTTCCTGAACGACTCCGCCGGCAACGACGGTGGGGCCGCCGGGACCGCCGTGTTCGCGCGCGGGGGGACGCAGGCGCTCGCCACGGCGCTCGCCTCGGCCGCATCGGGGGCGGGTGCGGAGATCCTGACGGGCGCGGACGTGAAGGAGATCCGATCGAAGAGCCGCCGGGTCGTCGGGGTGACCCTCGCCGAGGGTACGGAGATCGACGCGAGCCTAGTCGTGTCAGCGGCGGACCCGAAGCGGACGCTCGCGCTGTGCGACCCCGAGGAGATCGGTCCGACGATGATCTGGCGGGCGGGCAATATCCGGCAGCCCGGAGCCACCGCCAAGGTGAACCTCGCCCTGTCCGGCATCCCGGCGTTCCACGAGGATCTCGAGCGTCTGAAGGGGCGGATCGTGATCGGTCCGTCGATCGACTACGTCGAGAGGGCATCGGACGCGAGGAAGTACGGCGAGCTGGCCGACGAGCCGTGGATCGAGGCGACGATCCCGTCCCTCGTCGATCCATCGCTCGTGCCCGAGGGGCGTCACGTGATGAGCGCGATCGTCCAATCAGCCCCCCGTCACCTTCGAGCTGGGGAGTGGTCCCGCGAGCGCGAACGGTTGGGGGACGTGACGGTCAAGACGCTGGAGCGATACGCCCCCGGACTTGGCGAGCTCGTAGAGGCCCGGCAGGTCATCACACCGGAGGACTTCGAGGCCGACTACGGCCTCACGGGCGGCCACGTCCAACACGCGGAGCCCGGCCTCGACCAGTTCTTCGCCTGGCGTCCGTTGAACGGGGAAGCTCGGTACCGGTTCGTCCTGGACGGCCTCTACCTGGCCGGGTCCGGTGCCCACCCGGGCGGCGGGGTCACGGGCGGCCCCGGTGCGAACGCCGCCCGCCGGATCCGCAAGGACGGGTGAGGGGACCGAGGGTGCGTCCGGAGCGAGGGCCGGCTCGATGACCGACGGGAACGACCGGCCGTTCCGTATCCCGGAGAGCACGCTCTACCCCAGCGAGGACGCCGAGTTCGACGAGTACGGCACGAACGACCTGCCGCAGTACTCCGACTTCCGCGGATCCTTCTACAAGGTCCCGTGGGCTCTCGACGAAGGGGCGATCAGGGACGCCGGCGCAGACATCGCGATCGTCGGCGCGCCGTACGACGAGGGGACCTCCGCACGGCCGGGCGCGCGGTTCGGACCGATGGCGATCCGCACCGCCCACGTGACGACGGGGAGCCCGTGGGCGTGGTCGCTCCAGACCGAGGCGTACCCCTTCGACGTCCTGACGGTGGTCGACGCCGGCGACGCGCCGGTCGTTCCCGGCCGCCCCGAACGCAGCCTCCGGGTGATCCACGAGAAGGTTCGGCGCGTCGCCAGCGCCGGCGCGCTCCCGATCGTCCTGGGTGGAGACCACTCGATCACGTATCCATCCGCCGCCGCGGTTGCCCGGGTGCACGACCCCGCCCGCGTCGGGATCGTGCACTTCGACGCCCACGCCGATACGGCGACCGATCAATGGGGATCGCTGATCGGCCACGGACAGCCGATGCGGCGACTGATCGACGAGGGGTGGATCGCCGGGCCGAACTTCGTCCAGGTCGGTCTTCGCGGCTACTGGCCGGATCGGGAGACGTTCGAGTGGATGCGAGGTCAGGGACTGCGCTGGCACTCGCAGGTCGAGATGGAGGAGCGAGGCGTCGAGGCCGTGATCGACGAGGCGATCGCGCAGGCGTTGGACGGTCCCGATCGGATCTATCTCTCGGTCGACATCGACGTCGTCGACCCGGGGATGGCCCCCGGCACCGGAACGCCCGAGTCCGGCGGGATGCTCGGGCGGGAGCTGCTTCGCGCGGTCCGACGGATCGCGGGTGCCGTGGACCTCGCCGGGATGGACGTCGTGGAGGTCTCCCCCCCGTACGACCATGCGGAGATCACGGCGATGCTCGCGGGCAACGTCGTCATGGAAGCGCTCAGCGCGCTCGCCGCCAGGGGCTGAAGGCCCGTCGCGCGGTACCCTCCGGCCATGTGTCGAAGCATCAAGCGACTCCGGGAACCACACGGGCAAGGGTATGCCACGGACGAGGAGATCCGGGAGGCGGCGCGCCAGTTCGTTCGCAAGGTGAGCGGGTTCGGGAAGCCCACGGCGCGACACGCCGAGGCGTTCGAGATGGCCGTCGACGAGGTCACGGACTCGTCCCGGCGGCTCCTCGAGACGATCGACGCCACCCTGCGGAGCACCGCGTGACCGGCTACCCCCTCGATCCGTCGCCCGAGCAGATGCGGGCGATGGGCCGGTCGGCCGTCGATTACGTGATCGACTTCATCCACGGTCTGTCCGACGCCCCCGCCCGGAACGTCGACGGCGCGCTCGAGGCCGCCCTGCGGTTGAAGGCCTCGCCGCCCGAGGACGGCGGCTCGTTCGACGAGGTCTTCGAACAGTTCCGCGACGCGGCCGCGCGGGCCTACGAGACCTGCGGCCCGGGCTACTTGCCGTACGTCCCCGGCGGCGGACTCTACGCGTCGGCGCTGGGGCAGTTCCTCGCGATGTCCGTGAACCGTTTCCCGAACCTCTGGGAGGTCGCGCCGGGGCTGGTGCAGATCGAGCAGAACGTGATCCGGTGGCTCTGCGATCTCTTCGGCTACCCGGACGAGGCGCGCGGCATCCTGACGACCGGCGGCTCGATCGCGAACCTATCGGCCGTCGTCACGGCTCGCCACGTGAAGCTCGGGGAAGACTTCGGCGACGGCAGGTACTACGTGAGCGAGCAGGCGCACGCCTCCGTGCCGAAGGCCGCGGCCATCGCCGGGATGCCGCGACGCGCGATGCGGCTCGTGCCCGTTGATCCGGAGCTGCGGATGGACGCCGAGGCGCTCAAGTCGATGGTGGCCGAGGACCGCGCCGCAGGACACCGGCCGTTCCTCGTCGTCCCGGCCGCCGGTACCACCAACACCGGAGCGATCGATCCGATGGACGCCGTGGCCGACGTGGCCGAGGCGGAGGATCTGTGGATGCACGTCGATGCCGCGTACGGCGGCTTCTTCCATCTCACGGAACGGGGACGAGAGCGCTTCCGTGGGATCGAACGCGCCGACTCGATCACCCTCGACCCGCACAAGGGGATGTTCCTCCCGTATGGGACCGGCTCCCTGGTCGTTCGCGACGGCGCCGCGCTCCGCGATGCCCACTACGTGGGCGCCGAGTACCTCCAGGACCGCGCGCCGGAGGCGGAGCTGCCGAACTGGAACGAGTACTCGCCCGAGCTGTCGCGCGACCATCGGGGCTTCCGCGTCTGGCTGCCCCTCGTGCTGCACGGCGTGGGGGCGTTCCGACGGGCGCTGGACGAGAAGCTCGACCTCGCGGAACATCTCTACGCGGCGCTCGCCGAGATCCCGGAGATCGAGCTCCCGTGGGCCCCGCAGCTCTCCGTCGTGCCGTTCCGGCTCGCGGGGGCGACCGACGACGCCGATCGGGCGTTCCTCGCCCGCATCAACGACCCGAGACGGGTGTACCTGTCGAGCACCACGATCGAAGGCCGCCACGTCATCAGGGCGTGCATCGTCAGCCATCGCACGCATCGCGACCGGATCGACGAGGCGATCGAGATCATCCGGGGCGCCGTTCGTGGCGCCGATATCCGGCCGCAGACCGGATAGCGGGCGCCGCGCATGCCCGAGATGCCGGAGATCCAGGCGCTTGCCGAGCGGGTGGCCGGCGTCGTCGAGGGCGCCACGCTCGAGGGGTTCGACCTCCTGCAGTTCTCCTCGCTGAAGACCGTCACGCCGCGACCCGCCGAGTACGTGGGGCGTCGCATCGAGGGGGTGGGGCGGCGGGGGAAGTACCTGATCCTCTCCTACGAAGGGGGCGATCGGATGCTCGTCCATCTCTCGCAGGGAGGGCGGCTCGATATCGAGGCACCGCCGAAGTCGACGAAGCCGCGGGGGTCCGTAGCGCGGTTCCGGCTCGCGGAGCGGCCGTCGCTCCTCGTGAAGGAGTTCGGGAAAGAGCGCAAGGCGGGCGTCTGGTCGCTCTCGGCAGACGACGATGGCCCGCTCGCCGCACTCGGTCCGGAGGTCCTCTCGGAGGAGGCGGCAGCGCTCTTCCGGGAGAGCACGGATGCACGACGGGTCCACACGATCCTGCGCGACCAGCGGACGGTGGCTGGCGTCGGCCGCGGGTACTCCGACGACGCGCTCCACCACGCGCGGCTCTCACCGTACGCGGTGCTCGGCAAGCTCGACGGGGAGGAACGCGAGCGGCTGATCACCGGGCTCCACGAGGTCTTGACGGATGCTCTCGAGGTCGAGCGACGGCGCAGCGGGGGTCTCCCGACCAAGCTCGGGGATCACTTCACCGTCCACGGTCGCTGGGGGCAGCCCTGCCCGCGCTGCGGCGTCGACCTCCGTCGGGTGTCCTACGAGTCCCACGAGGTCACGTACTGCCCCGACTGCCAGACCGGCGGGAAGGTCCTCGCCGATCGACGGCTGTCCCGACTCATCCGGTAGCGTCCGGCCGCGTGAGCGACGAGCACGACCTCCCTGAGGACCAGGACGAGCTCCCGCCGCCGGTGCCGCCGGAGGCGCGGCATCCCGGTTGGATCGGTCGGCTCCGTGGGCACGCGATCGATCTCACGCCCTTGAGGGTCTCCGCCGACTTCCGTCGCCTGTTCATCGGGCAGGCGATCTCGGAGTTCGGATCGCAGATCACGTTCGTTGCGGTGCCGTTCCAGGTCTACGACCTGACCCGATCGACCGCGATGGTCGGGCTGCTCGGGCTGACCGAGGTTCTCCCCCTGATCGTCCTGCCCATCGTCGGAGGGGCGATCGCCGACGTCGTCGAACGTCGGCGATTCCTGATGATCTCGCAGGGGGCGACGGCGGTCCTCTCCGTGGCCCTCGCCGTGAACGCCTTCCTCCCCGATCCGCAGGTCTGGATCCTGTTCGCGTTCTCGTTCACCTGGGCCGCCGCCTACTCGTTGTACTCGCCCGCGTTCCGGGCGTGGCCCGCGCGCCTGCTCACGCCCGACCTGTACACGTCCGCGCTCGCCCTGGAGGTCGTGTACTACCAGACCGCCGCGATCGCGGGACCGCTGTTGGCCGGGGTGCTGATCGCCGCGTTCGGGGATCGTCCGCAGGTCGGTGTGGGGTGGGCCTACGTCCTCGACGCCGTGAGCTACGTTGCCGTGATCGGCGCCCTCGCTGGGATGCAACCGTCTCCTCCCACCGCGGAGCGGCTCGCGGTCGGTTGGTCGGCGATCCGTGAAGGCTTGCGATTCATCCGCACGAGGCAGGTCCTCCAGGGCACCTTCTCCATCGACCTGATCGCGATGATCTTCGGCATCCCCGTCGCCCTCTATCCCGCGTTCGTTCTCGACGTCCTCGGCAGGTCCGCGGCGGCACTCGGGCTCCTGTACGCAGGGGAAGCCGTGGGCTCCCTCGTGGTGGCCTTGTTCAGCGGCCGGGCGAAGCACGTTCGACGCCAGGGCCTCGTGACGATCCTCGCCTGCGTCTGCTGGGGGGCCGGGATCATCGGATTCGGGCTGTCACCCACGCTCTGGGTCGCCCTCCTCTTCCTGATGCTCGCGAGCGCCTCCGACATGATCAGCGGCCTCTACCGAGACGCGATCCTCAAGAGCGTCACGCCCGATGAGATGCGCGGTCGGCTCGAAGGGGTTGGCCTGGCGGTGGTGGGAACGGGTCCCTCCCTCGGGAACGCGGAAGCCGGGTTCCTCGCCTCCGTCACGAGCGTCCGGTTCTCGATCGTCTCGGGTGGGGTGGCGTGTATCCTCGGAGCCGGGCTGCTCGCGCTCGTCCTGCCGAAGTACCGACGGTACGACGCGACGGCGCCGGCCGCCTAGCGGTTCCGTCCGAAGACGGGCGGGCGCATCGGCACCATGCCCCGATCGGAGGACCACAGCGCCATCGGCGCCTCCGTGAGGGCAGCCAGGGAGATCAGCACCCGGTCGTAGTTCACCCGCCAACCGACGAAGTCACGCCACGCCTGGTCTCGATCGGGTTTCAAGGGAACCCCCGCATCGTCCAGTGCCGCGATCACGTCGTTCCACTCGTCACGGCCGATCGAGATCGGGTCGTCCGGGCGCGGGTTCGGGTCGTGAGCGATCTGGAAGTAGTCGGCGATGGCGCGCAGGCACAGGTACCCGGATCGGATACAGAACTCGGCCTTGACGTCGCGGGGAAGGTCCACCGAGGACAGGGTGAGCGCGGCGCCGTCGAGCACCGCGCCGGCTGCGGTGATCCACGAGTGGTCCGGATGCGACGACCGGAAGAACGCCAGGGTGGGATGCGACGTGTGGGATTCCTCCACGTCGACGAACCATCGCTCCCACTCTGCCCAGACCTCGTGGATCTCCGCGAGCCGCCCGAGTTGCCAGTACCGCCAGATCATCTCGCGGGCCGACGGTGGCGAGCCGGCGCGGACCTCGAGCGCCGTGATCCCGACCTCTCTCCGGGAGAAGGCCGCGTCGATGCTCGGGAGATACGTGACCAGCAACGCGAGCAGGAACAGGCCGATCGCGGCCTCCGCGAAGATCAGCGCCGTGCTCCCCAGTCCTTCCGGTCGTGTGAAGCCCAGCGTGAACAGGGACGATCCGGAGAGGTCGAAGGAGGCGCGCCACCCCTCGTGGTCGGTTCCCCAGAAGATCAGGGTGAAACCGGCGAGCACGAGCGCGAGCCAGGTAGCGAGCGTCGCGATCAGGCCGAGCGGCGCATAGGCCCCCAGGATCCTGTCCCTCCGCTCGAACCGCATCGACGGCCGCGCGATGACGCGGAACAGTCCGCGGAGGAGCACGAAGACGGAGCGAGTGATCCTCGATGCGGAGGCTCGCGGAAGCACGACGGTCTTCACGGCTGAGCCGATCGCCGCCGCCACGGTCGCGACGCCGGCCACGACCACGAGGATCCGCAGCGCCAGCACGCGTCGGATGGTAGGCGGTTCCGCTACTCCGCGGAGGCGGTGATCGCTTCCCTCGCCGCGGCCTCCGCGTGGATCTCGTCCGCGTGCGCCCGTCCCGGGATGAACCGGTTAGCCACGACCGCAGCGGTCAGCAGGACCAGCCCGGCGATCAGCAGGGCGAGGTGGAAGCCGCTCATGTAGGAATCGCGGAACGCGGTGGCGAACCCGCCGATCTGCTCGGGCGTGAGTCCCAGCCCGGCGAGCTCGGCGGGAGAGACGAAGCCGTGTGAAGCGCTCTCCGCGACCGCGCTCGCCTGCCCCGGGCTCAGACCGATCTCGCCGAGCTTGGGCACGAGCACGGAGCCGAGGCGGTCGAACAGCACGGTGCCCAGGAGCGCGATCCCGAGGACGCCGCCGACCTCACGGCTGGTGTTCGTCATCGCGGAGCCGAGTCCCGCGCGCTGCGGCCCGACCGCGCCCATCACGGCGGCGGTCATCGGCGCCATCGTGGACCCCAGCCCGTGGCCCATCAGCACGAACAGGATCCCGATGATCCAGAACGGGGTGTCCGGCTGGATGAACGTGAGGCCGAGCACGCCCGCCGACGCCACCGTGAGCCCGTAGGTCATGGGGATCCGCGGTCCGATCCGCTGGGCCAGGTGACCCGCGACGGGCGCCGTCACGATGATCATCACCGTCATCGGGAGGAACCGGAGGCCGGTCTCGAAGGGCGTGTAGCCCCGGATCGCCTGCATGTACAGCGTCACGAACAGGAAGATCGAGAACATCCCCAGGGAGACGGAGAACGCCACGGCGTTGCCGGCGCTGAACGTGCGCAGCCGGAAGAACGGGAGGGGCATCATCGCCTTCGGGCTCCGGTGCTCCCAGACGAGGAACGCGACCAGGAGCACGCCCGCGGCCAACAGGGATGCGACGATCAGCCCGTCGCCCCAGCCGCGCTGGTTCGCTTCGATCAACGCGAACGTGAGGGCGAAGAGCCCTCCGGTACCGAGCACCAGGCCGGGCAGGTCGAGATGCCGCGTCTCCGCCGAGACTGACTCGCGCACGGTCCGCCAGGCGATCGCGAACGCGAGCACGCCGATCGGCACGTTGATGAAGAACACGGTCTCCCATCCGGAGTGCTCGACGATGTAGCCGCCGAGCGTGGGTCCGAGCGCGAGCGCGAGACCGCTCACACCCGCCCAGATCCCGATCGCTCGCGAGCGCTCCTCCGGCGGGAACGTGACCGTGAGGATCGACAGCGTGCCCGGCATCAGCAGCGCGGCGCCCACGCCCTGAAGTGCGCGGAACATGATCAGCTGGCTCCCGGACCCAGAGAGGCCGCACCCCAGAGACGCGAGCGTGAAGATCGTCAGGCCAGTGAGGAACATCTTCTTGCGGCCGTACCGGTCGCCGAGGATACCGCCGGTGAGGAGGAGGGACGCGAAGGCCAATACGTACCCGTCGATGATCCACTGGAGATCCGAGACGGTGGCGTTCAGCTTGCTCGTGATCGTCGGGAGGGCGATGTTGACGACGGTGTTGTCCAGCATCGCCATCGCGAGGGCGAAGCACATCGTCAGCAGGACGATGACCTTCTCTCTCGCGTTCTCGCCCTTGAACCCCAGCAACGGCATTGATCGGTTCCTTCCTCGTCGATGCGAGATGCAACGCCCGCGAGGCGGGGCCTGTTCCCTAGGTCAGCTTGGAGTACAGCCGGATCGAGAGCGGCATGAAGATCACCAGGAGCACCAGGATCCAGACGCTCGACAGGATGATCAGCTCCGTCGGCGTTCCGCCCATCTGCGAGTACTCACCGACAGCGAAGTACCGAGCGAGGTTCGCCCAGTGCGAGATCGGGTTGTTCCGCGCGATCGCTTGCACCCAACCATCCATCCCCGCGATGGGGACCAGGGCCGAGCTCATGAAGACGAGGGGGAAGATCCCGGTGAAAGCAGCGGCCTGGACGGCCTCGAGCTTCTTCACGGACAACGCGATCGCGGCCATCACCCACGAGAATGCGAAGCTCACGGCCATCACGAGGACGATCATCGCGAGCGCGTTCACGAAGCCGTTCTTGAAGGAGAACCCGACGAGGTAGCCGATCCCGATCACGACGAGGAGAAGGATGAAGTTCTTGATCAGGTCGGAGGTCGCCCGCCCGGCGAGCATCGCCGACCGCGCCATCGGAAGCGACCGGAATCGGTCAACCAGACCCGACTTGAGATCCTCGGCGATCCCGATGGCGGTGGTGGTCGCGCCGAAGATCGCATTCTGGACGATGATCCCCGGCATCAGGAACACGACGTAACCTCCCAACTCGACGATCTCGGGCGGCACGTTGGCGATGTTGCCCGCGAAGACGTAGCGGAACAGCAGCACGAACATCACCGGCTGGACGAGCTCGAACACGAGGACCGCCGGGATCCGCACGATCTGCATCAAGTTGCGCCGCGCGACGATCAGGCTGTCGAAGAACGACAGCATCGCGCGCGTCGTGATCGTTGGTCGCGCTGGGGCGACCGCGACAGCGCTCATCGGTCTCTCCTCCGTTTGCGCTTCTCGGGCTGGGGCTCAGGTTCCTCCGCTTCCTCCAGGGCCATCTCGGCCGCGTGGCCGGTGAGGGAGAGGAACACGTCGTCGAGCGTCGGCCGGTGCAGCGCGATGTCTTCGATAGGGATCCCCGCGTCGTCGAGCCGTCGGACCGTCTCGAGGAGCACCATCGGCCCTTCGCTCCCGACGGGGACCCGGATTAAGCGGGTGTCCTCGTCTTGGGTGGGCTCGCCGGAGCCGAGGCCGCGCAGGGTCTCCACCGCTCGACCGAGATGCTCTGCATCCACGTGCAGCTCGAGCACCTCGCCGCCGATCTTGTCCTTCAGGTCCTCGGACGTGCCCTCGGCGATCACGGTGCCGAGGTCGATCACCGCGATCCTGTCGCAGAGCTGGTCGGCCTCCTCGAGGTACTGCGTGCAGAGCAAGAGCGTGGTCCCCTCCTTCTGAAGGTCGCGGATCAGCTCCCACAGCACCAGGCGGCTGCGGGGGTCGAGGCCGGTCGTCGGCTCGTCCATGAAGAGGACCTTGGGCTGACCCACGAGGCTCGCGCCGACGTCCAGCCGGCGCCGCATCCCCCCGGAGTAGGTCTTGGCCGTGCGATGCGCGGCCTCGGCGAGGTCGAACCGCTCGAGCACCTTTTCGGCGCGCCGGCGCGCCTCCGCCCGAGGCAAGTGGTACAGCCGCCCCACCATCTCGAGGTTCTCGAGCCCGGTCAGGTTCTCGTCCACCGCCGCGAACTGCCCGGCGAGACCGATCACCGGCCGGAGCTGCTCGGCGTCCCGAACCACGTCGAAGCCGGCGACGGTCGCCGACCCCCCGTCGGGCTCCAGCAGCGTGGTGAGGATCCGGATCGTGGTCGTCTTGCCCGCCCCGTTCGGCCCGAGGAGGCCGAACACGGTCCCCGGCTCGACCGCGAGATCCACCCCTTTGACCGCTCGCACGTCTCCGAAGGACTTCGTGATCGCGTCGGCTCTGATGATCGTGTCCACCATGGCGGGCAAGACTATCGGGGGCGCCGGACATCGCCATCCCCGCTGGTTGAACGTCAAGTGAACGACGTTGCCTCCCTTGCTCCCGCAATCCTGTAATCAGTATTACCCTCCTGGAATATCATCATGGCGAGGCCCGTTGCTCTGGGCGTGGAAAGGACCGAGGACATGAACGAGCTCGATACCCAAGCCCTGCCGCTGCTCCCCCTCACGACGGGCGTCGTCCTGCCCGGCATGGTGGTGACCCTCACGATCGAGTCGGACGAGGCTCGGGCGGCGGTCGGCGCGGCCGCCGAGGGGGACGACGCGCTGTTGATGACCGTGCCGCGCGTGGACGGGCGGTACGCCCAGGTCGGCGTCGTGGCGAAGATCGAAGACGTCGGAAGGCTCCGGAGCGGCGTCGAGGCCGTCGTGATCCGCGGTCTCCGGCGCGCGACCGTGGGCCTGGGCGTCCCGGGGACCGGTGAGGCCACCTGGGTCCAGATCGGACCGGAGCCCGAGGAACCGGTCGGCGAGCGAGCGCGAGAGCTGGCCCGCCAGTACCGCGGAGCCGTTGAGGCGATCACCGAGGCGCGCGGCGTGCCGGCGGTGGCCGACGTCCTCCGGGGGGTGACCGATCCCGGCCAGCTCGCCGACATGTCCGGCTACTCACCCGACCTCTCGTTCGAGCAGAAGGTGGAGGTCCTCGAGACGCTCGACGTCGAAGCGAGGCTCGAGAAGGTCCTGCGCTGGGCGAAGGAGACGCTGGCCGAGATCCAGGTGCGCGAGCGGATCCGTGACGAGGTCGCCGGCAGCCTCGAGGAGCGGCAGCGCGAGGTGCTGCTCCGCGAGCAGATGGCGGCGATCCGCAAGGAGCTCGGCGAGGACGGCTCCGAGGACGTCGTCGAGGAGTACCGGACGAAGATCGGAGACGCGGGCATGCCGGAGGACGTGCGCACGCAGGCCGAGCGCGAGCTCGGCCGGCTCGAGCGGACGTCCGAGCAATCGCCCGAGTACGGATGGATCCGCACCTACCTCGACTGGCTGCTCGACGTCCCCTGGTCTTCGAAGACCGAGGACAACCTGGACATCGGGTCGGCGCGCGAGGTGTTGGACGCGGACCACGAGGGACTGCGTGACGTGAAGGACCGCATCCTCGAGTACCTCGCGGTCCGCAAGCTCCGGAGCGAGCGGGGACTCGCCGAGACCGGCGGTCGTGGCTCCGGAGCGATCCTCACGCTGGTCGGCCCTCCGGGCGTCGGAAAGACGTCGCTCGGCGAGTCCGTCGCGCGCGCCCTCGGTCGCAACTTCGTCCGGGTCTCGCTCGGCGGCGTTCACGACGAGTCCGAGATCCGCGGCCACCGTCGCACCTACGTGGGCGCGCTGCCGGGGCGGATCGTGCGGGCGTTGAAGGACGCCGGCACGAAGAACCCCGTGATGATGCTGGACGAGGTCGACAAAGTCGGTGCCGACTGGCGCGGCGACCCCTCGAGCGCCCTGCTCGAGGTCCTCGATCCCGCGCAGAACCACACGTTCCGCGACCACTACCTGGACGTCGACCTCGATCTGTCCGAGGTGCTGTTCATCGCGACCGCGAACGTCGCGGAGACGATCGCCGGCCCGCTGCTCGACCGCATGGAGGTCATCCGGATCGACGGGTACACCGAGGACGAGAAGGTCGCGATCGCGCGGCGGCACCTGCTGCCCCGCCAGGTCGAGCGCAACGGCCTGCGTCCCGAGGAGGTCGAGGTGACCGACGATGCCCTGCGAGGGGTGGTCGGCGACTACACGCGCGAGGCCGGCGTCCGCAACCTCGAGCGCGAGCTCGGCAAGATCTTGCGGAAGGTCGCGACCAAGCTCACCGCCGGCGAGGGCGGGCGGGCCCGCGTCGACGCGGCCGATCTCCGTGAGTACCTCGGCCGGCAGAAGTTCTTCTTCGAAGCGGCGGACCGGACGGCCGTCCCCGGCGTGGCGACGGGCCTGGCCGTGACCGGGACCGGCGGCGATGTGCTGTTCATCGAGGCCACCCGCGAGGACGTGCTAGAGACGGGGATGGCGGACGGGCTGACGCTCACCGGACAGCTGGGTGACGTGATGAAGGAGTCGGCCCGGATCGCGCTCTCGTACGTGCGCTCGCACGCCGAGGCGCTCGACATCCCGGCGGACCGGCTCCGCGGTCGGTTCCACGTGCACGTCCCGGCGGGCGCCGTTCCCAAGGACGGCCCCAGCGCGGGGGTCGCGATGACGACGGCCCTGGCCTCGCTGCTCACGGGCCGGCCGGTTCGTGCCGAAGTGGGTATGACCGGCGAGGTGACGCTGCAGGGGCGGGTGCTCCCGATCGGAGGGGTCAAGCAGAAGGTCCTCGCCGCGCACCGGGCGGGCCTCGAAGAGGTCATCCTCCCCGCGCGCAACGAGGGGGATCTCGATGACGTGCCGGAGCAGGTGCGCGAGGAGATGACGTTCCATCTGGCGGAAGCGGTGGACGACGTGCTCGCGATCGGCCTGGGCTCCGTGACCGACGACGTGATCGAGGACCCGTCCCGGGTCGCGTAGCAGACGGGGTTAGGTCGCCCTCGGGAGCAACCGATAGACAACCATCGGTTTCCGATCCAGCTCCGGGAAGGGCGCGCGTTGACGGGATACGCCACGCTCGAACACGAGCTCCGCGGCACGGATGAGGCGGCGCTGCACGAGTTCCTCCGGCTCGTCGTACCGCTCGCGGCGCTGTTCGCGATCATCCAGGCCGTCGCGGGCGGCGTGCTGCGCGACGCGTCGATGCTCGTCGTGGCGCTCCTGATCGCCCTGTATGGAGGCTGCTTGGTCTACGCGCGTGAGCTCTTCGGTCGAGGTCGCGTCCAGGCAAGCGTGGGTTGGATCAGCGGTGGCTTGATCGTCCCGTCGCTGGGCACGGTGATCCTGCAGCCCTCGATGCTGCCCACGATCGTCCTGTTGCCGCTCATGGCGCTCGCCGTGGCGCTTCCGTTCATCGGAGCCCGCCGGCTCCACCTGCTGCTCGGTCTGGCGCTCCTGTGGGTGATCGCGATCGGCGTGGTCGGCGTCGTGGCGCCGCCGCCCGCCGATCCCGCCCCGTGGTACGGGAAGGCGTTCCAGATCGTCACGATGGCGGCGGCCACGTTCCTGACGATCCTCCTCTTCACGCGGTACCGGGCACGCCTCCTGGTGGCGGCCCACCGGGAGCGGGAGGTGTCCCTCAAGCTTCGCGAGGTCGATCGTTTGAAGACGACGCTGATGAGGGCGGCATCGCACGATCTGCGGACGCCGACGGCCACGATCCTCGGAGCGGCGGAGACGCTCCGGCACCTCTCGCTCGACGAGGGCGAGGCCCGGGCGCTGCTCGCCGCGATCTCCCGTGGCGCGCGACGTCTGTCCGGGCTCCTCGACGATCTGCTCGACGCCGAGAGCCTCCAAGCCGGCGTCGTCGAGCTGTCGGCGGAACGTGCCGACGTGGGCGAGGTGGTGCGCGACGCCGTCGCGACGCTCGAGATCCCCGTCGACATGGAACTTCGCCTCGACCTCCAGCCCGCCCGCGCGACGGTCGACCGCGCCCGCGTCGGACGGATCGTCGAGAACCTCGTGATGAATGCGATCCGGCATGCCCCGGGATCGGGGGTCGTGTGGGTGCACGTGCGACCGCACGACGGCGGAGCGGAGATCGTCGTCGAGGACCAAGGGCCGGGTGTTCCCGAGCCCGATCGACTCACGATCTTCGCGCCGTTCCGCAGGGGTGACACCGAGGCTCCCGGCACCGGACTGGGGCTGGCCATCGTGGAGGGGTTCGTCGGGTTGCACGGCGGACGGGTGTGGGTCGAGGACCGGCCGGGCGGAGGAGCGTCCTTCCACGTGTTCTTCCCCGGCGGCGGGGTCGAGCCGGCGCTCCCCGAGCCCGTCGTCACCGCCACCCTGATCGACTGAGTCGTACGGCGCGGGGTCCTTCGGCCCGGCGGATCCGTTCCCTATCCTGACCCGATGCCCCACGGTCTCGAGCTGATCGATCTGCGCCGCCGCTTCGGTGACGTCGTGGCGCTCGACGGCGTGAGCTTCGAGGTCGCGGAAGGCTCCGTCGTGGGGTTCGTCGGTCCGAACGGCGCCGGCAAGACCACGCCGATGCGGATCGTGCTCGGGGTGCTGGGAGCCGACGGGGGCGAGGTCCGGGGGCGGGGGAGGCCTGTCGACGGCACGGCGCGCCGACGGTTCGGCTACATCCCGGAGGAGCGCGGGCTCTACCCGAAGATGCGGGTGCTCGAGCAGCTCGTGTACCTGGCGCGGTTGCACGGCGTCGGGCGTGCGAACGCCCGCACCCGTGGCCCGGAGATCCTCGCCGTCCTCGGCGTGGCCGACCGGGCGAAGGATCGGGTCGAGTCCCTGTCCCTGGGGAACCAGCAGCGGGTGCAGCTCGCAGCGGCGCTGGTGCACGAGCCCGACGTGCTCGTCCTCGACGAGCCGTTCGGGCCTGGACCCCGTGGGCACCGACGTCCTCGTCGAGGTTCTCGATCGCGAGCGCAGGACGCGCGGGGTGCCGATCGTGTTCTCCAGCCATCAGCTCGAGCTCGTGGAGCGTGTGTGCGACCGGGTCGTGATGATCGTCGATGGGAGGATCGTCGCGGACGGGACGATCCACGAGCTCCGCGCGTCCCGGGCTCGCCGGCTCGTCCGCGTCGAGGTCGCCGAAGCCCCCGCCGGTTGGTACGAGGCGGTGCCCGGTATCCGGTTCCAGGCCGACGTACCCGGTGGGGTGATCGTGGAGCTCGATCGCGACGCGGACGACCAGCGTGTGCTCGACCTCGCGCGCTCGTTGGGGGAGGTGCGCCACTTCAGCCACGTGCGCCCCACGTTGTACCGAGCTGTTCCGCGAGGTGGTCGCGTCGTGAGCGACGATCCCGCCCTCACCGACCGCGGCATGTGGCGCGTGGTCGCCGCCCGCGACTTCTCCGTGCGCCTCAGTGACAAGGGATTCGCGATCTCCACCGCGATCACCGTCACCGTTCTGTCGATCTTCATCCTCCTGCGCGCCTACGCCGGCGGGCCGGACTCCTTCGACCTCGCGGTCGTCGGCGACCGTGCGGTCGCGGATCGCGCGGCGGCGATCGCGGACCGGGCCGGCATCGACCTCACGGTCGTGCCGCTCCGCGACGAGGGTGCCGTGTCGCCCGCGCTCCGTGACGGGCGCGTGGATGCGGCCTTGATCGGCGCGCACGAGGACGTCCTCGAAGGGGTCGCCACCCTCCGGGTCCTCCGGGACGTGCCGAGCCTCCTCGACCAGGTCGTGCAGGCCGCCGCGATCGCGACGAGGCTCGAGGATGCGCTCGAGGACGCCGGGGCGAGCCCCGACACCGTCGAGACCCTGCAGGATCAGCATCCGGTGGACGCGGCGCCGATCCTGCCACCCGACCCCGATCGAGACACGAAGGCTGCCGTCGCCCTCGCG
>JAJNBA010000020.1 GCA_021155985.1 Actinomycetes bacterium
GGAGGTCGAGCTCGCGGGCGAGGGCGTGCGCGAGCACGCGCGCCTGGTCGAACCCGCGCTCGGCCCGCCGCCGGCGAGCGAGCGGCACCCACGTCACGGCGTCGGCCGGCGGCGGGCCGAGCGCCGCCACGGCGGCCGCGAGCGCCTCCCCCACCCCGCGCCATCCCGAGAACTTCAGCCGGTGGACCGCGTCGCGGGCCGGTCCCCGATACGCGAACGCGGAACGGGCCGACGCGATCGGAGCCGGCGGACAGTCGCGACAGGAATCCACGTCCGTTGCCGACGGCCGACCGCAGCGCCGGCACCACGGCGGCCGCAGGGGGACGAGGGCGCCTGTGCATCGCTCGCAGAACGGCCATGGACCGGCACCGCACCCGGCACAGGCCCGAGGGAAGAGGATGTCCACCGCTCGATCGAGCGCCGTCTCTCGCACGAGCGGCACGCTACGGCGCGCCGCCGACACGCTCAGGGCAGCTGGACCTCGATCGGGTCGGCGTCCTTGACGGAGATCCTCACGACCGACTGGGTCTTCAGCACGGGGTAGGCGACGACGGACCCAGTCGCCGAACCGTCGTCGAACGCCGTCTCCAACACCGGCAGCCGAGCCCCGTCCGCTGCCAGGGTGAACGAAGTCTCCGCCCCTCCGTACCGGAGCTCCGTCGAATCGCTCTTGCACCCGAGCTCGTCGATCCGCACCGTGCCCACCCCGGTTTCGATCGACTTCCCGACGGGGACCTGGTCCCTCCGTGTCGCGCCCCGCGGCCACGCCACCGCGAAGCGCGCCCCGGGACGGACGGTCTCCGGCGCGCCATCGATCGCCACCGCGCATTCGATCGCGTACCAGCCGGGCGCGAGCTCGGCGACCGGGAACTCGAACGGCACGAACAGGTCCCTGTTCGGCGCGACCTCGAGCGTCGCCGCGGGCATGCCCATCGACACGGGGCCGCGCCCCGCCAGCTCGACGGCCCGGGCGTCGTCGAGCCGGACCTGGTGCGGGTTCCCGTCGGCGCCCCGCATCACGAGCGATCCCTTGAGTGAGGCGGGGAAGCGCTCGAAGTGCGCGCGGATCCGGACGGCCTCCAGGGCTACGTTCCCTCTTCCCAGCTGCGGAGGTACGTCTCCTGCTCGGTGGTGAGGGTGTCGATGTCCACGCCCATCCCCCGGAGCTTGAGCCTGGCGACCTCCTCGTCGATGTCCGTCGGGACCGGGTACACCTTCGCCTCCAACCCGCCGTGGTTCTTCACGAGCCACTCCACACAGAGCGCCTGATTCGCGAACGACATGTCCATCACCGCGGCGGGGTGGCCCTCGGCGGCAGCGAGGTTCACCAGCCTGCCCTCGCCCAAGAGGTTGAGCCGACGGCCGTCGGCCAACGTGTGCTCGTCGACGAACTCCCTGATCCGCCGCACCCGCCCTTCGGAGAGCGCGGCCAGTGCGGCCTTGTCGATCTCCACGTCGAAGTGCCCCGAGTTCGCGAGGATCGCGCCGTCCTTCATCCGCTCCATGTGCTCGCTGCGGATCACGCCCTTGTCGCCGGTCACCGTGACGAACACGTCGCCCACCCGAGCCGCCTCGAGCAACGGCATGACGCGGAAGCCCTCCATCACGGCTTCGAGGGCGGCCGTCGGATCGACCTCGACGACGATCACGTGCGCGCCCATCCCCCGAGCGCGCGACGCCACGCCGCGCCCGCACATCCCGTACCCGCACACCACCACGGCGCGGCCCGCGAGCAGGCGGTTCGTCGCTCGCATGATCGCGTCGATGGTGGACTGGCCGGTCCCGAAGCGGTTGTCGAACAGGTGCTTCGTGTTCGCGTCGTTCACACTCACGATCGGGTAACGGAGCGCGCGGTCGGACGCCATCGCGCGGAGACGGATCACGCCCGTGGTCGTCTCCTCCGTCCCGCCCATGATCTCGTCGATCTGGTCAACGCGCTGCTTGTGTAGGACGCTCACCATGTCCGCGCCGTCGTCCATCGTGATGTGGGGCTTAAGGTCGAGACACGCGTTGATGTGCTTGAAGAACATATCGGTGTCCTCGCCCTTGATCGCGTAGACATCGATGCCGCTCTGCTCGACGAGCGATGCGGCCACGTCGTCCTGCGTCGACAGCGGGTTGGAGGCGCAGAGCGCCACCTCGGCACCGCCCGCCGCGAGCGTCTCCATCAGGTTCGCCGTCTCCGTGGTGACGTGCAGGCAGGCGGCGACCCGCACGCCCTGCAACGGCTTCTCTTTGTCGAACCGCTCCCGGATCTGGGCGATCACTGGCATCTCGCCCGCGGCCCAGTCGATCCTGCCGCGCCCGGACTCCGCGAGCCCGCCGTCCCTGATGTCGTGTCCCACTGGATCCTCTCCGTCAGAAGGTGTCGGCGAGTTCGGTCACCGCCAGGCCGATCGCCTCCGCCGCCGTCTTCGACGCGAGCAGCACCTCCTCGTGCGAGACGGCACCGCCCGCGGCGTTCGTGACGAAGCTTAGCCCGAGGACGCGCATGCCTAGTGCCCGGGCGGCGACGGCCTCCGGCACTGTGGACATCCCCACGACCGTCGCCCCCATCAGGCGGAGCATCTTCGTCTCGGCGGGGGTCTCGTACGCGGGACCCGCCACCGCGGCGTAGACGCCGTCCGCCACCGCGATGCCGTGACCCCGGAGCGCCGCGAGGGCCGCGTCCGCGAGCTGTGGGTCGTAGACGCCCGAGACGTCGACGAACGCCGGCGAGCCGTCCTCGTACCGCCACCCGGTGAGCGGGTTGGTCCCCATCAGGTTGAGGTGGTCGCGGACGACGACCATCGAGGCCGCGGGCAGCGACGGATCGAGACCGCCGACCGCCGCCGACAGCACCATCGTCCGTGCCCCGAGGCCGTGGGAGATCCGGGATGTGATCGACGCCAGCGGCATCGGGTGACCTTCATAGAAGTGGATCCGGCCGCGGAAGATCGCGATCGGCTGTCCAGCGATCGTTCCCAACCACAGCGTCCCGGCGTGACCGGGCACCGTCGGAGGGGGGAACCCCGGGAGGTCGGCGTAGGCGATCTCGATCGGTTCGCCCGATCCGGCGCGCGCCCAGGCGGCCGAGATCGAGTCCCCCAGGCCGGAGCCGAGGACGACACCGGCCACCGGTCGCAGATCGGTGCGCTCGCGGATCGCGCCGACGATCCGCTCCGCGACCCCGTCCCCGGGCGACGGGACGCGTTCCTCCGTCACGAGACGAGCGCGGCCTTCAGCCGGGTGATCACGTCGACCGGCGTCGGATCGATGCCCCGGCGGACCGCGACGTAGACGCTCACGAAGTCGCCGAAGGAGATCAGCGAGAACAGGCGGGCGAGGGCGCTCCGTCCGGTGGCTCGGACCTCGGCGGTGGTGGCGCCCGATTCCGCGGCGATCCGCAGCGAGAGCGGGAAGCGGGCGGCCATCTCCGGATCCTCGGCGTCGTGGCGGAGCGCGATGACCGCGTGCGCCCGGCCGAAGGGCTGCCTCCACCCCACGACCTCGTTGTGGTCGAGCTCGGACATCGAGGACCACCAGGCGGGCACCTTGCCGTTCTCGTTCATCTGCGTCTTCCAGCGGGCCGCCGCGACGGCCCCGATCCCCTCCGCACCCCAGATCACCGGGACGCGCTCGCCGATCTCCTCCGCCAGGAGCTTCGCCGGGTTGCCCGCAGCCGGTACCCCCGCATCGCACGTTGCGGCTCGAGCCTGGATCTCATCGACGGCTTCGGCCATGTCTTCGGCGAGCGGAGGCAGCAACCCCGCGGTCTCCAGCGCGCCGAGCGCCGAGCACCCGAGCCACCCCAGCGCGGCTCGCGGCTGCATGCCGCCGGGCACGCGGACGACCGGCACGCCCGCCTCGTCAGCCTCGTCCGCGATCGTCCCGCCGGACGTGATCACGATCGATCGACAACCCCGCTTCATCGCCTCCCGGAAGGCCGCGAGCGTCTCCGACGTGTTCCCCGAGTAGGAGCACCCGACGACGAGCGAATGCGGGCCCGCGTGCTCGGGCAGCTCCGACGATCGGTTCACCTCGACGGGGAGACCGAGCCTGTCGCGGAACACCGATCGCAGCACATCGCCGGCGACGGCCGATCCGCCCATCCCGCAGTACACGACGTTGCGTACGTCCCCGAGGTCCGGGAGGGCACCGGCTCCCGTGCCGTTCGCATAGCCTTCACGGCAATGGGAGGCGAGCTGGGCGGCGGCCGCCAGCATCCCCCCGGGATCGTGCGCTCGAACGGCTTCGAGGTCGTCCAGGTCGACCGTCATCCGTTCTTGACCCCTGGGCCACCACCGGGCTTCTCGGCCTCGTCGATCAGCATCACCGGGATGCCGTCGCGCACCGGGTAGCGGTAGCCGCACGTGCGGCACACGATCACCTGCTCGTCCTCGTGGTAGTCGATGTCGCCCCGATCGTTGGGGCAGACCAGGATCTCCAACAGCTCCGCGTCGAGCGTCACGACTCGTCCTTTCGTCCCTCTCCGGCGGTTCCCGGAGCGCTCCCAGCGTCGTCGCCCGCTCCCCTGATCAGGGCGAGCAGCTCCGCCGTTCTGGCCGTGAGGATCTCGCGCGTCCGGGCCTCCACGTTCAGCCGCAGCAGCGGTTCCGTGTTCGACGGCCGGACGTTGCACCACCAGTCGTCGAACTCTACCGTCAGTCCGTCGAGCCGGTCCTGGCGACCGCCGCCGAGCGCCCGGGCGATCTCCTCGATCTTCGCCGGTGGATCGTCGACGCGCGAATTGATCTCTCCGGAGCTCGCGTAGCGCCGGTACTGCCCCAGGAGCCCCGACAGTGGGACCGAGGCGTCCGAGAGCTCCCCGAGGGCGATCACCGATGCGATCAGTCCGGAGTCGGCGCCGTAGTTGTCCCGGAAGTAGTAGTGCCCCGAATGCTCGCCCCCGAACACCGCGCCCGTCTCCGCCATCACCTGCTTGATGAACGAGTGACCGACCCGGGTGCGGACCGGCACACCACCGTGCTCCTTGATCACCTCGGGGACCGTCCAGGAACAGATCAGATTGTGGACCACCTGTGCACCCGGTTCACGGTCGAGCATCGCCGCCGCCACGAGCGCGGTGAGGATCGATCCGCTGACGTCGTCCGCCCGCTCGTCTACCAGGAAGACGCGGTCCGCGTCGCCGTCGAACGCCATCCCCACGTCAGCACGGTGTTCGAGGACGGCTCGCTTCAGGTCTCGTTGGTTCGCCGGATCGATCGGGTCCGCGGGGTGATTCGGGAACGTCCCGTCGAGCTCCGCGTAGAGGTGATGCAGGGTGACGGGCAGCCGCTCCATCACCGCCGGCACGACGAGACCGCCCATCCCGTTGGCCGTGTCGACCGCGACCGTCAGCGGGCGCATCCGTTCGACGTCCGCGAACGAGAGCACGTGATCGACGTAGGCGCCCAAGACGTCGCGCTGACGGATCGAACCGTTGCCCGCCCCCAGGACGTCGTCACCCTTCTCGGTGCGCGCCCTGATCTCACCGAGGCCCGACTCTTCTCCCACCGGCTTCGCTCGCGCGAGACAGAACTTCAGTCCGTTGTAGTCCTTGGGATTGTGGCTCGCGGTGATCATCACGCCGGGCCGGTCGAGGGATCCGGAGGCGAAGTACAAGAGGTCGGTCGACGCGAGTCCCAGGTCGACGACGTCGACGCCGCGCGAAGTGGCACCCTCGATCAAGGCGGCGGCGAGCTCGGGAGAGGAGAGGCGGGAATCGCGCCCGACGAGGATCTCGTCCGCTCCGCTCCAGTCCGCGAATGCCGCGCCGATGCGCCTGACAAGGTCGGCGTTCAGTTGATCGGGGACCGTGCCGCGAACGTCGTACGCCTTGAAGATGTGGGAAAGGTCCACCGGCGCCATCCTACGGACGGCGGGCGGCGGACGTCAGGCTAGGTCCGGACGACGGTCTCGATGACGTCGGAGAGCACGATCTGCTCGCCGTCGCGATGCCACCACTTCGCCTCACAGGCGTGGCAGGTGGAGAACGCGAGGTCGCGGCCGCTCACGTTCATCGAGATCGAGATCACATCGCCTTGCTTGCACTCGGGGCAGGTAGTGGCCTGTGGCATCGTCCACGCTCCGTGTTCGGGGATCCGTGCGGGGGCTCTGCGAGGCCCGTTCGGGATCTGTTGGGGGAAACCGATCCAGCTGATGGACGGACGGTAGCAGCGGCACCCCTCGGCGCTGTAGACACCCGGGAGTCATTCTCGGGTCCCCCGAGACGCGATCGTGCGGGATGCCAAACGCCGATCCGTCTAGCCAGAAAGAGCTAGTCAGCCCGGTCGCAGCCGAGACTGCGGCCGCGTGTCGTCCACCAGCCGGCCGACCGGCTCATCCAGGGCGAGGTGCCGACCACTGATCGAGCACGTGGCCACGAGGAGGCGGCCGACCGGAACCGATGGGGGGACGGCGAACGATCAGGCGACGGTATCGGAGCCGTCGGGCGTGTCGGGGAAGTCTCCTTCGGACGCCCACGAGGGTCGCGAGCCCATGATGATCACCTTCGCCCCGACCGGAACAAGGTCGTACAGCTCCTCGACATGCTCGTTGTGCATCCGGATGCAGCCGTGCGACGCGTACCGGCCGATCGAATCGGGTGAGGTGGTTCCGTGGATCCGGATGAGACCGGGTGCCGTGATATAGAGGGCCCGCGTGCCCATCGGGTTGCCGGGCCCACCGGGGATCACGGCGGGCATGCCGGCGCCCCAGCTGTCGAGCGCCGGGTTGTACCAGGTCGGGTTCTCGCGCTTCTGATACAGGGACCACTCGCCGACCGGCGTGGTCCATCCCGGCTTCGCGGTGGCGACGTCCCAACTGTGTGTTACGTCGAACCCCTCGTAGAGGTCGAGTCGGTTCGTGTCGACATGCACGACGACCGTCGGGAGCATCGTGTCCTCGGTGAATCTCGGGGCCACCGATCGCACCGACAACCGAACCCTCGCCGATCCGTCGTCGAGCGCATCGGTGAGGAGACGCTCCGCCCGACGGACCTCCAGCTCCTTGCCCGCCTTCGCGTGCCGGAAGAACAGGCCGCCGCCCTCCCCCATCCCGATCGACGCGTTGTGAGGCTCGACGCGCACCTGCCGCGCCGTGCGACGGACGAACCCCGCCACGCCGCGGTCCCCGGCCATGGCGAGCTCGATGTCGAGGTCGACGGGGTCGTTCCGGAAGCGTCGCCAGGCACGTTCGACCCAGCCGACCCGCTCAGCGGCATCCATCGCTCGGTCGACCGCTTGGCCGACCCACGGGCGCTGGCCCAGCTGCCGAGCCGTCGCGGTGAAGCGTTCGCCCCGCACGACGACCACGATCTCTCGAGCGAGGTCCTCTCGGGCGTGGGCGCGGACGGCCGCGATCGCCTCCGCTCGGGTCATCCCGGAGACGTTCACGCCGCCGATGGTGGTGCCGGCGAGCATGCGCCCTGCGTTCGCCTGCTCGTAGTGGAACGTCGCGTAGGCCATTCCGCCCAGGGCGAGCACGAGCACGCCGGCGACGAGACCGACGATCAGCGGCCATCGCTTCCGGGCCGCGCGCACTTCGTGCCGTCCTTTGGCCATGGGGAGGATCTGCTCTGCGTTCCCGGGATCGGGACCCGGAACGAAGATGATACGCCAGGAGGCAACCCGTCCCCCGTGGTGCGCCGGGGCTACGGCAGGAGCGGCAGCGGCACTCCCATGCTCAGTGCGAATGCCTCCGCGTCTCGAGACCCCGGGGAGGTCGCGGCGGAGAGCGCCACGATGGGTCCGTCGGCGCGGACCACGAGCGCCGAGCCGGGGGCCGTCGCCCACAGGTCCGGCGGCACGGCGGCCGTCGCATGCGGGGGGACGGTGATCGAGACGGAAGGGGGCGGCGTCCCCCCCTCCTCCGGGAGAAGCTCGACGGAGGCCACCACGGCGACGTCACCGTCGTTTACGAGCAGCGCGCCCGGATCCGCCGGGATGCGTGCGGAGGCCGGGAAGAGCACCCACGCCTCGGACGCCGAGACCGAGCCCCCGGTGGACCCGACGTCGGTCCGCGGTCCCAACACGCGGAGCGCTCCCGAGACGAGCGCGCCCTCGAGCGTGAAGAGCCGGACCGCCGTCGGCCCGGCCTCCTCGGGGACCGCGTACGCACGGGCCGCGGTCGGACCGTGCTCCTGCTCGGTGAGCCCGCCCGCAGGCCGCGGCTGATCCTCGCTCAGCGAGGTGGCGCCGAATCGGATCGACGCCGACGCCGTGGACACGAGGACCAGCTCGTTCTGCCCGGACCCCTTCATCGTCGGGAACCACGCCTCGGCGGCGGGCTCGGTCCATCCGAGCGCGCTGCGCACCGTCGTCCGGTCGCTCACGACGAGGGATGCTGCGGCGACCCGCCCGACCGAGACCTCGAGCGTCGTCGCGACCACCGGCTCTCCTTTCAGCCGTTCGTTGAGATGCAGGGCGACGCTCTGCCCGGCCGGCACGACGAGGTCGGTCCATTCGGAGTGGCGGACCGGCGGGCGGTCCGCCGAGTACAGGACCACGTCCATCACGGCCGGCCCGGCGAACGGGTTCGCGACGACCACGTACGACTCCTCGCCGAGCTCGGTCGACCCGTCGGCGAGGGACCACCGCTGCGACGCCTCGGCTGCGCACGGCTCCGCGGCGGCCCCCGCGTCCGTGAACGACACCCATCCCGCGCCGATCCAGCCCCCGAAGAACTCGACGGCGGTCGCATCGCCGCGTGCACCGGGCGCGACGTTCACCCGCAGGGTCGTCCCCCCGGGCACGTCGTACCGCGCCGGGGGCGCGGTCGCCTCCGCACCGAGCTGCGTCAATCGGACCGTCGCCGCGGCCTCGCCCGGATTGGCGAGCAACAACGCGACCGACAGGTCCGCCCCGCCCCCGTGCGGACAGATCCAGGCGCCCGACGGTGCCTCCCCGGCCGCCAGCGACGCCGGCGCCCTGGGACCGGCGCGGTCGAGCCACGTGAGCGCGATCACCACGAAGGCCACGGATGCGAGCGCGAACAGCGCCTGTCCGCGCGCCGAGCCCTCGCGGGAGGCACTCATCGAGCCACGGGCTTCCTCGTCGCCCAGAGGGCGGCGAGCCACAGGATGGTCAGCAGGGCGACCTGGATCCTCGCGGGAAGCGACCCACCGTGACGGATCCGCACCGGCTCTCCTTCGGCCCGGAACCTGGTTGCCCAGCCGAACGCGACCTCGGGACGCCGGCCAACGCCCTTCAGCTCCCATCCCGCGTCGTACTCCGTCGAGACGAACACCGTTCCGTCGACGTCGGCACCGTCCCACCCTCCGGGGACGCGCTCCAGCGTCGTGGCGGGCACCCTCCGCCACATCGCGATCGTGGAGGGGTCGGCGGCGCCGAGGATCTGGAGGTCGGCCGGCTCGACCGCGAGGCTCGCCGCAGGCGGGAGCGCCACCGAGTTCCGGAAGATCACGAATCCCGACGCCGGCACGAGGTTGACGTCGACCTGTGCGTGGAAGGCGTCGTGGGCGGCGGCGGGAAGGGCTCCGCGCTCGGCCACCACGAAACGGATGCCGAACGGCGCGAGAAGGGCGCCGCCGTGTCGCGAGGTCCCGGCCAGGATCTCGCGGAGGGCCAACTCCAGATGGTCGGGCCCGGGTCCGGAGAACGGCCTGCCGATGTCCAACACGCTGACACCGCCTCGATCCGTGAGCGCGTAGCGGATCGTCGCCGGACCCGCCTCCAGGCGTCGTTGCGGATCACCGGCCGGAGGAGGGAGGCCGCCGCCGAGGTCTCCCGTGAGCCACAACACGCGGAACGGGCCGTCCGCGGCGCCGCCCACGACCGTCCAGGCCGGCGGGATCCGCTCCTGAGGCGTCCCCACACCCCAGGTTCCTGCCATCACCGCCACCGATTGCAGGAAGAGCCCCACTCCGAGCACGGCGGCGAGCAAGCCACCGGCCACCTGGCGCAGTCCGAACGCCTCGAGGCGGAGCGAGCCGGTGAAGGACGTGAGCCCGAACCCGATGAGACCGGCCATCGAGACGGCCGCGAGCGCCGCGTACGCCGGCGGATTCGAGAGCGCGGACGGGAGGTAGTTCGCCGCCGCCAGCCACGAGAGGATCAGTCCGGCTCCCGCCGCGAGGGCGGCGCGCGCGGCCGGACCACGCAAGGGCCCGCGGACGAGCCCGAGGCCCAGAGCGGCGCCGATCGGGAGGAAGGCCGCGATCGGCCAGGTGCCGGGCCCGGGCCCGATCGCCAGTCGCGCGAGCCGATCGGGCTCGGTCGTGCCCACCAGGGAGGAGAGCGCGCGTCCCCCGTCGGTCAGCAGCGTCGGAACGAACGGGAACAGCAGGACGGCTGCTCCGATCGCGCCGAGCGACATCAGGAGGAGTCCCCGCGCTCGCGACGGGCCGAGGCACACGCGGACCATGACGAGCGTCGCGATCGCGAGGACGAACCCCGGATACGCGGCGACCCCGACGGCGAGCGTCACCGCCATTCCCGCGACGAACCGTTGCGGGTCGTCGGGAGGCTCTTCCCGGGCGAACGCCGCCTCCACGCGCTCCGCCGCCGCCGGCAGCACGGCGATCGCGATCGACAGGCCGATCCGTCCCTCGGAGAACGACCAGAGGGTCAGGGCACCGAGCCCATAGGCCGCTCCCACGACGACCGCCGGGCCGGGACGCACCGAGAGACGGACGGCCGCCCGGTACATCAGGATCGCCGCCAACGGCGCTCCCGCGAGGAGGATCGCCTTCTGCACGGTGGACGGATCCCCGAACGCCACGAACGAGAGCGCGCCCAGCGCGCCGACGGCCGGGGAGGGGGCGAGCGGACCCCCGAGCGGCGTCGAGCGAACCGCGGACGCCAGCTCGCCGATCAGATCGCCGGCCCGTGCGGGGAACGCGGGGAGCACTCCGCCGGCCAGGACGTCGAGTCCGACCAGTTCGCGCACGGCGACCGCGCCCACGACGATCGCGAGGAGCGTTCCCACGATCACGGGGTGCGTTCCCACGAGTGATGCCGTTCGGTCCCGCAGCCGCCGCTGGATCGGCTCGCCCTCGTCCGCCTCGTCGATCGCGCGCTGCTCCTCCAGGATGCGTTCGGCCGTCGCGAACCACCGAGGCGACCGCACGCCCGCCGACTCCATGAACCGCCGCAGCGAGCGATCGCGGACGCGGCGGGCCTTCTGCACGCGCCGTCGGCGCGACACCGTGCCGGGGAGGTGCGCGACGTTCCACCACCAGGCCGCAACGACGTCGAGCGCCTCCTCGAACCGGCGAGCGACCGAGAGGTAGGCGATGCGGATCACCCCCATCAGGAGGGCGGTGGGCACGAGCCAGGCGAGCGACAGGAGTCCGTAGTTCTTGAGCATCGCCGTGATGGCGGCACGATCCTCCTCGTACCGTCGGCTCGGGCCGCCGTCGCGGTCGGCTGGTGCTCCCGCCGCCGTTCCGGGGACGCGTACGCGGGCCAGCGGCGTCATCACCACCCGGTATCCGGCGACCCGGATCCGCCAGCAGAGGTCGAGATCGGCATGCGCGCGGTCGAGGCGCTCGTCCCACACCCCGACCCGCTCCCATGCTTCTCGGGCGATCAACATCGCCGCCGACGAGACGCAGAGGACCTCGAGGACTCGGTCGAACTGCCCCTGATCGATCTCCCCCGGCTGCAGCGCGGATGCGGGGTGGCCGAAGCGGTCAGAGGAGCGGCCGATATCGTGCAACGTACGCGGATCGTCCTTGTCGACGATCTTGGCGCCGACGACACCGACGTCCTCGACGCCGATCCCGACCGCGGCCTCCACGAGTCGGCCCACGGCATCCCGGTCCAGCGATGCGGACGGCTCGACGATGAGGATGAAGTCCGCGCCCTTCGCCATCGGGCGGTCGAGCGCGGCTCGAACCGCTCGAACTCCTCCGAGCGGCCGCTCGTTCCGCAGGACGCGTCTCGGGCCGAGTGAGCGAAGGAGCAGCTCCCGCGAATCCTCGTCGGCTCCGTCGTCGACCGCGAGGACGCCGAGGCGAGGGTACGACTGGTTCGCCAGCGAGAGCAGGCAATCGCGCAGCCAGGGGGCAGCCCGGGCCCCGACCACGAGCAGCGCGAGCACGCTCGGTGTGGCCGTGCCGGTGGAGGCGAGGGTTGAGGCTGGCGAGGTCATCCGGGTGGGCGCCCACGGCGCGGCGGGAGCCTAGCAGCGGGTCCTACGGGACACGGAAGGGGGGCGTCTCCGCCCCCCTCCGAGATGCGACGAACTCGCGATCAGCGCTTCTTCGCTGCGCTCTTCCTCCGAGCGGTCGTCTTCTTGCGGGTGGCCGCAGCCTTCCGCGTTCCGCGCTTCCTGGTCGCTGCGGCCTTCTTGCCCGCGGCGACCCGCTTGGTCGACTTCCTGCGCGCCGGCTTGCGGGCCGTCGTCTTCTTCCGAGCCGTGGCCTTCTTGCGGGCCGGCTTGCGTGCGGCCGTCTTCTTGCGCGCTGCGGTCTTCTTCCGGGCCGGCTTGCGGGCCGCCGTCTTCCTGGCGGCCGTCTTCCTCCGAGTGGTGGTCCGCTTCCGGGTCGCGGCGGCCTTCTTCGCGGCGGTCTTCCGACGCGCCGTGTTCCGCTTGCGGGTCGCTGCCGCCTTCTTGGCGGCCGTCGACCGCTTGGCCGCGGGTCGCTTCCGTGCGGCTGTCTTCCGTGCTGCCATTCCCGTCCCCCTTTCCTCCGTGGACAACGAAGGATCCTGCGCCTACGACGCCATCCGTTTGAGGCGTCGCCGTTCCCGTTCGCTCATCCCGCCCCACACGCCGTACCGCTCGTCGCGGCGAAGCGCGTAGTTGAGGCACTCGATCCGAACGGGGCATTCCGAGCAGATGCGTTTGGCCTCCCTGGACGATCCCCCCTTCTCGGGGAAGAAGACCTCAGGGTCGTGGTCTCGGCACCTCGCCCGTTCCTGCCATGGGATGTAGTGATGCACGCTGCTCTCCCCCCCAAATCACATCCATGTGATTCTGAGGGAAGAACCGCCTCCCTGGCAAGAGGGAATTTCAGGTGATTCTCTGCCTCGACCCTCATCTCGAGTAATCGTCCCCAAGCGGAAGCGCGAGTGCAACCCCTTCGCAGAAGAAACTGTGTGGTCAACCGAGTTGACGAGAACGGTCAGTGAGGCTGACGGACGACGGTCAGGAGGCGGCTTTCGTCTCGATCCGATCGTACGTCGTCGTCCGCACGCCCGGGGTGCGTCCCATCGAACGGATCGCGTCGTCGAACTCCGCGGGCGTCATCCTGACGCCCCATCCGGAGCCCGCCATCCGACTGATCGTCTCCTCCATCAACGTGCCACCGAAGTCGTTCGCGCCCGAGCGCAGGATCTCCTGCGACGCCTCGATGCCGAGTTTCACCCACGAGACCTGTACGTTGTGGATAACTCCGTCGAGGAGGATCCGCGCGAGCGCGTGCACGCGGAGGCTGTCGGCGTGAGACGGACCGGGCCTGGCGTGACCCGCGAGGTAGATCGGTGCGTTCCGGTGCACGAACGGAAGGGGGACGAATTCCGTGAACCCTCCCGTGTCCCGCTGGATCGCGGCGATCCGGCGCAGATGCGCCACCCAGTGCGGTGGCGCGTCGACGTGCCCGAACATGATCGTCGAGGAGCTCCGGATCCCGACGTCATGGGCGGTTCTCACGATCTCTTCCCAGGTATCGGCCGGAAGCTTCCCCTTCGTCAGGAGCCAGCGGACGTCGTCGTCGAGGATCTCCGCGGCCGTCCCGGGGATCGTCCCGAGTCCGTGTTCCCTGCAGGCCGTGAGGAACTCACGGAACGAGACACCCATCCTCGTGGCGCCGTTGAGGATCTCCATCGGGCTGTACGCGTGGACATGGATCCCCGGGACACGCGCTTTCACCGCATCGAGCAGATCCAGATAGAAGGACCCGGGGAGATCGGGATGGATCCCTCCCTGCATGCAGACCTCGCTCGCCCCGTCGGCCCACGCCTCCTCCGCTCGGTCGGCCACCTCTCCGAGCGTGAGCGTGTACGCCTCCGGATCGACCTCCCGCTGCGCGAACGCGCAGAACCGGCACCCCACGTAGCAGACGTTGGTGAAGTTGATGTTCCGGTTGATCACGTACGTGATCACGTCGCCGACGGCCTCCTGACGGAGGCCGTCGGCGACCGCCCGGAGGGCGTCCAGGTCCGCGCCTTCGGCTTGGAACAGGGCGAGGGCCTCGGCATCGGAGATCGGGCGGTGACGCTCCGCCTTTCGGAGCGCCTGGCGGATCTCCGCGTCGAGACGCATGGGCACCACCGTCCGCGCGGCCCACGCCGCCGTGACGGCGTCCTCGGACGTGATCTCTCCGTACACCGCCTCCGCGTCCGCCCGCAGACCGGCCTCTGGTCCCTTCGCGAACGTGAGGTCGATCACCCGCGGCTTCCACGTGACGTCGGGGTCCTGCCAGGCCACGGGTCGCGGGGCCACGCCATCGCGGGCCAGGCCGCTCCCGTCGAGCAGCCGCTCGATCGGGAGGCGCATCTTGCCGGCGACGAAGTGATCCGGGTCGAGGGCGAAGCGCGGATAGATCGTGAGTCGCTCGCGAAGTGACTTGCCGCGAGCCGCCGTGGTGGCGGCCAGCGCCTCGATCGCGGGCCACGGCCGCTCCGGGTTCACGTGGTCGGGGGTGAGCGGCGACACCCCGCCCCAGTCGCTGATCCCGGCATCGAGGAGCCGGAGCTGCTGCTGCGGATCCGACAGGTTCGGAGGTGCCTGGACGCCGACGTGCGGTCCCATCACGATGCGCGTGGTCGCCACCGCGGCGAGGAACTCCTCCGGATCCGGTTCCTGCGCGAGCGCCATCGCCGTACCCGGCTTCGCGCGGAAGTTCTGCACGATCACCTCTTGGATGTGTCGGTACCGACGATGCAGGTCGCGGATCGCGAACACCGATGCGGCACGCTCCAGGGCGTCCTCCCCGATCCCCACGAGGATGCCGGTGGTGAACGGGATCGCGAGACGACCGGCGTCCTCGATCGTCCGCAGCCGTACCGCAGGACGCTTGTCCGGTGATCCGAAGTGCGCGCCCCCGCGTCGGAAGAGCCGCTCCGATGACGTCTCCAGCATCAGTCCCATCGACGCACTCACGTGCCGGAGCCGGGCGAGCTCCTCGTAGCTCATGACCCCCGGGTTCAGATGCGGCAGGAGCCCGGTCTCCTCGATCACGCTGATCGCCGAGGCACGCACGTACTCGAGCGTCGAACCGTATCCACGGGCCGCGAGCCACGCCCGAGCGACGTCGTACCGCTCCTCCGGTCGGTCGCCCAGTGTGAAGAGCGCTTCCTTGCACGCGCGCTCCCTTCCGCCGCCGGCGATCGCGAGGACCTCCTCCGGCGCGAGGAAGGGGGCGTCGAGCTTCGCCGGCGGCTTCGCGAACGTGCAGTAGTGGCAGTGGTCGCGACAGAGCATCGTCAGCGGAACGAAGACCTTCCGCGAGTAGGTGACGCGGTCCCTCGAGCCGAGATCACGAAGATGTCCCGCGATCGCCACCACGCGTTCGAGGTCCGCCCCCCGAGCGGACATCAGCTCGGCGGCCTCGGGGACGGACACGGCCTTTCCCTGCTCGGCACGCGCCAGCGCGCGCCGCAGAGCGTGCGTCGTCGCGGCCGCCACAGCGCGAGGCTACTACGCTCTGCGCTCGTGAAGGTCGTCGCGCTCGCGGGAGGTGTCGGTGCGGGGAAGTTCCTGCGCGGCCTCGTGCGCGCCGCGCCGGATGCCGACCTCATCGCGGTCGTGAACACGGGCGACGACATGGACGTGCACGGGCTCCGGGTGTGCCCGGATCTCGACTCGGTCACGTACTGGCTCGGCGACGCGTTCGACCGGGAGCGCGGGTGGGGCCGGCGGGACGAGACCTTCCGCGCCACCGAGGAGCTCCGGACCTTCGACCCCGATGCCGCGTGGTTCGGGCTGGGCGACCTCGACCTGGCGACGCATCTGTTCCGGACACGCTCGCTGTCCGGCGGCATGTCCCTGTCCGACGTCACGGCACGGATCGCCCGCCGGTTCGGGATCGACGCCACGATCGTGCCGATGACCGAGGACCGCGTGGAGACACGGCTCGACGTGGTGGCGGAGGGCCGGGAGATGGACCTGCACTTCCAGGAGTACTGGATCAGGCGAGGCGCCCGCGACGACGTCAAGGGGATCCGCTCCGAGGGCGCCGAGCGGGCGTCCCCGGCCCCCGGCGTGCTCGACGCGATCGGGGCTGCAGACGTCGTCGTGATCTGCCCCTCGAATCCGGTCGTCTCGATCGGACCGATCCTGTCCGTTCCCGGTGTGCGCGCGGCCGTCGCCGAGAGGCCCGTCGTGGGGGTCTCCCCGATCGTCGGCGGGCGACCGCTCGCTGGGATGGCCGACCGGCTGATGCCGGTGGTCGGGCTCGAGGTGTCGGCGGTGGGCGCCGCCCGAGCGTACGACGGCCTCCTCGACGCCTGGGTGATCGACGAGGAAGATGCAGGGCTGCGCGCACGTGTGCGAGACGAGGTCGGCGCACAGGTCGCCGTCACCGACACGGTGATGCGCGACGACGAGGTCGCGGAGCACGTGGCGAGGACCGCGCTGGCGGCCCTGACATGACGATCGGGCTGATCCCGCTCGAGGGACTCCCCGAGGTCGAGCCCGGTGATGATCTCGCCTCACTGCTCGAGCCGTCGCTCCGCCGGCACGGAGCGAGTGAGGGCGATGTCGTGGCGATCACGCAGAAGGTCGTCTCGAAGGCGGAGGGGCGGATCGTCCCCGGCGACGATCGCGCGTCGTGGGTGGCTCGGGAATCGGTGGCGGTCGTCGCCCGCAGGGGTGACCTGCTGATCACACGGACGAGGCACGGGCTGGTGTGTGCGAACGCGGGTGTCGATGCGTCGAACGTCGCCCCGGGGTTCCTCACCCTGCTCCCCGAAGATCCGGATGCGAGCGCCGAGCGCCTGCAGAAGGAGTTGGTCGCGCGCCTCGGGCTCGCGCGGTTGGGCGTGGTGGTCACCGACACGTTCGGCCGAGCCTGGCGCGACGGGGTCGTCGACGTCGCGATCGGCTGCGCCGGCATGCCTGCGGTGCTCGATCTCCGAGGGACCGTCGACGACCACGGCATGGTGCTCCAGACCACGGTCGTGGCGCTCGCCGACGCGGTGGCGGCGGCGAGCGGCCTGGTGATGACGAAGACGGCGCGCGTCCCCGCGGCGCTCGTCCGAGGACTGGATCGGGCGATCGGGGAGGCGCCGCCGGGAGCCGCGCGCGACCTCGTCCGCGCACCGGCCGACGATCTGTTCCGCGAGTCCGTCGCGGTGGCCCTCGCCTCCGCCGGTCCGAACTCCGCGTTCGGCTCCGGAGACGTGCCTCGGGCTCTCCTCGAAGATGCGATGGCGGTGGGGAGCGAGCCCCACGGCGCGGCGGCGTGCTCCTTCGTCGCGGTGGACTCGACGGCTGCGCGACGCCGGCTGCTCGCCGTCGTCGAGGACCCGGACGATGCCCTCCGGACGGCTCCCGTCCTGATCGTTCCCTGTGTGGGAGCGGCTCTCGGCACGCTCGGGCAGGCGACCCTCCTCACCGCCGGTGCGGCGATCCGGTCGCTCCTGGTCGCCCTCCACGCGCAGGGCCTCGCGTGGTCCTGGGACCCGAGACTCGTCCTCGATCAGAACCGCGCGCGAGCGGCGCTCACGCTCGATCCGGATCGGCGCCCGATCGGTGTCGTGGCCGTGGGCCCGATGCCGGAGGGCGGGGCCTGACGGCCCCGCCCCCTCGACCGTTCACGCGAACGTCCCTCGGAGGAAGTACCAGAGGAAGACGGCGGTGGCGACGTACAGCAACGGATGCACGTCTCGCGCCCTGCCCTGCATCAGCCTGATCGCCGTGTAGGCGACGAAGCCGGCCCCGACGCCGTTCGTGATCGAGTACGTGAACGGCATCAAACCGATCGTGAGGAGCGCGGGGATCCCGATCGCCGGGTCCCGCCAGTCGATCTCGCCGATCCCTCGCATCATGAAGTACCCGACGATCACGAGCACGGGCGCGGTCGCCTCGGGTGGGATCACGCCCGCGAGCGGGGACAGGAAGACGCACAGGAGGAAGAGGACGCCGGTGACCACCGAGGCGAGTCCGGTGCGACCACCTTCGCCGATCCCCGCCGCCGATTCGATGAAGGTCGTGTTCGACGACGCGCTCGCTGCGCCGCCGGCCGCCGCCGCCAGCGAGTCGACCAGCAGAACACGGTTCATGTTCGGGAGCCGACCTTCGTCGTCGAGGAGCCCCGCCTCGTCGCCCAGCGCGACCGCTGTTCCCATCGTGTCGAAGAAGTCGGAGAGCATGACCGTCACGACCGCGGCGATCGCCGCGACGACCCCCAGCGTCGAGAAGAAGCCGAACGAGAACTCGCCCACGAGGCTGAAGTCGGGAGACGACGTGAGGGAGTCCGGTACCTGCGCGATCCCCGGTCCGACCGCGTCCCAGATCGCGTTGTCGCCCCAGAGCGCATTGATGATCGCCGCGATCACGGTCGTCGCGACGATCCCGATCAGCAGACCGCCCCGTATCCTCCGCACGACGAGGATGGAGGCCAGCGCGAGACCGATCGCGAACGTCAGCATCCGGAGCGTCGTCAGGTTGTTGCTCAGCGCCACCACGGTCCCCTCGCCACGCACGACGACGCCGGCGTTCACGAGCCCGATGACCGTGAGGAACAGACCGATGCCGATCGCGATCGCGCGCTTCAGGTCCATCGGGATCGCGTTGACGATCGCGTTCCGGAACCCCGTGAGGACCAGGAAGGTGATCACGAGGCCCTCGACGACGATCACGCCCATCGCTTCCGGGTAGCTCAGCCCCTCGCCGGCGACGAGCGTGAACGCGACGAACGCGTTCAGCCCCAATCCCGATGCGATCGCGAACGGGTAGTTCGCCCAGAGGCCCATCGCGATCGTGGCGATACCGGCGACGAGGGCCGTCACGGTGAGGATGGCCCCGAACGGCAGTCCGAGCGGCTGAAGGTCGGGCACCGCGGCGAACCCGAGGATCTGTGGGTTCAGGAACAGGATGTAGGCCATCGTGAGCCAGGTGGTGATCCCGGCGACGACCTCGATCCGGATCGTGGAACCCCGCTCCGAGACCTTGAAGAAGCGATCGAGACCGCTGCGCTCCTCAACCGCGGGCACCCTCACGACCTGGTCGTGCTTGGTATCTGACACGCGCCCTCCCTCCCTCGGCCGGCTGGCCGGTCGTGCTCACGGGGGAAGGCGCGAGCAGGATAGGCCCGCAGCCTCGGCCGCCGCAAGACGAACCTTCCCGTGCACGACCGGTGCGGCCGGTAAGCTTCCGCGACCCATGCGTGAGGCACCTGATTGAGCAACGATGCGCCCCGACGGCCGGGCGAAGGCCGGCGGCTGACCAAGGCTGAGCGCAAGGAGCAGGCGCGGCGCGAACGTGAGGAGCTCCAGAGGAAGCTGGCGTCGAAGCGCCGCGCCCGCACCGTCGGGATGGCCGCCGGCGGAGCCGTGATCGCGGCGGTCGTGGTGGCCGCGACGCTGCTCCCCTCGGGCGGCGACTTCCCGGAGCCCGCGCAGCTCCTCCAACAGGCGTCGGCGGCCGCCACCGAGGCAGGGTGCGGTGAGGTCGCGACGACCCCGGACTTCGACCCCGCCGACAGGGATCGGGCACACATCGATCCCACCGCGGGCCCACCGCTGTCCACGTACCCGACCACACCGCCGGCATCCGGCCCGCACGCCGACATCCCCCCGGGACCGCTCCCGGCCGGCGTCTACGACTCCCTCACCCTCGAAGAGCTCTACCGAGCGATCCACTCGTTGGAGCACGGTGCGAGCATCGTCTGGTACGACCCGACCGCGCCGGTCGGGAGGGTCGCCCGGCTGCGGGAGTTCTACGACCGCCGCCTCCAAGACGCCCAGGTCGGGCAGGATCGGGTGATCGTGGCGCCGTACGACATCCCCGGCGATGCGGCGGGGATCTTCCCGGAAGGCACGGAGATGGCTCTGGTGTCGTGGCATCGGCTCCGGTCGTGCGCGAGCATCGACCTCGCGGTCGCGTTCGACTTCACGTCGCAGTTCGGCTTCCCGACCGCGGAGGACCGGGAGTACGCGGGCGACGCCCCCGAGCCGGGAGCCTCGCTCGGATGATCGAGGGGACCTGATGGCCAAGAAGAAGAAGCGACCGCGCCATCCGGCCTCGGAACGCCCGCAGGCTCCGCGAGGCGGTCCCAACCTCGAACGGCGCGATCGCAAGGAGGAGGCCAGGCGGCTCCGCGAGGCGGAGCGCCGCCGCGCGCGGCGCGCGGCGTCGCTCCGACGCACGCTCACCTCGGCGGGGATCGCGGTCGCCGCCGTCGCGGCGATCACGCTCTTCCGCACCTTCCAGGGGCCGAACGACATCCCGGAGGCAGCGGTGCTGGCCGCGAGCGAGGCCGGGTGCACGGTCCCCGAACACCGGCCCGACCGGACGCCGGCGCAGAGGCACCTGACCCCTGGCGAGACCATCACGTACCCGGACCCGCCGGCGACGTCCGGGACACACGATGGCTCCCAGCCGCCCGATGATCCGAAGGTCTTCGACGCTCCCTTCGAGGAGACCGTCGCCGTCCACGGGCTGGAACACGGGGCGGTGTTCGTCTACTACCTCCCGGAGGCCGACGGCGGACTGCCTCAGGCCGTGGTGGACCGGCTCGCGGACATCGCCACGCGAAGCAACGCGACGTTCCTGGCTCCCTACCCGACCCTCACGCCGGAGAGGGCACTCACCCTGACGGCCTGGAACTACCGACAGTCCTGCCCCGTCTCGGCCGACGAGATCGCCCTCACGCCGGCGGCCGCCGCCACGATCGTGAACGGGTTCGCCGCCGGGTTCGAGTGCACGGGAGAGGCACCCGAGAACGGGATCTCCCCGTGTTGACCCTCAGCCGACGCTGACGTGGCAGCTGCCGTTCGCGCACGCGATCGCGCCGTGCTCGAAGTACGCCCGCCGGACGCCGTTCGCCATGCGCACGCGCGTCCTCGGGTATCCGAGCGCGCTCCGTGTCCCTCCGTGGTCCAGATACGCCGACAGCACCGGCCCCCAGAGCGCGTGCGCCCCGACGCCCGGCTTGAAGTAGATCCGCCCGGACTCGAGGATGATCCGGCGGCAGCCGGAGCAGGCGGTCGCCGCGGAGGTCCGCTGCACCGCCACCGCGTTTGAGACCGGGAGTCCCAGGCGGCCTCGTGCGCCGCCGGCCGCCTCGTACTCGGTCTGGATGGCTCCCTTCAGCCAGATCGTGAGGCCGACCTGGCTGTTGCGGTAGATCCCACCGCGTTGGAAGAGCTGACGGGATCCGTGATCGAGCGTGGCCACGGGAGACCTCGGAAGACCCGGCCGGCACATCAGGGCGTCGTACTTCGCTCGGACCGCCCCCACGATCGTGCGGTTCGTGTTGATCCAGACCCGACCGTCGGGCAACCCCAGCGCGCGCCGCAGCTCGTCGCCCTCGACGGAGGCGGACCCACCGGTCCCGCGCACCGTCGCCCGGACGATGCGTCCCGAGACCCCTCGCCGCACATCGGTGAACCGTTTGATCGTGCCGATGCCTCCCGTGTACGGGGCCAGGCGAGACGACAGGCTCGACGCCGTGAAGCTCCTCGTCCAGTGCGTCCACGGGTTCGCGGCCGTGTACTCCCCCGGATCACAGACGCCGCGCAGGTACGGGATCGCGTAAGCCGGGTTCCCGCCGTGCCACACGTCCTCCACGTCCTCGGTGTACCCACCGTCCGATGCGGCGTAGAACGCCTGGATCACCGATCCCTGATACGTGACGACCTCCCCGCGCGTGTCGACCACCGCGGCGACCCATCGATCGCCATCGGGCCCGCTCTCCTTGTTCCACCCGACGTAGACCTGGTCGCCGGAGCCATCGAGGAGATGACAGTCGCAGTCGCTCCGCAGCCCGTACCGCTTGATCTTGAACGTGGCGAACGTCCGGGCGGCCACGGCCTGGGTCCGCAGCGCCGCGGTCGGCCAGCTGCTCGGCATCTCGCCCATCCCGCGGAGATAGGACTCGAACGGGAGCTCGATCGTGAGTCGCTCGGCGCAGCGATCAGCGCATCCGGTCAGGTCGAACTCGAGGAACCCGTAGGCGTACGCGTATCCCTGATGCCACACATCGTCGGCTTCGGGGACGAAGACCCGCGCGCCCGCGCCGGCGAATGTGACGAACAGCGGTCGGGCGGGACCACCCCACCGGACCCCTCCGACCAATCTGCGCGTGTCGTCGCGGATCGTGTACTTGCGGACGGCCGGCGCGGCCGAGACCGACCACGTCTTCCCGGACGGGATCTTCGCGACGAACGTTTCACCCGGTCCGTCGAGCCACAGCTGGACCGGCCCGCTCCGGGCGCCGAGGTGGATCTTCGAACGACCGGCAGTGAGTCCCACGCGGAGCTTCTTGGGCAGCGTCGAGGAGGCAACGACACGGGTGCGGGAGTAGAAGTGCGTGAGGATCTTCCGATGCGACCAGCCATCGTGCGCCAGCCCGTAGGCGCCCCACTGGGACATCCCGATACCGTGGCCGTAGCCGGACCCGTGGAAGCGGAACGTGTCGACCGCCTGTGCGACATCACCGGTCGACAGCGTCGTGACGACCACCAGGGCCGTCACGAGCAGGCGCACACGTCGAAGCTTCGGGCTCCCCACGGTCGAGTCAGACACCCTACACACATCGGTGCCGTCCCCCTGGTGGTTGAGGGGGGCCGGGGTCCCTCATGTTCTCGCGGCGTCGGCGCCAAGGCGGACGCCGTCCAGGCTCGCACCGGGGTCAACCCGGACACCGTCGCCGAGCACGGATCCAGCGAGGGATGCGCCGGCCCCGACGGTCGCCCCGGTTCCGAGCACCGAGCGCACGACGCGCGCGCCTTCCTCGACGACCGAGCCGGAGAGGAGCACCGTTCCGTCGACGTCTGCCCCGGCCTCGACGCGCGCGTCGGGCCCGATCGCGACGAACCTCCCGACGCGTGCCGACGGATCGACGCGGGCGCCCGGACCGATCCAGGGAGCGTCGTAGGCATGGCCGGCGACCCTCCCGGCCAGGAGGTCGGCGTGCGCGCGGAGATATTGCTCCGGCGTCCCGAGGTCCAGCCAGTACGCGTCGGAGCCGAACCCGTCCATCGGCACGCCCTCCGCGACCAGGGACGGGAAGATCTCGCCTTCGATCCAGATGTACGTCCCGGGATCCCAGCCTCGGAGCACCGCGGGGTCGAGCACGTACGTCCCGGCGTTGACGTCCCCGGAGATCGGATCCGGCGGCTTCTCCCGGAACGCGGTGACGAGGCCGGTCGGATCCGTCGCGACGAGGCCGAACGCGCGGGCGTCCTCCACGCGGTGCAGCGCGATCGTGACCGCGACGCCGCGGGACCGATGCCGATCGAGCATCGCGGTCAGGTCCAGGTCCGTCAGGATGTCCCCGTTCAGGGCGAGGAACGGGTCGTCGCCGAGGCGATCCAGCACGCTCACGATCGCGCCGCCCGTCCCGAGGGGCTCCCGCTCCGTGACCCAGCTGACCGTGGGGCGATCACCCCTCGCCTCGAGGAAGGGATGGAACGTCTCCTCGAGGTACGGCGACGACATGACCACCTCCGTGACGCCGTGGGCGACGAGGTGGTCGAGGACGTGCGCGAGGATCGGCCGATCGACCAACGGCAGGAGCGGCTTCGGCACCGTCTCGGTGAGGGGGCGGAGGCGCGTGCCCTCTCCTCCGACGAGGACGACTGCCTTCATGCAGATCGCTCCGCGCCGGATCTCATGCGTGGCGTGTCTGAGCCACCAGCACGATCCCGACGACGATGCAGACGACGCCGGCGTAGCGGAGCGCCGGAACCTCCTGGTCGAGCACGAAGCGATCGGCCAGGACGATCAGGACGTACGTGAGCGATGCGAACGGGTAGGCGAAGGACAGCGAGGCTCGCGACAGCACCGCGAGCCAGGCGGCCGCGGAGAAGCCGAAGAGGACGAGACCGGCCCAGACCGCCGGTGTCGTCACCACATCACGCAGGGACTCGGCGTCGAAGCGCAGGACGCCGGTCCCCGCAGCCACCTGGTCCATGCCGTGCTTCAACGTGAGCTGTGCGACGGCGGCGAGCACGACCGAGAGCAGGATGAGCGCGATCAACATGAGATGACTCGTCTCCCCGGGAGTGGTGTGGATGGGATCGGTACCGGTGCGATCATCCGTGATCGCATCGGGGCGGTCATCGCTCACAGGTCCTCGACCTCCACGGTCGGCCGCGCCGAGAGCGCACGCACGGCGTGGTCGACGTCCGGGACCGTGAGCGGGTAGTGCTGGGTCTGCACGTGGAACACGCGACCGTCGGCGGAGTCCAGCCCCACGGTCACGAAGTAGGTGCCGCTCACCCAAGGGGCCGCAGGGATCCGGAAACGGACCCGCTTCTTGCGGTCGACGGGGCCGAGACTGACGCCGAGTTCGGATGTCTTCCCCTCGAGGACGGGGTGGTTGGTCGATCCCGAGACGATCGCGAACGAGACCCCCGTGTCGGGGACGGGCGCGTCGGCACGGAGGTCGACCGTGATCGTCAGCCCTTCGCCCGGGCGCACGGTGTCGCGGAGTCCTCCCTCGGACTCGATCGTGACGCCGGAGATCTCCACCTCGCGGCTTCCCTGCTCCGGGACGAACGTCGGATCGTCGCTGAGCATCCGGTGCCGCATCGTGCGGACGACGTCGTCCGGCGTCCCGATCGCGTGCAGCGAGCCGTGCTCCAGCATCACCGCTTCGTCGCAGACGTCGCGGACGACGTCGAGCGCGTGCGTCACCAACACGATCGTGCGGCCATCGGCTTGGAATCGCCGCACGCGATCGAGGCAGCGTCGCTGGAAGGACTCGTCACCCACCGCCAGGACCTCATCGATCAGGAGTACCTCCGGGTCCACGTGGACGGCCACGGCGAACCCGAGCCGTACCAGCATCCCGGAGGAGTAGAACTTCACCTGGTTGTCCATGAAGTCTTCCAGCTCGGCGAACGCCACGACGTCGTCGAAGATCCGGTCGGTGTCTCGCCGCGACAGGCCGAGGAACGACGCGTTCAGGTACACGTTCTCTCTGCCGGTGAGATCGGGGTGGAAGCCGGCGCCGAGCTCCAGGAGCGCCGCCAGGCGTCCCTGGTACCGGATCGTGCCGGCCGTCGGACGGAGGATCCCCGCGATGCACTTGAGCAGCGTCGTCTTCCCCGAACCGTTGTGACCGATCAGGCCCATCGAGGATCCCTCCGCGATGTCGAACGACACGTCGCGGAGCGCCCAGAACTCCTCCGAGCGTGATCGCGAGACGAGGACCCGCTGCTTCAGCGACGTCGGGCGTTCGCGGAAGAGCCGGAACATCTTCGAGATGCCGTCGATCCGGATCGCGCTCGTCACAGCTCCTCCGCGAAATCGCCGGAGCGATGGAAGAAGGACCCCCACGCCAGGTACAGCAACAGGGTCGAAACGGCGAGGACCGCCAGCAGCATGCCCGCCAACCCTCCGAGGCTCATGATCGGGAGGATCGGATCCCCGCCGTCGGGGGGTCGCACGATCGAGTAGAGCGCACGTTGGAACCCGAGCACGATCACGGCGACCGGATTCAGCAGATAGAGGGTCCAGACGTCGAGACCGAGGAACGGGATCGTCTCGAGCTTCCGCTGGACGAGCCACCCCTGGTACACGATCGGCGTCGCCCAGAACCACACGAGCAGCGCGAGGTTCAGGAGATGACCCACGTCGCGGTAGCGCACGTTCAGAGCCGCGACCCAGAACGTGAGTGCCGTAACGAAGACGATCAGCGCGGCGATCGAGAGCGGATATAGCGTTAACTCCGGCAGGTGGAAGCCGGGCCCCGGCCCCGCGGCCCACCACACCCCGATGATCAGCAGCAGTACCGCGGACTGGAGCAGGAAGTCGAACAGCGCCACACCGATCGACGAGAGCGGAAGGATCTCCCGCGGGAAGGCCATCTTCTTCACGAGGTTGGCGTTGTCGATCACGGACCGCGAGCCTGCCTGCAGCGCGTTCGCGACGAAGTTCCAGGCCAGGAGCCCCGACAGCAGGAACACGGGGAAGTCGGGAACCGGGTTGCTGAAGACTTCGACGACGAAGGAGAAGACCGCTAGGAAGACGATCGGGTTCAGGAGCGACCACACCGCGCCCAGCACCGACGCCGTGTACTTCACTTTCAGCTCCTTGCGGATCAGGTTGAGGAGCACCTCGCGGTGCGCGAGCAGCTCGCGGAGCCGCGGTCGCGCGCGGAGATGGGGCGACTCGGACGTACGGACGACAGCGGCCGTCGATGCGATGGCTGAGCTCCTGTTCGCGGCGAACGCCCAGGTCAGGGCGACGGTCGCGAGTCTAGCAACGGCCCTGCGCCGCACCGCGGAACGATCATGGCGTTCGTTCGAAGCGAGCGCCCGCACGTAGGAGACGCCGTAGCCCTGCTCCACGAGAGCGTCGTCGATGCCCACCTCGGCCAGGCTCGCCGCCCAACGCGTGCGCAGCGGCCTGGTGGGGTCGACGACGATCGCGCGCGTCGCGACGATCGCCTCCTCGTAGCCCCGGGCGGTCGCATCCGTGTCGCGGAGTGCGGCCATGTGGGCGCGCGCGGCCGCGCCGACCCGCGCGCGTCGCTCCGGGTCGTCCCGGAGGTCGAGGATCCTGCGGGCGAGCTCCGCGGGATCGGCCGGGCCCGGAGCGACGCGCACCACGAGGTCCTCCGGGATGTCGAGGTACGTGCCGGTGGCCGAGACGATCGTGGGTGTGCCGGCCACCATCGCCATCGAGAGCGACCCGCTCACCTCGCCACGATGCGGGAACCGGAGGTCCACCGCGATATCGGCGGCCACGAGCCAGGCCCGGAAGTCATCGTCGGAGACGTCATGGTGCACGGTGACCCGATCCGCGATGCCGTGGGAGTCGATCGCCGCGGTGATGTCGGTCCCCGGGATCCGACGTCCCACGAGCGCGGCGTGCACGTCGCCGGGCAGGGTGGCGATCGCCTCGACGAGCGCGGGGAGGCACTTCGCCTCGTTCACGTCGCCGGGGGCGACGACGATCGTGCGCGCACCCCGCGCCTGGAGCATCTCGCGCAGCTCGTTCGCGCGCGGCTCGGCGCGCCGCATCGTGGTCTCGTCCTCGACGACCGGATGGGGCACCGTGAAGATCGGGGTGCGCACACCCACGGACTCGAGGTAGCGCTTACCGAACGGTGAGTGGACCACGATGCCGCGGGACGCTCTGGCGACGGCCGCGCACCACACCGATCGCAGCGGCTCGTGCATCGCCATGTCGGGGTCGGTGACGCGCGAGCGGAGAGCCGCGGCCTCGCGCGCGGCCGCGATCGCGGCCGGGTCGCCCTCCGCCGCCAGGCCGAGGACGAGCCCGTCGACGGCGAGGTCGTGCAGGACGACCAGTCCGGGCGACGCGATCGCCAACCGGTAGATCTGCCCGTGGAACCTCGCGTTGTTCCCGAGCTGGAAGATCCCGA
>JAJNBA010000102.1 GCA_021155985.1 Actinomycetes bacterium
CCGCCGACGATCCCGACGCGCGTCACCGTTCGTCGGGATCGGGATGCGCGACCACGTTCTCGGTCTGCGCCTCCCGGAACTTCAGGAGCTGCTCGCGGACGTGCTCATCCTCGAGCGCCACGATCCCGGCCGCGAAGAGCCCGGCGTTCACGGCGCCGCTCACCCCGATCGCGAGCGACCCGACCGGCACGCCGGCCGGCATCTGCACGATCGACAGGAGCGAGTCCATCCCCTTCAGCGCCTTCGACTCGATCGGAACCCCGAGGACCGGTAGGTGCGTGTTGGCGGCCGTCATCCCGGGGAGGTGCGCCGCTCCTCCCGCGCCGGCGACGATGACCCGGAGCCCCCGGTCGGCGGCGGTTCTCGCGTACTCGACCATCAACTCCGGCGTGCGATGGGCCGAGACCACCTTGCTCTCGAACCGGACGCCGAGGTCCTCGAGGGTGTCGCAGCAGTGTTTCATCGTCTCCCAATCGGAGCGGGAGCCCATGATCACCCCGACCTGCGGCTCGTCCATCGCGGCGAGTCTAGCCGTGACGCACGACTCGCCGACCCAGGGCTAGGCGCCCCTGGCGACGGTCGCGGCGAACTCCTCGAGGTTGTCCACGTAGCGCTGGGCGTCGGCGTCGGAGTGCACGATCGAGGTGGTCCAGCTCTCCCACTTCGACCCGGGCGACTTGAACACCCCTCGGTTCAGCTGCCACAGCCAGGCGAGCTGCGGCACACGATCATCGATGTCCCACAGGTCGCGGTACTCGTGGATCGGCTGATCACGGAACTCCACGGAACCCTTGGCCCCCAACACCTTCACGTTGGCCGGTAAGCCATGCTCCTGGCACGCCTCCAGGCTGCGGACGAGGATCGCGTTCAGCTCGTCGAAGCGCCCATACGCCTCGGGGGTCATCACCTCGAGCAGGTTCGCCTTCGCCGCGGCCATCGTGAGCGGATTGCCGTTGAACGTCCCCTGCTGGTCGAGCTCACCGCGGATCACCATGCCCATCGCTTCATCGGTCCCGCCGATCGCGCCGCATGGGAGGCCCGCGCCGAGCGCCTTCGCCAGACAGACGAGGTCCGGCACGACGCCGAACGCCTCGACGGCACCGCCCCACGCGAGCGTGAAACCGGTTTTCACCTCGTCGAACACGAACAGTGCTCCGTCCGCCCGGCAGAGCTCCTTCAGGCCGGGGAGGTAGCCGGGATCGGGGAGGACGAGCCCGCAGTTCGTCATCGCCGGCTCGACGATCATGCACGCGAACTCGCCGGCGTGCCTCGCGAACGCACCCTTCGCCGCCACGAGGTCGTTGAACGGGACGTTCACGACGAGGTCGACGAACTCCTTCGGCAGGCCCTTCGTCTGCGGCACCGCGACGGGACGGTCGCGCGTGCCCGCCTGCTCTTCCGACGGGAACACGCTGACCATCAGCGAATCGTGGTGACCGTGGTACGTACCCTCGATCTTCAGGATCTTCGATCGGCCCGTGAACGCGCGGGCGATGCGGCAAGCGTCGAGCGTCGCCTCCGTGCCGGAGTTGCCGAAGCGCCATTGTGGGAGTCGGTAGCGCTCGGCCAGGTTCTCCGCGACCGGGAGCGCGTCCTCCGTCGGCTGCGCGAAGTGGGTCCCCTCGGCGACCCGGCGCTGCACCGCCTCCACCACCTTCGGATGCGCATGCCCCATCACCATCACGCCGTAGCCGTTGTGGAGGTCGACGTACTCGTTCCCGTCGATGTCCCAGACATGTGCGCCCTCTCCACGTCGCACGTAGATCGGGTGCGGGGGCCACGACTGCCACGAGGAGGAGACGCCGCCGGGAAGGAATCGCTCGGCCTCCTCCCGGTACGAGAGCGAGCGGGCGTGCTTCCGGTCGAGCGCCTCGGTCTCGCGCTTCGTCAGCTCCTCGACCCACTCCAGGTCGATCTCCACGGTCCGAGCGGTGTCCATCGCCGAGGAGACTACGCCGTCCGCCCGCTCAGGCGCTGCCGGTCCCGCCCTGACCCAGGGGCGCGAGCCGGGACCCGATCACGAGCGCTGCCGAGAACAGGACGAGGTTCTTGATGACGAACTCGCCCTCGACGGTGAGCAGCAAAGGGTTCCCGTCGCGGAACGCGACCTCCGGGAGCAGCACGAGCACGAGGAACGTGCCGGCCATCTGGAGCACGAGGAGCGGCAGTGCGAGCCGCATCAACCTGCCCGCCAGCAGGCAGAGCCCGACGAAGACCTCCACGGCGCCGAGCGCCGGAACGGCCAGGTCGGGATCGAACCAATAGATCGTCTTCGCGACGAGGCCGGACACCGGCGAGACGTCGAAGATCTTGAGCAGCCCGAACCAGAGGAACACCACGCCGACGGAGATCCGGAGCAGGGGGATGCCGACCCGCGCCAGGAACGGCCGGAGCCGGGCGTCTGCGTGCTCGGCCTTCTTGCGAACATCGGCGGCGCTCGATCGGGTCACGTATCGATGGTAGCCGCCCTCGTGGAGTGTCGGGCGCTGTTGCGTCGGTGCCATTCTGATCGATCCTGTGTGAAGAGATCCTCAGCCGAGGCTGTGTAGGTGGTCCTCCCTACCCCATCTGTGGAATGCTCTTCTCGGTGGCTCGAGATCTGCCCGATCCGACGTCGGGTTTGAATCAGGGAGGGGGTGGATAGACCCCGAACGTGGACGTGTCCAAAGAACTCTTCGCGTTGTCTCCTGCTGCCCCCGTTGGACGGCGGACGAGATCGCGCATGTCCTCCCGCAAGGAGCGGCGCTCCGCGAGGTTCGAGCGATGGCGCGAGCGACGGATCTACCGGCTCACCGATCGCCTGGAACAGCGTCGGGACCGCCTCGCCGACCGCTGGGAACACCTGATGAAGAACGGCCATCGAGGTGGGCTGTGGACCCGCTTCCGGCGCTGGCTGCTCGCTGGTTCCGAGCGTCTGGAGCTGCTGGATGAGCTCCTCCTGATCCGATGGAATCGGTTCCTCCTCCGCCTCTCCGCGCGTTGGGAACGCCTCCCCGGGCCGGCGTCCCGAGGCGGTGCGGCCGCGGTGGCAGGTGTCTCCCTCACCCTGGCCGCCTTCGCGATGGTCGTGATGCTTCCCCTCGGGAACGCCGCGAGGATCGACTCGGGCTCCACGCCGATCGTTCTCGCCCCCGGGACCGAGGCGGACATCGCCCCCACGCGGGAGGCTCCGGCTCCCTCCACGGGGGCGGTCCCCCCTCCGTCCACGGAGGCGGTCACCTGGGAGGGGTACGCGAACCCTGACCTCGGGTACCGATTCTCGTACCCCAGCGATTGGGGCATCGATATGTCTTCCGGGGACACGGTGCTCTCCGATCCGGTCGATCAGGTGGTCGTGACATTCCTGCGAGCCCCGCCGGGTCGCCTCGCGGCGGCGTCTGATCAGCTCCTCGAACGCATCACCGAAACGTTCACTGGCGTTGACACGCTCGTGCCGGAGACAACACGAACCGAGCAAGGGTACCCCTCGAGGTCCGTAGGAGGGACGGCGCGAGATGCGGTGGGGACATCCATCCGTTTCGTCGTCATCACCATCGGGGGCCCGGACGGGAACCGCGCGATCGTGGTTCGGTTCCCGGCTGATCCAGATCCCGACGACCTGGATGCGATCGTGCAAGTCATCGCGTCGTTCCGGCTCGGTTGAGTAGCCTCACTGCACGGCACGGACGGCCGGCTCCCTCGGCCGAACGACCTACGGCTTCGGGTTATGCTCGCTGGAGACAGGGTATGGGGGAAGCAATCGGACGACGGCACGGACGGCCTGGAGGGACGGGATGAGGAGCGCTTCGGTACGCACCCCACGCAGGACGCTGATCTCCGTAGCGGTGACGGTCGCAGCACTGGGATGGGCACCGGCGCAGGCGGTCGCGGCGGAGGGGCCCGTCGATCCGTTGCTCGGAGCTGTGGCAGAAACCATCTCGGGCTCGGCCGATCTCGTGGACCCGGTCCAGGGAACCGTGAACCAGGCCGTCGATACCGTTTCCAGCACAGCCGATACCCTTTCCGACCCTCTTCCCGACCCCGTGAACGAGGTCGTGGATACGACGACCGACACCGTCGACGGCGTCTCGGGTACCGCATCTGGGATCGTGGACCCCGTCTCAGACGCCACATCCGGGACCGTGGATGCGGTCGCCGGCTCGACCACAGACGTCGTCGGCGGAGTCACGGACGCCCTCGGGACGACCGACTCAGGCTTGAGCGATTCGACCCTGCCGGCAGGAGCGTCCGCGGGAGCGTCCGCAGACGGGGCGTCGGGTGCGTCCTCAGCCGGGTCTTCTGTCAGCGATCGGAGCGGCTCGGCGACGTCGACCAGGGCGATGGAGTCCGGCCCCTCCGGCGGAGCGGCCCTGCTCGAGGCACGAGAAGGGGCCGCTCCGGCCTCCGACATCGGCTCGACACCCTGTGTCACGGTCACACCGACGACGTGCCAGACGACGACGAGCCAGGCCGCACAGGATTCCCTCGCGGGAAGTGTCGCCGAGATCATCCGGAAGCTACTCGCATTCACGGGTTGGGAGGCGCTCCCATGGATCGTCGCGGCACTCGTGCTCTTGACCGTCGGGGTAGCCGTTGTCCGAGGGACGGGGCGGCGACCCCGCTTCAGTGGCTCGGCCTCAGGTTCCTGACACCGCGGCCGCGAAGGCCTCGAAGTTCTCCACGTAGCGGCGGGCGTCGTCGTCCGAGTGTGCGATCGAAAGCGTCCAGGTCTCCTGCTTCGACCACGGCGACTTGAAGACGCCGCGGTTCTGTTGCATCAACCACGCCAGGTAGGTGATCCGTTCGTCGATCCCGATCGTGTCGCGGTACTCGCGCACCTCACGCGCCGCATAGGTGACCGAGCCCTTCGCGCCGATCCCCGTGACGTAGGCGGGCAGTCGGTAGCGATCGATGATCGGCCGGATCCCGTCCTTGAGCGCGCGGTCGATCGCATCCAGCCGCTCGTACGCCTCCGGCGTGAGGACCTCGAGCAGTGTCGCCCGCGCGGCAGCCATCGTCAGCGGGTTGCCGTTGAACGTCCCCGCGATGTCGTGCTCACCGCGCAGCACGGGGCCGAACAGCTCCTCGGTCGCGCCGATCGCGCCACACGGGACGCCGCCGCCGAACGCCTTCGCGAGCGTCACGATGTCGGGCCTCACGCCGAACGCTTCGACGGCCCCTCCCCATGCGATCGTGCACCCGGTCTTCACCTCGTCGAAGGCGAGGTAGGCGCCGTTCCGATGACACAGGTCGAGCAGGCCCTGGAGGTAGCCGGGCTGCGGAAGCACGACGCCGCAGTTCATCATGGCGGGCTCGACGATCATGCCGGCGACACGCCCCTCGTTCTCGGTGAATGCGCGCTCCGCTTCGGCGAGGTCGTTGAACGGCACCACGCGGACGAGATCCGCGAACGCCTGCGGGATCCCCATCGCCTGCGGCACGGTGGCCGGGTGCTCCCGGGGACCGATCAACGCAGGGTCCGGCGCCACCGAGAACATCAGCGAGTCATGGTGGCCGTGATACGTCCCCTCGATCTTCACGATCAGGTCGCGGCCGGTGTTCGCCCGCATCAGGCGAACAGCCTCGAGCGTCGCCTCGGTCCCGGAGTTGCAGAACCGCCAAAGCGGCAGCCCGAAGCGTTCGGCGACGTTCTCCCCGATCTCGTGGAGCTGCGCGGTTGGCTGTGCGAAGTGGGTGCCGAGGCGCGCGCGCTTCTCGATCGCCTCCACGACCTTCGCGTGGGCGTGCCCGATCACCATCGCGCCGTAGCCGAGGTGGTAGTCGACGTACTCGTTGCCGTCGAGGTCCCAGATGTGACTTCCCTCGCCGCGGTCGATGAAGATCGCGTGCGGGGGTGACGCCTGCCAGGAGGAAGCGACGCCTCCGGTCACGGATCGCTCGGCGACCGTGCGGTACTCGATCGAGGCGCGGTGCTTCGGCTCGAGCGTTGCCTCCTCATCGGCGATGAGGCGATCGATCAGATCGAGATCGAAGTCGATCGTTTCCTTGACGGCCATCGGACCCACCTTCCGGAAAGTTGAACGGCCATTCAATGATGCCCGACGAGCGTTCCCGAGGCAACCTGGGAGGTCGCTTCCGGTACGCTTGGGGCACGCACGTGGTGGCCGTAGCTCAACTGGTTAGAGCGCCAGGTTGTGGTCCTGGAGGCTGGGGGTTCAAGTCCCCTCGGTCACCCCAGAAAGACGTGGCCGCGGCCCTTCGGGCCGCGGCCACCGTCGTTCCCTTCGAGCGTCGGTCAGTCCAGCAGGCTCACGCCGCCCGGTCCGACCAGCAATCCGAGGACGATCAGGACGATGCCCCAGATCACCTGGCTGCGGATGATCGCGAAGATCCCTGCGATCACGAGGACCGCGGCGATGATCCAGAGGATCGTGTCGGTCGTCTGCTCGTTAGCCT
>JAJNBA010000103.1 GCA_021155985.1 Actinomycetes bacterium
GCAGGTCGTGCGATCCACGCGTACCACGTCGAGGGATCCGGCGGCGGCCACATCCCGGACCTGATCGGGATCGTCCGTGAGCCGAACGTCGTCTGCTCGTCGACCACACCCACGATCCCCTACGGCGCCGCGACCGCGGCCGAGCAATTGGACATGAAGCTCATCGTGCACGAGGGCAACCCCGCACTCCCCGACGACGTCGTGGCGGCTCGCGAGCTTGTCCATCCCGCGACGATGGAGGCCGAGGGACCGCTGCACGATCTCGGCGCGATCTCGATCGTGAACTCGGACTCACAGGGGATGGGCCGGATCGGCGAGACCGTCCGGCGGACGTTCCAACTCGCGCACGCGATGAAGGCGGCGGCGACCCAGCAAAGAGGCGGGGACGACACCGATGACAACGATCGCGTCCTGCGCTACCTGGCGAAGGTCACGGAGGAGCCGGCCCGCGTGCACGGCATCTCGGACGAGGTCGGCTCGCTCTCCCCCGGGCGGCTCGCCGACCTGGTCCTCTGGGAGGCGTCGCACTTCGGGATCAAGCCGGTGATGGTGTTCAAAGGCGGGGTCGTCGCGTGGACCGCGATCGGCGAGGGCAACGCGAGCGTGCACGGCGCGGAGCCCACCCGGTACGGACCGGATTGGGGTGGCACGGGAGTGGCGCCGGGGCGGGTCTCCACCACGTTCGTCTCGGCGGCCGCGATCGACGGGGGGATCGCCCGGACGCTCGGCACGCGACGACGGCTCGTGGCCGTCCGCGGGACCCGCGCGATCCGCCGTGACGGGCTCGCGCGGAACCGGACCGTCCCACCGATCGAGGTCTCAGCAGCCGACGGAACGGTGACCCTCGACGGGCGGGTACTGCGAACCGATCCGGTGACGGAGGTGCGGTTGTCGCGGCGCTACCTGCTCGCTTGAGCGATCAGTCCCGGTTCCGCATCGCCTCGGCCGCCATCTCGAAGTAGTCCACCAACGCCCGCTCGATCGGCTCCGGCGGCGCCATCGTCGCGACGGCCGCCCGCATGTGCACCAACCAGCGATCCCGCTCGGCGGGTCCCACCGCGAACGGGGCGTGCCGCGCCCGCAACCGAGGGTGACCGCGCTCTTCGTCGTACGTCGTTGGCCCGCCCCAGTACTGCGCGAGGAAGAGCGTCAGGTGCCGGGTGGAGGGCGCGAGGTCGTCCGGATACAGGGGCCGCAGGACGGGATCACCCGCGACCCCTTCGTAGAACCGCCCCACGAGCTGCTCGAAGAACGGCATGCCCCCGGCGGCATCGAACACGGTCGTCTCACTCAGCACGGACGCGCAGTCTACGGACGGGCGGCAGGTTGGCGTCGGCGACCACGACACCACGGAGCCGCCTTCCAGCACGAACGTGGGGTCGGCGGCGCGGAGGTCCTGCACCCAGATCCCGGCCCGATCGCCGATCAGCCCCGCGAACGCGAACGCGCCGCCGTCCGGCGACCACGGGGTCATCGCTTGCGCGAACTGTCCGTAGAACGGGACGTAGTCCCGTAGGAAGGACGGGCTCGGCACGAAGGCTGGGCCGACCCGCCGAGCCTCCTCGCCGTCCCACACCAGCCATCGGTGGGCGCCCGTCCCGCCGTCCTCGTCCGGGGTCAACAACAGGAGCCGCTCGCCGCCGGGACTCCACTGGAACGCGACCGTCGGCGAGGTTGAGACGATCTGCGACCGGGCCGTCATCGTATCGACCACCTCCACCCCGCCGGGTCCGGCGCCGTCGTCGACGCGGTACGCGATCCGCTCCCCGCGGGGATCCACCACGAACTCGATCGCACCCTCGAACTCGACCAGCTCACGGAGTCGGTCCCCCTCGCGGACCACGAGCGTCTGGCGATCCCGCTCGACGGTGGCGTAGAACATCCGCCCGTCGGTGAGCCAGACCGGAGCCTGGAAGATGCCCGGCGCATCGCCGATGTCACGCAGCTCCCCCTCGAGATCCAGCCGCCCGAGCGTCGCGTCACCGACGTGTACGAGCAGCTCGAGGCCGCCCGGCGCCCAGGACAGATAGAAGGGCCGTCCGATCCCGAGCGTCGTCGCGACGGGGTCCCCGATCGGGGCGCGTCCCGCGACGCCCATCCCCACGCTGCCCTGGAAGTTGCCGAGGTAAGCGATGCGGGACGACGTCGGATCCCACTGCAGGAAGAATGCGCCGGTGTCCAGTGGGAACTCGGTCCGCCGCGCCCCGTTCGGTTCGGTGCTGACGATGCGCGGGCGTGCGCCCTGGTCTCCGATCTCAAGCTCGGCCCATGCGACCGACCGCCCGTCGGGCGACCACACCGGATGTCGGACCTCGACGGTCACCCCGTCCGAGGCGAACTCCGTCAGGCGACGCGGGTCTTCGCCGTCCGCGCGGACGACGACGACGTTGCCGTCGTCCATCAGGACCAGGAGGCGCTCTCGCCGGATCGGTCCCGGGTCGGCAGTGACATCCGGCGAGCGGCTCGGCGCACGGGTCCCGGAGGGCTGCGCCGATCCCCCCTGCGTGCAGGCGACGGCCAGCGCCGTCACTCCGATCAGTCCGAGCGCCCGACGCACCCTCACGATATGAAGGGTACGGCGGAAGGGTTCGCAGAGGACCGTGCGATACTCGATCCATGCCTTCCGAGCTCACGCTCCGGTATCTCCGAGCCCTCGCCGACCTGCCGCACGACCGACCGGCGGCGCTCGCCGCGTTGGAGACGTGCTTCCAGAACGGGGAGACTCCGGGGTCGCTCGACGGCCTGATGCCGGGCCGGGTCCTCACGACCACCATCGGCTACGGACTCGACCCCATCATGGTCGGATCCGCGCGAGTCTGGATGCCGTGGAAGGGGAAGACGTTCGACCCCGAGGTTAAGGAGGGACGCAACGCGTTCTCGACCTCCTTCCGCGTCGTCCAGCGGACCCTCTGGCCCAGCTATGACCTCGACTGGCCGCTCGGCGGCCGCCGGTACGCCACCTTCCCCTTCACCACGTGGGACGGCCCCAGCGCCCACACCCCAGGTGGCGCCGACGTCCTCAAGATCGACTACGAGCATCCACAGAGCCCATGGATGGTGCGAGACATCCTCGACGAGCTCGTCCGGATCGACGACGAGCTCTTCCTCGGGCAGGCGCTCTTCCGGATCCGCGGACGGCTCCACCGGGTCGCCTGGTTCGAGCTGCGTCGCTAGGTCGCTGGGCCCGGACCGCGGCGCATCCGCGACGGGTACCCCGTGCGGGAGGCATCGAAGATCGGCATCCCCGCCCCCCCGGCCACGCGGCGGGGGACGGAGTCCTCGCTCAGCGGGAACCGGCGCCACTCGCCCGCTCCGTCCACCAGCACGACCGAGCGCGGGCTGACCACGGTCTCGGGCTCGACGTAGGCCTCCACACCGGAGTAGGTGTTGAGGAACTCCTCCATCCCCTCATCCGGCGCCTCTTGCCGTTCGGAAGCGTCGGGTGAGCTCCGGCGCCGCCGCTTCAGCACCTCGATCCTCCTTTCGAACTCGTAGCCGCCCATCCTGGAGCTGCCGCGCCGGGCGGGGCGCCGTGCCGTCGCAGCCTTCGACCATGCGAGGATCCACCTCGCGAGCGCCACGACCAGAACGACCAGCAGGACCAGCGGGAGCGCACGGATCACGCAGGCACGATAGCCTGTGCGGGCGTCGCCAGAGGACGATCCCCAGGGTGCAGAGCCGTGCAGAGGAGGAGAGCATGACCGACAGCGTCTACCGGGTCACCGAGGTCATCGGGACGAGCTCCACGTCGTGGGAGGAAGCCGCGAAGAACGCGGTCGAAACGGCGGCCTCGACCCTGCGAGATCTGCGCGTCGGCGAGGTCGTGAAGTTCGATGTCACGATCGAGAACGGCAAGGTCACCAGCTACCGCGCCCGAGTGAACATCTCGTTCAAGTACGAATCGAGCTGATCCGTGGAAGGCACCTCGATGGACATCTCCTTGCTTCGCGAAGAGATCGAGAAGCTCGTCCTTCTCGAGGAGGTGGCCGAACGCCGCCAGAAGGCGATCGAGGAGCAGCTGGATCTGGCCACGCAGGCCGGGCTCAGCGCGGAGGAGATCCGCAACGAGCTGGGGCTCTCGAAGGAGTCGATCCGCAGGTTGCTCGATCAGAAGACGCCCGACCTCGCCGACCGGCTCGGGATCTCACAGGAATCCGCCGAGAACCTCTCCGAGTCGATCGGCTGATCGCCCGGCTCTCAACCGCGCGATCCGGCGTCACGCCTCGATCACCATCAGGAGCACCGCCGTGTAGTGGCACGCCGCTGCGGCAGCGGTCGCTGCGTGCCAGACCTCGTGGTATCCAAAAACGCGCGGGAACAGCTTCGGTCTGTGTATCGCCAAGACGAGCGCTCCGAGTGAGTAGAGGAGTCCTCCCGCCACGGTCAGGATGATCGGAGCGGGTCCCAGCGACCGGACGAATCGCGGGAACACGATGACCGCCGCCCACCCGAGACCCAGGTACATGAACCCCGAAAGAACGTGCAGGTCGACCCGGTACAGCTTCACCAGGATCCCGAGCCCGGCACCGACCCAGACCGCGGCGAGCATCCAAACCCTCCAGGATCCGTCGAGCGCGAGCACGCAGAACGGCGTGTAGGACCCCGCGATCAGCAAGAAGATGGCCGCGTGGTCCCGCCGCTGCCATCGAACGAACTCCTCCGCGGACCACGTCCCGAGGTGGTAGGTCGAGCTGACCCAGAAGACCGTGACGAGACTCGTCGCGTAGATGGCGACCGCGGCGCGAGCGGCTGCCGACGGTGCCACCGCCAGCAGGATGAGACCCGCCGGCACCGCCACGAGGAACGACACCCGATGGATCCAGCCACGAGCCCGAGGTGACTGCTCCTCTCCGACGACCGGCAGACCCGCCGGATCCGTGGGAGCGCTCACATCAGCACTACTACCTCAGGGAGAAGCCTCCGCCCATCGCGGACGAGACGACGTCGAGGGTCGCGTCAGGAAGCGTCGGCGTCGCCGAACGTCCGGGCTTCCTCGACGGTGCCATCCTCGTGGACGATGACGACTTCGGACGGTGCCGACTCCTGCGCTCGCCGGACCGCGGCGCTCACGGCCAGGTCCACCGTGTCCAAGGGCGGCGTCGACTTCTTGCCTTCCCGCACGATCCACTGATCGCCCTCGGGAACGACTTCGAACCGGGTTCTCGCCATGACGACTTCCTCCTTCGGCGTCGGTTCCGCCCTTACCCCTCGATGCCCCTGGGTAACCGAGGCAGCGAAAGGGCCTCAGCCGGTGTCGAGGAACTCGTCCTGATGCGGATGCGATGTCGCGCGCTCGGGACCACCCCGGTAGCGGGAGCCATCGGCCCGGAACCATCGAACCCGCCCAGCGTCGGCCCGTTCGACCGTCCATCCGTGCTCGTGGAGGAGCCGATGATGGAACCCGCAGATGAGCAGCAGGTTGCCGAGATCGGTGGCGCCTCCGCGTGACCACCAGACGATGTGATGTGCGTTGGCGAACGCCGTGGAGCCGCAACCGGGGAACCGGCACCCTCGGTCGCGATGGCGAAGCTGCCGGATCATCGAGGCCGAGGGCTCTCGTCTCGTGCGACCCAACGAGATCGCATCGCCCGCATCGTTCTCGGCGACGACCTGGACCCGAGCGTCGCACGCGAGACGCTGGAGGGCCTCGGGCGGCAAGACCGCTCCGTGATCGGTCTCCGCGTTGCGTCGTCCCGCCAGTGCGCTGAGCGACGCATGGACCACCACGGTCGCCCGATCCGCGTCGGCGTCGGCCGCGATGCGCTGGGAGCACAACGCCACCAGGGCGTCGGCGCGGCGTGCTTCGATGAACATCCCATCGACTTCGGCCGGCATACGCGGGATCTGATCGACGACCCTCTCGATCGCCTTCGCGACGATCGCACCCTGCGCGGATGGCATGCGTGCCTCGAGGCCGAACCGACGTCCGCCGTCTTCGTACCAGTACCGCAGGGACCGGCTCCGCTCGAACTCCGTGGTCTCATCCGGAGCAGCCCGGACCTCGAGGTCCGCGCGACGACGGATCGCAGCGCACGTGGCATCGCTCGCCCAACCGATCAGCTCCCCCTCGTTCTCGGCCGTGGCGAACCGGCACAGCTCAACCACCTTGTCGATGCCGAGCACCCCGGTCTCGAGTGCACCGGTGATGCCCGGAAGATCGTGGAGCGCCGCGGCCGCCTTGATCCACCGGTCGGCTTTCCACCACGACATGCCGTAGCGGATCGAGAGCCAATGCGCTACGTCTCGGGCGCCCGAGTCCTGCCATGCTCGCCGTCGATCGACTTCGGCGATGACGCCGAGGAGCGCCACCTGGGCCGAAGCGATGTGGCGGTTCAGCGCATCGGCGATGCCGATCAATCGTCGTCGTCGAGATCGGGGCTCGCGAGGGACCCGTACATATGTTCGAGCGTATGGGAGAGCCCACCGCCACGCAGTGATCCACCGCACATCTGGCGAGATCTTCCGGTGGACGTCTCCCTCAGGAGAGAAGGTCGGCGGTGGTCAGCTCCTCGGTCAGGAGCCGTGTGAAGTTCCCGGGCGCCCGATCAGCGAAGTCCCGGCAGAGACGTCGCCCGTCCGGGTAGGCCGACACGTACGCGCGGGACGACGGGTCCGTGAGGAACGCGACGGTGCGCGCCGCTCTCTCGTTCGATTCGAGTGCCCACTCCCGCAGGAATCCTTCTGCTTCGTCCGTGGACACGCCGTCCTCGTGGAGCATGAAGGCGGCGTTCACCG
>JAJNBA010000021.1 GCA_021155985.1 Actinomycetes bacterium
ATGGCGCACACCCGCGGCTCGGTGATCCAGCGAGTGTTCAGCCAACGACGTCTGGCACATCGCTGAGGTCAACGAGGCGCTCGGGAACGCCGGGCTCCCGCAGATCGACCTCTGGGACTGAGTCGGGGCTCAGATGGCGCGCATCCGATTGTTCCGCGCGTTGTGCTCCAGCTCGGCCATCCCGAGCTCTTCGAGGAGCGGGGGGACGTACATCCCGAACCGGCCTCGCAGACCCTTCTTGATCCCGTACCAGCCGCCGACGGGGTTGTCCGCCGACCGCGCCCACGCCTCGATGGTGCCGTCCTTCGCGGCCTTCTGCTCGTCGGCGCTCCCCAGCTCGATCCAGTCGCCGTGCTCCTTCAGCATCGTGTGGAGGTCCTCGATGCACCGGGCTGGTAGCCGAGCTTCGTCGAACCGACCTCGCACACGAGGGTCGGCGGATCGGCCTCGTCGCGCCACATCCGATACTCCGACGTGCCCGGTGGGGTCTTCAAGATCCATGGATCCTCGCGCGTTCCGCTCCCCGACATCAGGTGCTCCTTCCCTGAGCGCTGGACGTGCGCTCGATCCCCTCGGAGGCATACGCGGCGAGCCTCCCCGGCCGAACGACGACCGATCGAGGATAGGCTGAGGGGCCGTGCGACGGGTGCCGGACGCCTTCCTGCTCAACATGGCGGAGGTCACGGCCACGCTGATCGGCCTCTTCCTCGTCGGGGTGTTCTTCTACGTCGAGACCGGATTCCGGCGATGGGATCGCTCGCGGGATGTGTTCGACGCGATGTGTTCGAGAGGTATTTGCGCTCGGCACGCGCATCACCCTGATCGTCCTGTCGATCCCGCTCGGGATGTCGCTCACGCTGGTCGTGATGGATCCGCTCTGGACGCGCATCCTCTTCGTGGTGCTGAGCCTCGTCCTGATCGCGGCGAACGTGGACTCTGCCCTCCACGTCCGAGGCGTCCGGCGAGCCACGGGGTCCACGGCGCTGGTGGTCAACGAGATCGTGACCACGGCGATGACCCTGGCGCTCCTCGTCCTGCCGTGGATCCTCGGCGGCCTCCACCCACGAGACGGGACTTCGCGTGGTCGATCCTGCTCGCGTTCGCGGCCGGGTTGCTCAGCATCGGCACGATCGTGATGTCCGCGTTCGACGTCGCCCGACCCGGCCCCCCGAGCGACCGATCCGCCCACGAGGTCCCTGCCGAACAGGACGAGCCCGGTGATGGCGAGCAGCCAGGCTGACGCGTGTCCCCCTCCACGCCTAGGGTCGGGGGATGACGACTCCATCGATCATCCTCGTTCCTGGGTTCTGGCTCGGTGCATGGGCGTGGGATGAGGTCGCCGGCCTGTTGCGGGCCGACGGTCACGACGTCACCGCGCTCACGCTTCCCGGTCTCGAGTCGGCCCACGTGGACCGCTCCTCCATCGGCCTCTCCGACCATGTGGACGCGATCACCGAGGCGGTCAAGGCGGCGAGCGGCCCCGTCGTGCTCGCCGTGCACAGCGGGACCGGGTTCTCCGGCTACGTCGCCAGCGATCGGGTCCCCGGGTCGATCGCGGCGATGGTCTACGTCGACACCGCCCCGGGCGTCCCGCCCCTCGATGCCGACTTCGACGGCGATGAGAAGCCGCTGTCGTGGGAGGAGGTCTCCGCGGAGGAGAACCTCGACGGGCTCAGCGAAGAACAGCTCGAGACGTTCCGGCAGCGGGCGGTCCCGGAGCCGGGCGGCGTCCTCCGCGACACCGTCGAGCTGACGAACGACGCACGGCTCGACCTCCCGAGCACGATCGTCTGCACGGGCTACACGTCCCAGCAGTACAAGGAGGCGATGGGCGAGGGTTACGCCTGGCTCGCCGGCCTTCAGGAGGTGCGGAACCTCACCTGGGTCGACCTGCCGACGAGCCACTGGCCGATGTGGTCGCGTCCGAAGGAGCTGGCCGAGATCATCGGCGACGTCGCGAAGGCGCACGCCTCCGGCGGCTGACGAGCGACTCACGGGAGCACGGTCGTGGGGTTCGAGGACCTGATGCGGGACCGGAGCGCCGGGCAGTACGCGGACTTCGTGCTCCCCGAGATCGGGACCAGCGCGCAGGTCCTCGACGTGGGCTGCGGGCCCGGTTCGATCACCCTGGGCATCGCGCGGGCAGCCGGGCACGTGACCGGGATCGACGTCGACGATGCGGAGTTCGCGGATGCGCGCGCGTACGCCGCCGATCACGGGATCGACAACGTCGAGTTCCGCGAAGGCACCATCTACGATCTGGGGGTCCCGGAAGCATCGGTCGACGTCTGCACGCTCTTCGCGATGCTGGAGACGCTCGATGACCCGCTCGCGGGCCTGGCCGAGGTCCGTCGCGTGCTGAAGCCGGGCGGCGTGATCGGAGCGTCGTCGATCGAGTACGGAGGGTTGATCCTCCACGGCGCGGACGTGCCTCCGCTGCGTCGCTTCTACGAACTGCGGCTCGCGCTGTGGGAGGCGCAGGGCGACGTCCATCCCTACCGCGGCCGGGAGCTCCGCGGTCTCCTCCTCGCGGCGGGGTTCGCGCAGGTCGAGGCATCCATCACCTCCTTCAGCTACGGAACCGAGGAACGGGTTCGGACGTTCGGCCTCGGTCGCGCTGCCGACTGCCGGGACGAGTGGTTCGTGGAGGGATTGACCGAACGGGGACTCGCCGATCAGGACGAGATCGACGCGCTGGAGCAGGTCTGGATCCGGTGGGCCGAGGCATCCGACTCGTTCGCCGCGTTCGCCTGGGGCCGAGCCACCGCACGGAAGCCCTGAGCCAAACGCCCGGCGGGACCGTACGGTGGGTGGAGGAAGCCGACCGATGAAGCGAGGCGGAGGCCGAGGATGAGGACCGATCGAGAGACCCCGGACGGGCAGCGCTCGAGCCCGAGACCCGCGGACGTCGCAGAGCGCTGGGCGATGAGCGACCCGGAGGAGACCACGTCCTGGGAGCGCGTGCGACCTCGGGAGGTCACCGACGAGCAGTGGCAGCGTTTCGAGGACGCCGTCGCGGAGATGTTCACCGCTTTCGGCATGGACCTCGACACCGAGGGGACCCACAACACGCCGCGCCGGTTCGTTCGAGCGATGTACGAGGCGACCCTGGGCTACGAGGGCGACCCGAAGCTCCTGACCGCGTTCCCCACCGAGTGTCGCGGAGGACCCGACTGCTCGATCAGCCAGGTGATCGAGGGGCCGATCCCGTTCTTCGCGCTCTGCGAGCACCATGCCTTCCCCTTCTACGGCGTGGCACATGTGGGATACGTGGCGCACGAGCAGATCATCGGGATCTCGAAGATGACGAGGCTGGTCCGGGTGTACGCGCGCCGCTTCACGGTGCAGGAACGCCTCGGCCAGCAGATCGCCGACCATCTCAACCAGGTGATGGATCCGCACGGGGTCGCCGTGCACCTCCAGGCCGCGCACCTCTGCACGCAGATGCGAGGCGTCCGCGAGGAGCGGTCGCGGACCTCCACCTCGTTCTGGCGCGGCAACTACGAGCGGGATCCCGAGATGCGCCGCGAGTTCCTCACCGTGGCGCAGCGCGAGTGACCGCGCTCGACGTCCGCATCGAGGCCGTCTTCGAGTCCGACGGCGCTCCCGACGTCCCCGTCCCCGACGCGGTGAGATCGGCGTACGGGGGGCCGTTCCGGCTCCCCGCACGCGTCGTCTACGCGAACTTCGTGTCCTCGATCGACGGCGTCGCCTCGATCGGTGGCGTCGAGATGTCCTCGGCCGAGATCAGCGGCGGCGCCGCGGCCGACCGATTCGTGATGGCGCTCCTGCGCGCCGTGGCCGACGCCGTCGTGGTCGGCGCCGGCACCCTCCGGGAGCACGACGGTCCCTGGGCGGCCGAGAAGGCGTATCCGCCGGGCGCCGACAGCTTCTCCCGGCTGCGAGCGGGGATCTCGGCGAGCGAGTCGCCGAAGCTCGTCGTCGTGACCGCCAGCGGGGAGCTCCCCGGGGACCATCCCGCGCTCGCGGACGCGATCGTCGTCACGACGTCGGCGGGTGCTCGGTCGCTCACGGAGGGCCCGGCCCGGGTCGGTGAGGTGATCGACGTCGGGGACGCGGATCGCGTCGACGGCGCCATCGCGATCCACCGTCTCCGCGAACACGGATATGAGCGGATCCTCACCGAAGGGGGTCCCGGGTTGATGGGCGCGATGCTGGAGGCGTCGGCCGTCGAGCAGCTGTTCCTGACGATCTCGCCGAAGCTGATCGGCGGCGGCCCGGAGCGGTCTCCCCTGACGGACGAGACCGACCTCCTCGAACGGGAGGTGGGAGCGCGTCTCCTCTCGATCCGTCGCTCCGAGGACTTCCTGTTCCTCCGGTACGGCCTCTCGTCGCCGGACTGACGGAGCCCGGCGGCCCCGGAGATGTCACCAGGCCGCGAGGCCACCGACGATCGCTCCGTAGAGGATGTGCGCGATCAGGCTGACGACCGGTGTCCCGGCGCCGTAGTTCAGCATCAGGAACCCGGGCGATTCGATCAGCGGGGACGATCCTGCGTCGGTCCAGGGCTTCCCCATCCGAGGGTGCACGACCGGCAGGAGGACGTTCACGAGGGCCGTCCCCGCGAACACCCCGTGCGCGAGACCGAGGAGCGCTCCCAGGAGCCACCCGCTCGCGTCTACGACGAGGAAGAACATGGCGTAGGCCAGCGAGAAGAGCAGGCCGAACCCGAAGTGCGCGGCGTAGCCGATCGCCTTCGCCCGCGCCCGGTCCTTGGTGACGGCGGTGCCGAGCAGGAACGGCAGATCCACGCGCGTGAGCCCCAGCTCGCTCGCGGTCCTGAGCACCGTCGTGAGGACGAAGGTCCCGAGCACACCTCCCGCGAGGGCACCGAGCACGCTCACGTCCGACCTCGACGGGCTTCCTCGATCGCGGTCGCCGCGCCGATCAGCGCGAGATGCGGCAGCGCTTGCGGGAAGTTCCCGAGGAAGGCCCCGTCGTCGGGATCGATCTCTTCGGCGTAGAGCCCGACGTCGTTGGCCATCGCGATCAGCCGCTCCATCAGCTGCTCGGCCTCGTCGACCCGGCCAGCCCGTGCCCAGGCGTCCGCGAGCCAGAAGGAGCACGCGAGGAACGCTCCCTCCCCGCCCGGCAGGCCGTCGTCCACCACGTACCGCATCACGAGCGGGCCCTCCCGGAGGTGCCGGTCGATCGCCGCCAGGGTGCCGAGCATCCGTTCGCCGCCGGGCTCCCCGTATCCGAGGATCGAGGCGTGCAGCACTCCCGCGTCGAGGTCCTCCGAGCCGTCGGAGCGGACGTAACTGTGCAGCCGGTCGGACCAGCATCGCTCCTCCACGAACGCCTCGATCGCGTCCCGCTCGCGCGCCCATCGGTCCACGCGATCGGACGGCACGCGGGACGAAGCCGCCAGCGCGATCGCTCGGTCGAGCGCCACCCAGCACATCATCTTCGATTGGGTGTAGTGCCGGGGCTCGCTCCGGACCTCCCAGATCCCGGAGTCGGGGGTCCGCCAGATCTCGCACACGAGGTCCGCGATCCGGGCGAGCCGTTTGCCGAGGTCCCGGTCGAGCTCGCCCACCGCCTCCGCATAGAGCCACGAGCAATGGAGCAGGTCGCCGTAGATGTCGAGCTGCAGCTGGTCGATCGCCGCGTTCCCGGCTCGCACGGGCCGCGAGCGTCGGTAGCCGGCGAAGTCGAGCGTCCGCTCCCGCGCCTGGGTACCTCCGTCCAGGCGATAGAGCACCTGGAGGTTGGGCCTCGACAGCTGCGAGGCGTTCATCAGCCACCAGAAGTACGCTTCGGCCTCGACGGGACAGTCCAGAGCGATGAGCGCCTCGAGCGAGGCGGCCGCGTCGCGGACCCACGAGAAGCGATAGTCCCAGTTCCGAACGCCGCCGATCTGCTCGGGGAGCGACGTGGTCGCGGCGCCGGCGATCGCTCCCGACGGGGAGAAGACGAGGAGACGGAGCGCGAGCCCGCTCCGGACCACCGCGTCGCGGAACGGTCCCGCGTAGGGCCGCGCCGCGACCCACCTGCTCCAGGAGTCGCGGGTCCGGTGGAGCCGATCGAGCGCCTGGTCCCGGCTCGGGACGACCATGGGCTCCTGGCTGGCGGCCGACAGGACGAGCATCCCCGTCGAGCCGGCCCGGACCTCGGCGCCACCGGAGATGCGACCGTCGGCGACGTCGGGCCGTCCCAGATCGAACGAGACGATCCCGATCGCGTCCGGGCCCGAGCTCGCGACCGGCACCCCGTCCCGCACGACGATCGAAGTCCGAGAGGCGGCGTAGCCGAATCGCGGCTCGACGGACCACGACATGGGAACCGTTCCGTCGACCCCGTCCACGACCCTGACCAGCTCGCGGAGGGGCGCGAGGCCGGGCCCGTTCAGCAGCAACGCGTCGGTCACGCGGACCGTCCCGAGATCCGTCATGAACGTGGTCTCGAGCACGTTCGTGTCGGGGACGTACCGCCTCGTCGTCTCGTACGGGAGCGCGGGCTCGAGGGAGAAGCGCCCACCTCGGCTCGCGTCGAGAAGGGCGCCGAACACGGACGGCGAATCGAGGTTCGGGAGGGCGAGCCAGTCGATCGAGCCGTCCGCCGCCACGAGCGCCACCGTCCGACCGTCACCGATCGCCGCGTATCCGCGGATCGGCAGATAGCCGTCACGATCTCGTGTCGGGCGGGCGTTCCGGGAAGGATCGGACATGTCGCGCATGGAGGACCCATCTTGGACCGGATGGGACCGAACGCGACCGCTGACCTGAGGGAGGAGCGAGCAAGGAGCCGCAACGGCACGGTTCCGGCGAGCTCCGACGAACGTAGGGTCAGAGGGATGAGCGAACGAGCTCGTCGTCGATGGTCTCGGCGGCTCGCGATCGCCGCGGGCGCCGTCGTCCTGCTGGTGGGTGGCGTCTACGCATGGGCGTTGACGGCCGTGGACTCGTCCACGACCGCCCGGGCGATGGTCTGGCGGGACGCCGACGTCGGCGACCAGCATCGGTTCCCGTCCCGCGTGATCGCGGCAGGCGACGAGGTGAGCCCGTTGCCCGACGGTCCCGAGATCGATCTCAGCGGAGCGGTCCCCGACGGCGAAGGCACGGACTTCGACCCGTTCCTCCGGCGGAACGAGACGCTCGCGTTCGTGGTGGTCCACCGCGACCGCCTCGTCTACGAGCGGTATTTCGGCGGATCGGACCGTGCGACCCTGCAGACGTCGTTCTCGGTCGCGAAGTCGTTCCTGTCGACGCTGGTCGGCATCGCGATCGACGAGGGGCTGATCGGCGACGTCGACGATCCGGCCACCGACTATCTCCCCGAGCTCGCGGAACGGGACGAACGGTTCGCACGGATCACGCTCCGCGATCTGCTCACGATGTCCTCGGGGGTCCGGTACGAGGAGCCCGCCATCCCGGTTCCCTGGGGCGACGACGTAGTCACCTACTACGGCGTGGACCTCCGGGACGTCGGCATCGACGGATCGCGGATCGTGGAACCGCCCGGCGTGACGTGGCACTACAACAACTACAACCCGCTCCTCCTGGGGATGGTCCTCGAGCGAGCCACGCGGATGTCCGTCTCGCAGTACATGGCCACCAGGCTGTGGCAGCCGCTCGGCGCGGAGGCCGATGCGACCTGGTCACTCGACTCGGAGCGTTCCGGCTTCGAGAAGTTGGAGAGCGGCTTGAACGTCGCGCCCGTCGACTACGCCCGCTTCGGGCTGCTGTTCCTCCACGACGGGGAGTGGAACGACACACGGATCGTCTCGAAGGAGTGGGTCCGCGCCGCCACGGCGGCGGACACGAGCACCGATCCGGCGGCGGACTACCAGTACTTCTGGTGGGTCGATGTCGAACGCCCGGGCCGCTTCTACGGGCTCGGGAACCTCGGCCAGTACCTGTACGTGGCTCCCGACGCGGACGCGGTCATCGTCCGGAACGGCAGCGACTGGAACATCGACAACGACACGTGGCTCGGGACGTTCCGGGAGATCGCCGACCAGCTGGCCCGGTCCGCGGGTGAGTCGACGTGAAGGCTCACGCCTCCGGGTGATCGATCAGCCGAACGATCCCGTTACGACCTCACCCGCGGGCTCGTAGGTACCCATGAACACGCCGGTGGTGGAGACCTTCGAATCGATGAGCTTCAGCCCGGCGGGGATCGTGCCGTCCGCGAACAGGCGCTTGCCCGATCCGAGCACGAGCGGGAAGACCCACAGGCGGTACTCGTCGACGAGGCCGTAGTGGATCAGCGTCTGGGCGAGGTTCCCGCTGCCGTGCACCTGCAGCTCCGGCCCGTCGTCGTTCTCCTTGAGCGCCGCGACGCCCTCGGCCGCGTCTCCCTCGAGCAGGAGCGCCGGGGTCCAGTCCAGCGAGGGATGGCTCCGCGAGCACACGTACTTCGTGGCGTCGTTCAACGGCTTGCCGCCGGCATCCTCCGGAGCGTTCGGCCAGTACGCGCCGAGGATCTCGTAGGACCTGCGTCCGAGCAGCATGTCGAACGGCACGTTGAACTCCTCGGACTTGACCTCGCCCATCAGGTCGTCCCAGTAGTTCACCGACCAGCCGCCGTGCGCGAAGCCACCGCTGTCGTCCTCCTCGGGACCGCCGGGAGCCTGCATCACTCCGTCGAGGGTCAGGAACGTGCTCACGATCAGCTTCCTCATCGCTCGTCTCCCTTCCTGTCGCCCGACACTATCGACCGGAGCGGACCGGCGGAGACCAGACCGCTCGATCCGTCTGCCAGGCGCCAAGATAGGTGGGTGGTCGGATCCGACGAGATCTCCGTCCGAAGCCCGTGAGGATGCTCGCCGTCATCGCGGCTCTCGGATGTGTCGCGATCGCCGTGTTCCAGGCCGCGCTCGCGCTCGGGGCACCACTGGGACGAGCGGCCTGGGGAGGGACGAGGAGCCATCTTCCGTCGGGCCTGCGGGTCGCGAGCGGGATCGCGGTCGTCTTCTGGTCGTTCGGCGCGGCGGTGGTGCTCGCCCGCTCCGGTGTCGGCGCGACCTTCCTTCCCGACGTGGCGGCGCGGTGGGGGACGTGGATCCTCATCGTCGTGCTCGCCATCGGTGCCGTGATGAACGCCGCCTCCTCGAGTCCGTGGGAGCGGTACCTCTGGGCTCCGCTCGCCCTCGTGCTGGCGGTGCTGTGCTTCTTCGTCGCCCGCAGCTAGGGAGGATCGGAGGTTCGTTCGAGGTCGAGCAGGAGCCTCGATGCGATCCCATCCACGCTGCGAACGTTCGCCGACAGCACCACGACCCCATGGCGACCGTCCGGAGCCCAGCCGGCACGCCGAGCGCTCCTGCGCCATCCGTGGGCGTCTCGACTGATGGAGTCGCGCACCACCCCCACCCCGGTCGTCCTCGGCTACATGGACTCGATGATCGGCGTGTTCCGGATCGGTGGCTTCTCGCTCGATCTCACTCACCACGCCCTGCACGCGATGGGCAGCAGGATGTTCGGGTTCACGCAGGAGCTCTTCAACGACTCCTCCGAGACCGACCCGGACATGATGGACGAGGCGATGTTCGGCGCGATGGCCGACACCTACCCCTACATCTTCGAGATCTTCACCACGATCTCGCACGACGACCGGTCCGTCGTCGGCGCCGGCTGCGACGACCAGTTCGAGTTCGAGTTCGCGCTCGACCTGATGCTCGAGGGGCTCGAGGAGCTCAGGAACCGATCGCGCTCGTCCAGTTCCTGATCATTCGACCGCGTCGCCGATCGCATCGATCGCCACGCTCGCGCCCGAGACGAGCTCGACCGTGTACTGGAACCCACAGCTCGACGTGGTCCACAGCACCTTGCGGGGTCCATCGGGGATGTCGGCTGCCGAGACGGTCGCTTCCTGGGTCACGTTCCAGCTGATGCGGATCGTCCAGTCCCCCGTTCCCGGGCCGATCAGCCAGATCGAGGGGCAATCCTGAGGACTGCCCGCGAAGAACGAGTAGGACGAGTCGGTGTCCGAGAGCACGCTCAGCGTTCCGCCGTACGCGGTCGCGTCGGCCTGTGATCCGACGGTGCCGGAGATGACCAGACCGGGCACGGTGTCGTCGTCGTACGGGACGATCACCCTGCGCATCGGCCCTTCCCTTTCGTTGCCCTGCTCGTCCGTGGCGGTGACGAAGAGGTCGTAGGTCGCCCCCTCTTCCCCATCGAAGGGCACTGACTGGTTTCCTCCGCTGCTGCCCGATGCTGCGACCTCCCATGATCCGAACCCCACGTGCATCGAGTGCAGATCCCAGTCGGCGACGCCGGACCCCCTCGGATCGGTGACGGAGAACTGGACGGGGAACGTGGAAGACGTGGATCCGGTCGAGACCAGCCGTGGAGCGGTGAACACGATCTTGGGAGGGGTGAAGTCGCGGAGCGGCAGCGGCAGCGTGTTCGGGATGGCGTCCACGCACCGGCTGTTGCACGGTGTCCCCTTCCACGAGGACAGGACCGCCCACTCGTGGTCCCGGAGGTAGATGTCGAGGGCGACCATGCTGATCGGGACCACGATCTTCTTCGCGGCGGGCTTCGAAGCGAACCCCTGGGCGACGAACTGGTTCCCACAGTTCGTCGCGACCCACCGCAGACGACCCTGGAAGAAGACGAAGACGCAGTACTCGAACCGGGTCGCATCGGCCTGCCGTCGATCCCGATCGAATCCGATCCAGAAGTACCGGAGCTTGTCGATGTCGAGCCGTGAGGCACGGAAGGTGTTCCACGTCGTGATCTCGAAGCGCATCTTCGGTCCGGTATCGGTCCGCTCGACCGCCGCGACGTCGAGCGGACTCCGGGAGTCGTTCCCGTCGTTCACGGTCTCGCTGAACGCGAGCGCCGGCGCGGCGGTCAAGAGCACGCATAGCGAGATCAGCAGGACCACCGTCCGTCGTGCGTACACGGGACCACCCCCCGCCGAAAGGAAACCGCTCTCAGGGAGGGCACGATAGATGGGCATTCCGTATCGGCGCAACGACCGAAAGTCCCTGTTGCACTCGGCCCTCCGGACGCTGGTTGCCGCAGGTTTCGAGCCGATGTGAGCGTCAGGCGCACATCTCCGTCTCAACTCCGAGACCGTCGCGGAACCCGATGCGCCACGATGCGTAGCGGGGCGTCCATCCCAGCTCCGTCTTCGCCTTCGCGTTCGAGGCGCCGGGTGCCTTCGTCATCAGCCAGACGCCGGCGTCGCCGATCAGGGGCTTCGCCAACCAGACGGGCACATGGCGTGGTGGCTTCGCGCCGACCGCCTTGGCCAGCTCCGGGACCCACACGGAAGACGGCGCCGGCTCGTCGTCCACGATGTTGTAGACGCCGGGTGCGCCTCGCTCGAGGGCGACGACGGTCGCTCCCGCCGCGTCCTCGACGTGGAGGAACGACGTCACCCCGGCCCCGTCGCCCACTATCGGGAGTTGCCGCTTCCGGACAGCCTCGACCATCGCACCGCCGTCCCCGAGCGACGTGCCCGGCCCGTAGAACCCCCCGTAGCGGAGCACGATCCCCTCGAGATCCTCTGTACCCAGCACCGCGGTCTCCAGGTGCCGGAGCGCGTGCACCGTCGAGCGCATCTCCTCCGGTGGGGAGGGCTCGAACGGATCCTCCTCGGTCCTGAGTGCGGAGCCGTCGCTCGCGTAGGGCCAGCCCGCGAAGCCCTGCGCCACGACCCGCCGGGCGCCGGCCGCTCGCGCAGCCGCCACGAGGTTGTCCGTCCCGACCGTCCGGAGCCGGTTCGTCTGCTCGAACGTGCGGGAGAAGTGCTTCAGGTTGAACACGCCGGTGAGCGCCGTCGCCTGATGGACGATCGCCTCCGGCCTCGCGCGGGTCACCGCATCCAGGACCGTCTCCCGATCCAGGGCATCCAGCACCACGGGCTCGGCTCCCATCGCACCCACGGCGCTCGTCTTCTCCTGCGAGCGCGTCGTCGCGACGACCTCGTGACCGCGCGCGACCAGTAGTGGGACGAGCTCCCGACCGATCGCTCCGGTCGCACCTACAAGGAATACCTTCATGACGTCCTCCTTCTCCAGCCTTCAGTTCCCGAGACGCGCGAGATGGCGGCCCTGTGACAGTTCGGGAGACTTGTCACGGCATGGACCCTTGGCGCGTCTCGTGAGCGATATGACGGGCAACGGAGCCGGCGTGGTCCGGGCCGATGAGGAATTCGTCGAGCTGCGGCCGCTGCTGTTCTCGATCGCCTATCGGATGCTCGGGAGCATCACGGAGGCCGAGGACGTGGTGCAGGATGCGTTCCTCCGGTGGCGCGGCGCCACCGAGGAGGTCGCCGAGGTCGACTCGGCGAAGAGCTACCTGGCGGCCACGGTGACGCGACTCGCGATCGACCATCTCCGCCGCGCGACGACCCGGCGGGAGACCTACATCGGCCCGTGGCTCCCCGAGCCGCTCGTGGCCGGAACGGAGGACGACGTGGCGGAGCAGGCGGAGATGGCCGACTCGCTCTCGATGGCGTTCCTGGTGCTCCTCGAGAGCCTGAAACCGGTGGAGCGAGCGGTGTTCCTGCTCCGCGAGGTCTTCGAGTACGACTACGCAGAGATCGCGGAGATCGTCGGGAAGAGCGAGCCGAACACCCGGCAGCTCTTCGTCCGCGCGAGGCGGCGGATCGAGGCGGGGACCCCTCGGTTCGAACCGTCCAGTGAGGAGCGCGACGAGCTGGCGCAGCGGTTCTTCGCGGCGTGCACGGACGGTGACATGGACGGGCTGCTCGAGCTGCTGGCAGCCGACTCGGTCGCGGTCGGGGACGGCGGGGGGAAGGTGTACGCGGCACGGGAGCCGATCCACGGCGCCCAGCGCGTCGCGACGTTCCTGGTGCGTCTTTTCGACCAGGGCCGGAGGATCGGTGCCCGGCTCGAGCTCACCCGCGTCAACGGCCAGCCGGGAGCGCTCGCCTACGACCGCGAAGGCCTGCTCCTCACCGTGCTGTCGCTCGACGTCGTGGACGGCCGGATCCAAGCCGTCCGGAGCGTCGCCAACCCGGACAAGCTCGGCCACCTCGGCCCGATCTCGATGTACGGCCGCCGGGATCCAGCCGAGTAGCGCCGACGCACCTCACGGATCGTCCGCGGCCGACGTGACGGTGCCACGGTCGAGGTGATACGCCAGCAGGGTGCCTGACGCTCGCGACGACCTCGTCACCGATAGCCCGACGGGTTGGGTCGCCAAGCACGTCCGCACGTACGTCGAGTCGGACGGGAGGAAGGGACATCGTTGGAGCGGCGTCGACACCCTCCTGCTCACCACGCGAGGTCGAAGCACGGGGAACCTCCGGCGGACGGCGCTGATCTACGGTGAGGATCGCGGCCGCTACATCGTGGTGGCATCGAACGGCGGCGCGAAGACACATCCGCACTGGTACCAGAACCTGGCGGCCGATCCTCACGTGTTCGTGCAGGTGGCCGGGGACCGCTTCGAGGCCCGAGCGCGAACGGCGACGGCTCGTTCGAAGCCGCGGCTCTGGCGCCTGATGGTCTCGATCTGGCCCGAATACGAGCGATATCAGACCAGAACGGCCCGCGAGATCCCCGTGGTCATCCTCGAGCGGGTCGGCTAGGACGAGCCCTCCCGCCCGGTTCGCCAAGCGCGCCGATCCCTGCAGTCCATGCCGCATCGAGATCGGCGTCGGGGGGGAACCTGTCGTCGAGCTCGAGGATCGTCATGCCGTGCGCGAACGCCCACGCCGAGCGGGCTCGATCGGGATCCCCACCCACGGCGACCACGACCGGCTCGGCCGTCCACGCCTCGAGGCCCTCGGGGAGCCGCTCCCTCGGCAGCGGCCCACCGGTCGTGAGTCGGTACAGGTGCGGGTGGGCGAGCGCCCACCGACGGTAGGCCCGGCCGACCTCGGCGAGCGCCGTCGTCGCCGACCGGCCCTTCCGAGCGCCGGTGATCGCCTCGTGCAGCTCGGCACCCATGCCGCGGAAGGCCTCAGCCATCAGCAGGGCCTCGAGATGCTCTTTCGACTGGACGTGCTTGTACAGGGAAGGCGCCCGGATCCCCACCGCCTCGGCCAGCCGTCGCATCGTCAGACCCTCGGGTCCCTCGCGCTCGAGGAGCTCGCGAGCCTCGTCGACGATCTCGGCCACCCTCGCGCTGCGTTCGGGAGCGACGAGCACTCAGACCGCCTGCGGGTGGAGCCGGGCGACGCGCCGTGCGAGCGCCTCGTTCATCGCGCGGAATCCCTTCGCGGTTCCTCCGTCTCGGAGCTTCTTCCAGAACAGCGGCAGCAAGATCCCACCGAAGCGCTCGCTCTGCGTGAATCGCACACGGCCGGGCCCCGACTCCTCGATCAGGAACCGGTGCTCTCCGTCGAACACCCTCGGCACGAGGAGGTGTCCGAGCCAGCGGAGCTCACGCCCCGGCTCGACCGCGAGGACCGTTGGGTGCATCGTGATCCCGCGCTCGCCCTCTGGCTCGAGCCGGACGTCGAGCTTCGCGCCCGGTCGCAGCTCGCCGTCGATCTTCGTGATGAACGGGTTCCACTCGGCGTGCGCGGCAAGGTCGTGGAGGATCTCCCAGACCTCATCGGGCGTCCCGTCGAACTCGATCTGCGTGCTGAGCTCCCTCATCGCCGGCCTCCGCAAGTTGGCTAACGACGTTAGCGTAGGCGAACACAGTTAGCCTGTCAACCGGAAGGCACCGTGACGACGATCTTGCCCCGAGCCCTGCCGGTCTCTAGGTAGCGGATCGCCTCGGGGACCTCGCTCAGCGGGAACGTCCGATCGATGAAAGGCGTGACCTTCCCGGTGTCGATGAGATCCTTCAGGACGACCAGTCGATCCCCCGGATCCTTGGCGCCGCGGAAGGGATGCAACGCGCTCACGAAGGGAGCGATCACGATCAGCCTGGCGAACCGCCCCAGGCTCCCGAACCATCGATGGCCCGAGGCTCCGTATTGGTCGAAGCCGCTGAGCACGTACGTCCCGTTCGGAGCGAGCGCCCTCCGGCATTCGCGCCACGGGTGGTTCCCGGCGATGTCCAAGACGACGTCGTATCGCTCATCGCGGCGGGTGAAGTCCTCCTTCCTGTAGTCGAGGACCCGGTCCGCGCCGATCGACCGGAGCATCTCGAGCTTCTCGGTGGCATCCACGGCGGTCACGGTGGCTCCCCACGCTTTGGCGAGCTGGACCGCGAAGCTCCCCACGGCGCCGCCCGCGCCGTTGATCAGGATCGTCTGTCCCGGTCGGATCCGGGCCTCGTCGCGCACGTGCTGCACCGCGAGCGATCCGGAGGTGGGAACGGCGGCTGCCTGCTCGAACGTGAGCCTCGTCGGCTTCAGCTCGAGCGTGGCCGCCGCGACGGCTGCGTACTCCGCGAAGGCGCCGCCGTTGCGCCACAGGTTGGCACTGATGCTCAGGCCGAAGACCTCGTCCCCCGGCCGGAACCGCGTGACGTTCGTACCGATCGACTCGACGACGCCGGCCAGATCCGTGCCCGGGACGTGGTGCTTCGGTGCGCGCACTCCGGAGCCCATCGCCCGGAGGACGTAGGGCACTCCCTTCATCGCGTGCCACACGTCCGCGTGGACCGAGGCCGCCTGAACCCGGACGAGCACCTCGTCGTCGGTCGCGGTCGGTCGATCGATCTCGCGGAGCTCGAGGACGTCGGCCGAGCCGTAGCGGTCCTGGACGATCGCCTTCATCGAGCCCAGCGTAGGCGAACGGCGACGCTCACCCCTCGACGACGAGCGCCCCTCGCATGCCCGATCTGTCCCCGAACTTGCACGTGAACGCGAGCAGCCCCGAGCGAGGGAAGACGACCTCGACCTCGTCTCGTGCCCGCACGCCGCACGTCAGGTCGATCCCTTGACCCCGCACGCTGAAGTTGTGCTGGCGAACCCCTTCGTTCTCGAGCTCGATCGTGACGGTCGCTCCGGCCGGGCCTTTCAGCACGCTGGGTCCGAAGTAGTCCTCGTCCATCTCCATCTCGATCGTGCCGCCGTCATCGACCCGATCCCTGCCGTGGAAGTTGACCCCGTGGCCGTCGATCACGATGTGGTCCGGCTCGAGCTCCTCGCGCTCGAGACCACCGCGGCGCATCCTGCCGACCCCGTACTTCGTATAGCTCGCGTCGCCCTTGCCCGGATGGCAGGGGAAGAACTCGGGACCCAGCAACTCGGTGGGAGATCCGGACGATGGTGGGACGATCCCCATCCCGCCCAGCCCTGCCCGCGGCTCTTCGACCGGATCGCCGATCGTGTCGCTCTGACAGGCCGTCACGACGAAACCCAGGGCGAGGACGAACGCGGCGGTACGTGTACGCTGCATGAACCCCCGATCCGGTGGATCAGCGACGCTAGCAGACGACTCCGCCTGGCAAGAGAACGCAACTGCTCCGGCCAGTTGTCGTCGACGGCTCCGCACGACAGGGTGAGGCGATGGCGAAGTTGATCTACCCCGCGATCACGTCGCTCGACGGCTTCGTCGCGGACGCCGATGGGAGATTCGATTGGTCCGCGCCCGACGAGGAGGTCCACGCCTTCGTCAACGACCTGGAGCGGCCGATCGGCACGTACCTCTTGGGGAGGCGGATGTACGAGGTGCTGATGGCCTGGGAGACGATGGACACCACGGATGAGCCGTCCGTCATCGAGGACTACGCCCATATCTGGCGTGCGGCGGACAAGATCGTGTACTCGAGGTCGATCGACGCCGTGAGCACTGCGAAGACGCGGCTCGAACGGAGCTTCGACCCCGACGTGGTCCGCGAGATGAAGGCCTCCGCGGAGCGCGATATCTCCGTGGGCGGTCCCGACCTCGCTGCGCAGGCGATCCGGGCGGGGCTCGTCGACGAGATCCAGCTGTTCCTCTCACCGGTGGTGGTCGGAGGTGGGACACGGGCGCTCCCCGACGACGTGCGCCTCGACCTCGAGCTGCTGGACGAGCGCCGGTTCGGCAACGGAACGGTGCTCGTCCGCTACCGCAGCGGCTGACCAGGAAGGTTCATCTCCCGAACCATTCAGCCAGCGGCACGTCGGCGTCCAAGGCGGAGAGGTCTCCGTCGTCACGGAGGGCGGTCGCTGCGTCGGCGAACGCCATCACGGCCGTCCAGGTGAGCGCACCGCCGACGCTCACGCGGCGCACGCCCGCGTCGACGAGCTCGGCGAGGCGCATCGCCGGCCCGGCGAGCACGTTCACCGGCTTCCCGACCGATCCGCAGACGGTCCGGATGTCATCGATGGTCTCGAGGCCGGGGGCGTAGAGGACGTCGGCGCCAGCCTCCTCGAACGCCTGCAGCCGGCGGATCGTGTCTTGCGTATCGGTGTTCCCGCGGATGTGGTTCTCGGCCCGCGCGGTGAGCATGAACGGGAACGGGAGTCCGCGAGCCGCCTCCACCGCCGCGACGATCCGCGCGGTCGCCTGATCCAGGGGATACAGCCGGCGCTCGTCGCGGTCGAAGTCCTCGATCGACCCGCCCACGGCGCCCGCCTCGGCGGCACGACGGATCGCGGTCGCGGCCTGCTCCGGATCGGCGCCGTAGCCGTTCTCGAGGTCCGCCGAGACGGGGAGGTCGGTCGCGCGATCGAGGGCACCCGCGTGAGCCGCCATCTCGTCGAGCGTCACGCTCCCATCGAGACGACCCAGCGTGAAGGCGAGCCCGGAGCTCGTCGTCGCGAGCGCTCGGAACCCGAGGGCCTCGAGCACGCGAGCCGATCCGGCGTCCCAAGGGTTCGGGATCACGAAGGGCTCGCCCCCGTGCAACGCGCGGAAGGCAGCCGCCTTCGACGCCTGTCGATCCGAGGTCACGAGGTGGGCGGGATCTCGGTGACGCGACCGATCTCGTTGCCGTAGTCCCAGACGTCCATCGCCGGCGGCTCGACCCCGAGCGTCGTCAGGGCGGTCGCGATCTGACTGCGATGGTCGGTGCCGTGGTGCAGCGCCTGCGCGAGCCTGATGGTCGCGGGAGCGTGCGTCTCGGATCCGTCGTCGCGATGGCGCACGAGCTTCAGGTCCGGGTCGAAGTCCTGCGCCAGGGTCTCCGACCAGGCGGCTCCGTGCGCTTCCATCGTGGAGCGGAGCTCGGCAAGGTCCATCGTGTCTTCATCGATGGGTGTGACGCGCCCACCGCTCAGGACGAACAGGTACGACGCATCCGCACCGACGGTGTGGCGCGCCGTATCGAGGATCGAGCCGTACGTACCGGGGACCGAGGTCTCCAGCTGCTCGGGCGGGAGCGCCAGGCAGGCATCGAGGACGAGCAGCGTCGCCCACACGTGGTGCCCGAACGCGTCGTCCAGCAACGAGCTGCTCATGCGCTCAAACGTAGCAGAGGGATTTGAGGCGCCACCCTCCGTGTGCGAGCATCGGGCGACGGAGGGAGGCCCACCTTGAACGGCACCTCGATGTACGCAGGGTTCTGGCGACGGGTCGTCGCGGTGATCCTCGACGGACTCGTGCTGGGCATCGTGACGGTCCCCCTGAACCTGGCGCTGGGAGGCGGCGACGACATCGGCTCCAACTCCGGCATGTACTACTCGCCCGCGGCCTCCAGCATCGGGGGTGCTCTCTCGTGGCTCTACTACGCGCTGATGGAGAGCTCCACGAAGCAGGCGACGCTCGGGAAGATGGCGATGGGCATCATCGTCACGGACCTCGAGGGTCGACGGATCGGATTCGGCAGGGCGACCGGTCGGTACTTCGCGAAGTTCCTCTCGGCGTTGATCCTCGGGATCGGGTTCCTGATGGTGGCGTTCACCGAGCGCAAGCAGGGACTCCACGACATCCTCGCCGGCACGCTCGTCGTGAGGGGACAAGCACCATCGCAGACGCAGTCGATGACCCCGCCACCACCGCCGCCACCGCCGCCACCGCTGGGCAGCTAGGCAGGATGGTCGCGTCGACGATCTGGAAGTTCCTCCACATCGCGTCGATGTTCGTGGCGGTCTCGATCTTCGTCGGCCAGGGGATGCTGTCCGGAGCCGTCGCACGCTCAGGGGACGTGGGCGCCGTCCGCCGCATCCTGGCGGCCGAGGACCGGTTCGCGCCGATCGGCGGCGGTCTGTTCTTGCTCGGCATCGTGTTCGGGTTCATCACTGCGATCACGAGCGACTTCGAGCTCACGCAGACGTGGCTCCTGATCGCGTACGCCCTCTCCCTGTTCATCCTCGTGAACGGCCTCACGTACCATCGGTCGCAGGCCGAGAAGCTCAAGGCCGCGGCGGCGGCGGACCAGGAGGACCAGCCCTCGGACGCGCTCCGCGCCCTCGCCGGTGCCTCCAGCGTGGCAGTCATGAACGTGATCGACGGTGTCGCGTGGCTCGCGATCATCTACGTGATGGTGGCGAAGCCGTTCGTCTGACCTCCAGCAGATTGGGCCAGCCGAGCCTGTGCGCGGCGTCGAAGAGCCGATCCATGGATCACGTACAGCCGGGTAGTCCCCGCGGGAGAGACGCCACCCGCCCGTTGGCGAGCGCCACCACGCCACGTGCTCGCTGGGGTCGAAGAAGCAGACCGTCGCCACTCGGTGACGCCTCCGTCGTGGCCGAAGAGCGGCCGGCCGTCGCGGGGGAAACGGAACCAGAACCAAGCCCTGCCCCGGCTCGAGGTCGGGCACCTGGTCCCGCCGCGGCGGACCGACGAGTGCCTAGGATGGCGGGTATGGAGATCACAGGGACCCTCCTCCAGCTCGGATCGGTGGAGGAGTGGCGCGCGTGGCTCGAGGAGCACCACGCGGGCGAGGACGGAGCGTGGCTGACGATCTCCAAGAAGGGCGCGACCACGCCCTCGGTCGCGCTCGTGCCGGCCACCGAGGAGGCGCTGTGCTTCGGATGGATCGACAGCGCGATGCAGCCGATCGATGCGGAGCGCTACGCCCTCCGCTACACGCCGCGGCGGAAAGGGAGCAACTGGTCCGCCGTGAACCGAGCCCGAGCCCAGCGGCTGATCGAGCAAGGACGGATGACTGACGCCGGCCTCGCGGCGATCGAGGAAGCGAAGCGGAACGGGCGATGGGACGACGGAGTAGAGGGATCACCACCGTGAGGCGTCGCACGGGAGGCGACCCTCTCGGTACGTTTCCGATGCGCCGTCCGTCTGGTAGGCAAGAGACGAGGAAAGGGAGGGAGGGGTCATGAACCTCAACAGCGTCCTGATCGGGTCCGAGAACCCGCAGCCGTTGGCCGAGTACTACACCAAGCTCTTCGGCGAACCGACCTGGAACGACGGCGGCTACATCGGCTGGATGATCGGGTCGGGTGCCGTCACGATCGGCCCCCACGACCAGGTGAAGGGGAAGAACTCCGAGCCGGGCAGGGTGATCTGGAACATCGAGACCGCCGACGTGAAGTCCGAGTTCGACCGGTTCGTGGCCGCGGGAGCCACCGTGGTCCAGGAGCCGTACAGCCCCGGGGAAGAGATGGACGGGCTGATCGCCACGTTCACCGATCCCGACGGGAACTACTTCCAGCTCATGAGTCCGATGAGCCCTGAGGGCTCGTAGCGGCCACAGGCTCCAAGAAGGGATGCTCCTCGGCGAGGTCGCGGCGGCGTCGGCAGACCTCGCCGCGACCTCGTCCCGGCTCGAGAAGGTCGCCCGGCTCTCGTCCGTCCTCGCGGCCCTCGAGCCCGATGAGGTCCCGATCGCGGTTGCGTACCTCTCCGGCGCGCTCCCGCAGGGGTCGATCGGTGTGGGTTGGGCATCCCTGAAGGACCTGCCACCGCCGGCGCCGGCGCCGGCCACGTTGGCATTGCTCGACGTCCACGACGCCCTCACCGGGATCGGTGCACTGGCCGGCGCCGGCTCCCAGGCCGCTCGCCGCACGGCGCTCCACGATCTGTTCGCGCAGGCCACGGACGACGAGCAGAACTTCCTCCGCGGGCTCCTGATGGGCGAGATCCGCCAGGGGGCTCTGGAAGGGGTGATGGTCGACGCCATCTCGCGAGCCGCGAACGTCCCGCGAACGGAGGTCCGGCGCGCCGCGATGCTGACCGGAGACCTGGGCGCGACGGCAACCGCGGCCATCGAGGGAGGGAGCGCCGGCCTCGCCCGATTCCGGCTCGCGCTCCTCACCCCGCTGCAGCCGATGCTCGCCCAGTCGGCGGATGACGTTCTGTCGGCCCTCGCGCGGATCTCGCCGGCCGCGGTCGAGTGGAAGCTCGACGGCGCGAGGATCCAGGTGCATCGGCTGGGTGACGAGGTCCGCGCGTTCACACGGAACCTCGCCGACGTCACCGATCGGGTGCCCGAGATCGTGGCGGTGATGCGGAGCCTGCCCCTCGAGGCCGCGGTGTTCGACGCCGAGGCGATCGCGCTGCGACCCGACCGGCGGCCGCATCCCTTCGGTCTGACGATGAGCCGGTTCGGGGCCCGAAGCCGGAAGGACCTCACGGAGTTCCAGACGGACTATCCGCTCTCCGCCTTCGTCTTCGACGTGCTGCACCTCGACGGCGAGGACCTGATCGATCGCACCGCCGTCGAGCGGTTCGCCGCGCTGGACGAACGGCTCCCCGAAGAGCTCCGCGTCCCCCGGATCGTAACGGCGGACGTCGAGGAGGCCGACCGCTTCCTCGACGACGCGATCGCGCGCGGGCACGAGGGCGTGATGGTGAAGGCGCTCGACGCTCCCTACGAGGCGGGTCGCCGAGGAGCCGGCTGGCTCAAGGTCAAGCGCGCGCACACCCTCGACCTCGTGGTCCTCGCGGCCGAGTGGGGCCACGGACGACGACGGGGCCGGCTCAGCAACGTCCACCTCGGGGCGCGCGATCCGGAGACCGGCGGGTTCGTGATGCTCGGGAAGACGTTCAAGGGGATGACCGACGAGATGCTCGCGTGGCAGACCGAGCGGTTCCAGGAGATCGAGACCGGTCGCGAAGGGATCACCGTCCACGTCAGGCCGGAGCTCGTCGTCGAGGTCGCGTTCGACGGCCTCCAGCCGAGCCCGCGCTACCCCGGCGGCTTGGCGCTGCGCTTCGCCCGCGTCAAGGGCTACCGGCCCGACAAGCGGGCCGGCGACGCCGACACGATCGAGACGGTCCGGGCGATCCACGAGCGGTCGGCGAGCTGAGGCGACGCGCGTGCCGAAGGTGAGCGCCGGGCTCCTCGCGTACCGACGGACCGAGGCGGGAGTCGAGATCCTCCTCGTCCACCCGGGCGGTCCGTTCTGGGCGAAGAAGGACGACGGCGCCTGGTCGGTGCCGAAGGGCGAGTACGAGCCGAACGAAGACCCGCTCGCGGTGGCGCGCCGTGAGTTCGAGGAGGAGATCGGACAGGCGCCGCCGGACGGGAGCGCGCCCGTGTGGCTCGGCGAGCTGCGACAGCCGAGCGGGAAGGTCGTAAGCGCCTGGGCGATGGAGGGCGACCTCGACGTCAGCGAGGTGCAGAGCAACGCCTTCGAGATGGAGTGGCCACCCCGCTCCGGCCGGACCCGGGAGTTCCCCGAGGTCGACCGAGCGGGATGGTTCGGGCTCGAGGAAGCCCGGCGCAAGATCCTTCGTGGGCAGCTCGGCTTCCTCGACCGCCTCGAGGAGCTGCTCGCGGGCTGATGTTTGACGAGCGTTGGAGCCGAGTAAGGGAGCGGTATGAAGACCGACATCAGCACGTCCAGCTCCGTTGCGATCGACGCGCCGGTTGACGAGGTCTGGCGCGCCATCACGACCCCGGAGGTGATCAAGCAGTGGTTCTTCGGCGTGGACACGGAGACCGATTGGGGGCAGGGCTCTCCCATCGTCCACACGGGCGAATGGCAGGGGAAGCCCTACGTGGACAAGGGCGAGATCGTCAGGATCGAGCCGCCGCACGTGCTCGTGCACACCCACTGGAGCGACCTCTCCGGGACGCCCGACAGCCCCGAGCACTACCAGGAGGTCACGTGGGAGGTCTCGGAGCGGAGCGACGGCTCCGAGCTCACGATCTCCGAGCACAACCTGCCGTCCGACGAAGCGAAGGATGCCTCGGACCAGGCGTGGTCGATGGTCCTGCAGAACCTGAAGGAGATGCTCGAAGGGACCTGATAGGCGTCCCTACTCGGGCGAGCCTTCCCGGCGCCCTGCGTGTGCGCCGTGTACCTCTGGGCCGCCCTCCTCGTGACGGATCTGTTCCCGCGCCTCCGCATACCGAACCGCCTCAGACGCGATCATCGCCACGAAGACGGCGGTCAACAGACCGAGCGCCGCGAGCGCCGGGAGCTCCCCAGCGAGCGGGATCAGCGCACACAGCAGCAGCCCCACCACGAGCCGGCGCGCGGTCACCCGGCGCCAAGTCCGGTACTTGAACGCGACGTGGGCGAACAGGAACAGAGCGACGCCTCCGAATAGCGCCGTGAGAGGGAGGATGTCGAGCCCGAGGCCGAGCTCGCCATCCGCGGTGTCGCCCACGAGCTCGAGCACCTGCTCGATCCCGAGCGCGACGAGCGCGATGCCGGCCACCATCGGCAGATGCAGGTAGCTGTACGCATCACGCGCCATCCGGGCTCGCGCCTCCCCATCGAGGCGGCGGAGCTCTCGCTCGGCCACGATCGAGACAACATCGAAGTACGCCCACCACAGGCAACCCGCGATGGTCAATCCCGAGACCGCCCCCGCGATGATGGGCCACGAAATCGGGAGGTGCGCCACGCCGACACCGATGGCGACGATCGATTCGCCGAGAGCGACGATCACGATCAGACCGTGTCGTTCGGCGAAGTGGGAGGCCGATCGGAGCCGCCACCCGGACGCGCCACCGAGGATCACGCCGACGTAGTCGACGATCAGCACACCCACCCAGGTGAGCGTCTGCGCGGTCCCCGAGAGTTGCGAAGCGACGAGCAGCAGGGCCGTGCTCCCGAAGACGGACGGCGCGAACCGGAGGAGTTGTCCCCGCAGCGCCCGATCGTGTTCGGTGCGAGCGGCCATCCAGAACATCGCGAGATGGAGGACTCGGACGGCGAGGTAAGCGAACGCGACCACGACGGGCCCGTTGAGCCCACCGTCGAGATCGTCGAAGGCCTCCGGCACGGTGAGCGCCATCACGAACATCGCGGCCATCGCGGCAAACATCGCGGCGCGGCCCAGCCCTTCCTCGGCCTGGACCACATTGCCGAGCCACGCGTACCCGACCCAGCACCACCACAGGAGTGCGAGTACGAGCATCCCGCGCGCGATCCCGTGCCAACTCACCGGGTCGTGGCCCATCAGGGCCGTGACCTGCGTGAGCGAGAAGACGAAGACGAGGTCGAAGAACAGCTCGATCGGGGTGACCCGTGCTTCCTCGGCGACCGGCAGGAGCCGCGGGTGCCTCTCGGTACTCACGGCGCTCATGGTCTCATGGGTGCGAGAGTCGCTGAATCCGTAGGCTCCTTCCATCCTGACTCGCCACGCACCGCGTATCCGCCGGCTCCCTGGACGAGTTCGTGCGCGATAGGTCCGGGGCCGCGGTCGGTTCCTCGCTCTTCTTCCTGCTGGCCCCTGGTGTCGTCGCCGGCCTGATCCCCTGGTTGCTCACGAGATGGCGGGTCGGCGTGGACTACCCCTGGCCGGTACAGGCGGCTGGTGGGGGGCTGTTCATCGCCGGCGCGATCGTGTTGGTTTCAGCGTTCGTGCGTTTCGTGACGGAGGGCACGGGGACACCCGCCCCGGTGGCGCCCACTGCGAAGCTGGTCGTCGGCGGGCTCTACCGGTTCGTCCGGAACCCGATGTACCTCGCCGTCCTCGCCGCGATTGTCGGGCAGGCACTCCTCCTCGGTCGGCCGATTCTCCTGTGGTACGGGGGGGCAGTGGCGATCGCCTTCGTGGTGTTCGTTCGCTCCTACGAGGAGCCGACTCTCCGGCGAACGTTCGGTGACGAGTACGAGGAGTATCGGCGCGCGGTTCCCGGATGGTGGCCTCGCCTCCATCCGTGGTCGCCAGGCGGAGAGCCACCGAGCTGACGTGTCCTGCCGCCGTCGTGATCGGCGGCGTCCGCGTCCGCTGACCTAACCCTCAGGTGTGAAGAACTCGGCGCTCTGGACGTACTCCAATGGCATCCACGTATTCCGGTTGCCCGTAGCGTCTGCCTATCTCCTCCTCATCGACGTCTTCGATACGAGTCATGATCCACCAGAGGTTGCCGAACGGGTCGCGTACACGGCCGACCCGGTCGCCCCAGGGCATGTTCGTCATCTCCGTCACCGAGGTGGCACCAGCCTTCAACGCTTGTCGGAACACCTCGTCGCCGTCTTCGACGTAGAGGGGGAGGAAGCTCGGTGTCCAGGGCCAGTCTGCTTTCGCGTCGAACGTCATGACGACCGAGTCGCCGATCCTGGTTCCGGCATGACCGATGGAACCGTCCTCGCCCACGACGCGCCCCATCTCTTCTGCACCGAAGGCATCCGTCATGAAGTCGAGGAGCTGGGCCGCACCCTTCACGATGATGAACGGCGTGACCGCGCCATAGCCCTCGGGGATCGGCTTGACCTTCATCTTCGTCCCCCTTCTTCGGTTGCCATCTCGTCAGCGTCGTCTCCAGACCCCGCGGAACTCCCCCCATCGGATCCGCGAGGCTCGTCGAAGGTCAGCGCGTAGACCTCCTGACCCTTCGGGTACTCCTTGGTCGGGCGGCTCTCGCGCGTGGCCGTCATACCGAGCGCCTCGTAGATGCCGTCCTGCTCGTCGTGGAGATGCTCGCCCAGATAGACGTTCGCGAAGATCTCCTGAGGCCGCGACGCCGCGTTCACCATCCGAACAGCGCCCACGACGGGCGGCCCCACGAGCGTCAGCTGCCCGGCGATCTCGACCAGGAAGCCTGGGCCCGCGTCGAGGCCGATCGCGAGTCCGACGCCGTCGGACAGGTTCCGCGAGTTCCGGCGGAAGTCCTCGAGCACGCGCCGATGGAAGAGCTCGATCAGTTCGTGCGCGGTGTGCGCGAGGTTGCCGGCGGCCTCGACGAACCGCCGCTGGTATTCCTCCTTCGGGGTCGAGGGAGCGATCCAGTACGCGAGGAAGCCGTCGCCGGTGAACTTGTCGAACCAACCTCCCGGCGTCCCGATGCC
>JAJNBA010000104.1 GCA_021155985.1 Actinomycetes bacterium
CACGTTCGGTTTGCCGCATATCACCCAAGCACGGATCGACGTTCACCACGATTGCGATCGCGGCCGAGTGCCAGAGGCATATCGAGGACATCCTCGGCGGCCGGAGAAGCGACATCGGTCTCGTCGCACTCGATCCACACACTGGCAGGATCATCGCGGTCGTCTCTGGCGCCAGCCCCGCGACACCACTCCCCAGGATGCCTCATAGGACCTGGACTGCGGGAAGCGTTCCGAAAGCAGCAGCCGGGCAGTCACGCAGTCACTCGTCCTCGAAGTTCATCAAGGATCGGCAGTCGGTTCACACATCGTCCAGCTAGGTCCACAAGCAGGGGAAACGTCAATTCCCGCCGTTGCACAACGTCGGTTCAGGTGACAACTGCCGAAGCATGCCAGCGCAGGCTCAAAATGAGCCCGGACGAGGCATCGGACGCCTATCCGCTAGCGCAGGTGAACCGCAGGCGCCACCGGCTGGGCCGCCGTGCTCGATGTGGACGTGCCCGATCGCGAGACGGTCGATCGCCTTCACGCGGAGCTCGTCGCTGACGGCCACCAGTCGCCGCAGCCGCCGTTCGACGCGTTCTTCGGGTCGCGCTACGCGATCGTCCGGGACCCGGACGGGAACCTCATCGGGCTGAAGAGCCCGCGTTGATCCCAGGCCGCATTCCCCGAGATGCTCAGGGACGACCGGAGGCGGGCGGCGGCTACTGTGGGTGAATGCAGCGCCTGCGACTGCGGCTGGCAAGTTTCCCGCAATGCCGCGGAGACTGTGGGCTGAACGACGTACCCCTGCCGCCCTAACGCGGCGAGACTGCTGGCTCCTCCCGCCTCCGTAGCCAACAGCCCAAATTCAGGCCAGGGAAGCGTAGGAGTCTTACCCCCGCTGCCAGATGTCGTCCCCTCGAGCCTGTGCCTAGCCTCGAGGGTCGGCCCGGAACCACCGAGCCCCCGTCGGAAGGGAGTGGTCCCGCAATGAGGACTTCCAGGCTGCTCGCCGTCGCCCTCGCGACCGTTCTGCTGGCGCCCGCCGCGGCCGTGGCGGTGCCCAAGGATGTCGTCTCGCAGCCGACGTGCACGCTGCCCGAATCGAACGCTGAGAGCCTTGAGCTGCTGAGTACGTACTACCAGGGGTACTGGTGGGACCACGCCGACCTGACGATCGCCGTCCAGTCCCATCCACGGGCCACCGAGGAGCAGCTCGACTCGGTTCACGAGGCCATCGCGATCTGGTCGGACGTCCTGCTCAGGTGCTTCGACGGCGCCATCACGCTGACCGACGTCACTGGAACCGGGACGAACAACCAGCAGGTCGCCGACATGGTGGTGCACTTCGTCCCGCACTTCGGCGGCGCCGCGTTCGGAGGGATCGCCCTCTGCGGCCGTCAGGACTGCGGCAACATCATCGTCGGCTCCGTGCCGCCTCCGGGTTCCGAGTTCGAGGAGTACACGCCTGAGGAACTGACGTGGGTGGCCATGCATGAGATCGGTCACGCGCTCGGACTCGGACACGCCACCAACCTCGAGGAGAGCACCGACCTGATGGGCTACGGCTGGCCGGACCTGGGTGATCCGGTCCTCTCCGATTGCGACATCGACGCGCTTGCCGTGGTCTTCGCGTGGGTCTTCGAAGGCGGCGAGCCGCACCCGCCCGAAGATGGCCCCTACGATTGTTCGTTGGACTGAGTCGGAGGCCGCACGCAGCGAGTTCGGCAGGACGAGCGGCGGCGGCTTAGCTTTCGCTCGAGAAGCCGCTGGAGCCTTCGGGTTCCGGCGGCTTCTCACCTTCTCCGCGATGGCCTACGGTCCTCCGATGGCGATGCTCTCCACGATGCTGTAGGAACCACGGTTAGATCTCCGGATCGCGTCGTTCGGGCGGTGGCGGAGGAGGCGCAGGGGGTGGCGACGAGCGACCCGACGCATTCATCAGAAGGATAAGCCCGACCCCCAGCAAGCTGATCCCGATCACGTCGAGCAACGTGATATCGAGGAGTCAAAACCAAAGCCTACCGACTGCACCCTCCTGTGCCGATGGGGGGAGCGTCGAAGGCCATGGCTCCCTGTGGTGCTCGAGGAGGACCGGAAACGAGCGGGCTGGTCGGTGGGGCAGGCGGCGTGGCGACTCGGCGTGAGTGCTCGCGAGTACCGGGAGCTCGAGGGCCGGCGCCCGCTCACCAAGCTTCGAGTCGTGGGACCGTATCTGCAAAGCATTCGGCTGGCCACAGACGTTCATGGGAGCCTGAAGACGTGGATCTGTCCGACCTTTCGCTGGACGCGGCTCCGGCCGGGGTCGTGGTCGCGATCGCCGTGGCGATTCAAGTTCCGAAGCGGCTGGCCGCTCCTCATGGCTCCCCTGGGGGGCTGATCGGCGGGCTCCTCGGCCGCCCGGCGTGGGAGTTGTTCGCGACCAAGGCCGTTGGTTTCGACTTCGGTAGCGAGTTCGAGGGCTACGACTGGGTCATCGGGTTCGCGTCCGTCGGTGTTCTGGTCGGGACGGTGTTGGGCTCAGCGTTGGCGGTGAAGCGGGCACGGCGTGCACCGGCAAGATGATCGCTGATCCCTGCGACGAGGACGATGTTCGGCTCCCACCTGGCGCCACTCGGTCCCGCTGCCCTCGCCGAGCTGCGTCGGATCTTGAAAGCGCCACAGTCCGAGCCCATAGGCTTTGGTGACGTGAACGACATCGGCCAGCGCATCGTCGCGGCGCTCGGCGAACCCGCGGCGCGGGAGCTACTCGAGGTACTCGAGCGCCCGGATACTGACCGGGCGGCGCTGATCGGCGGCTGCACGTGCGGGACGACGCCGGGTGGCTGGCGGAGCTCCTGATGGATCTCGAGGACGACGTCGGCGAGATCGCACGGCTTCGGTCGCCCCACGCGCTTCGGCAGAGCTGCGGAGTGGGGGTGCTGCGTCATGAGTGATGAAGTAGAGGCCTCCACCGAGGCGGGCAGTTTTGAGGGGGTCCGACCAACTAGTCGCCGATGCAGCCCGCAGACCGTTCAACGCTCCGGCGCGTGTCTCCTGGATCGGCGAAGAAGATGTCGTGACCCGGGCCACCCACCACGACGTCATCGCCGTCGCGATCCCAGGTGGATACGCAGGAATCGTCTCCGGCCCCACCGCTGACGAAGTCCCCGGTCCCGGACTGGCCCCAGAGCTGGCCGTCGCGGCCCGGACCGCCGAAGATCCTGTCTGCCTTCGGTCCCCCGCCGATGGAGTCCTGACCCCGGCCACCGCGCGCCACGTCGCGGCCCCCGCCGCCGAGACCCAAGTCCAAGCCGCGCCCGCCTCGCAGCCTGTCCTTGCCTGCGCCGCCGAACAACAAGTCGCCGCCATCACCGCCGATCAGGACGTCGTTCCCTCCCTTCCCGTGGATCCTGTCCCCGCCGCCGAGACCGCAGATCACGTCGGGGCCGTCCGTGCCGGAGAGGACGTCGCGGCCCGGCGTTCCGATGATCGTGCAGCCTGGCGGCACGCCTGAAGACGTGCCTGCGGCGAGGGTGGAAATCAGGAAGCCGGTGGTGATGACGAGACCGAGGATCCGACCTGTCCGCATCGTTCTCCTTCCCCGGCACTGAAGCGGTTCCCGTAGGCCGCTACCCTCCTGCTGGCCGCGGGAAACGGTGCGTGCCGCCGATTCGGTTGGCTGGCTCCACAATGAGGAGTGAATCGAACGAGGACGACAATGATGCGGCTCATCCCATAACTTTGCCGATCCGCTCGCTCGTGACCTGCGTTTATGCAGGTCAGCAGACCGAATTACGGTGTTCTGGCTGGCAGCCAAGAGGTCCGGGGTTCGAATCCCCTTGGCCCGGCGTGCGCCTCAGGGAGTGTTCGGGGACCTCGAGGCCGGGGAGCTGGAGCGCCACTGGACCTGCCCGCCGCGCCCTAGGGAGATCGAGGCTAGCGAGGGCTGGCCGACGCAGGAAACACCCAGGCGAGCGTGTGGTCGCCGGCGGGAGCCGGCTGGTTAGTAGCCCGATGTCGCGGGTAGCGGATATCCAACCGCGGACTCGGGAGGGAGAGACGATGATGCGCAAGACGTTGATCGTTGTGATCCTTGGAGGGCTGGCTTCGTCTCTGATCGGCATCGCACCCGCCGGTGCGCAGACATGCTCGATCACTGGAAGCGGCGGGCCGGACAACCTGGTTGGCACGCCGAACCGGGACGTCATCTGCGCTCGCGGAGGCAACGACAGGGTGGTCGGGCGCGCAGGGAGAGACGAGCTCCTCGGGGAGAAGGGGCGAGACACCATCTACGGCGGCGCCAGGGGGGACAACGTTCGAGGCGGCCAGGGGAACGACGTCCTTCAAGGTCAGGCCGGCGGGGACGTGATCCGGGGAGCACCGGGAGACGACAGACTCTTCGGAGGTAGCGGGGGAGATGCTCTCCGCGGCGGATTCGGAAACGACGTGATCGATGCGTCCGATAACACGAGGGATGCCGTGCGAGGAGGCGCAGGGGCTGACACCTGTTTCGTCGACCCGGTCGACACCGTGACGGGGTGTGACCAGATCATCGTCTCGTAGACGCTGGAAGACGACTGGCGGACGAAGCTGTTTCAGCATCGAGAAGCCGCTGGGGCCCTCGGGTTCTGGCGGCTTCTCACTAGCCGGGCTGACTGCGCCCAGGCCGCGAGCACCATTGGCAAAGGCGGCATGGGACGTCAGGTGGCGCGTGCCTAGGACTCGCCCGAGTCGCCGATCGGCACTCACTGCTTCAGGACAGCGCTCTCGAGCAGCCTCTCACGGACGAATGGGTACCCTGCGACCAAGTGTGAGGCCTCATCGAGCGGATCGGCCCTCGAACGTGATCAGCCACCTGATCGATCGCCGAACGGACCGCCAAGGTAGCCAGGGAGGTCGAGACCATGCCGATCGCGACATGATCAGGAGCCACAGCCGTACGGTCTTTGCCAGGGTCGCGTTGCAGATCCGTTCGGCCATCATCGGCTGATCGGGAAAGCCTGGCCTAGGCGGGGGCTCCGGCGACATCCCCTAACGCTCGCGCCCCGGGTCCTGTCCCTCGACGAGGTGGCGATGCTGCCCAGACGGCCTAACGACCACCCGCGTCGATCTCGTGCTTTCGTGCGTTCGCGATCTTCGCCACCTCACGAGTCGGCAATGGGTCCTCGGGCTTGAACCGGATGGTGCCCTTCCCGGTCACCCGGCGAGCGACCTCGTCGCCACCGGCCTCGAGCATCGCATCGGTGACCGGATAGAGGCTGCAGTGATCCTTGTGCGATGCGAAGTACAGCAGCGCCCGTCCCCCGTACTTGAGAGTGGGGATCTTGTAGCTGATCACCTCAGTCGCTTCGGGGACGGCTTTCGGATCTCGACGCGAAGCTGCTGCAGCACTTGGCGATGGGCATCGGGGACGTCGGCGAGGTAGGCGTCGATGTCGTTGGCCGGCTCCGTCACTATTCCCTCCTTCGGTCGGTGCTGTCTCCTGATTATCTAAGCTCCGAATCGCAGCACGGAGGAAACCTGTCGCCCCTCCACAGCCGCATGGGCGCTCGGAACCGCATGTGGTCCCCCCGGGACCCACGGCCATGGGCGGAATGAAGTTCCCCGCCGCCGGGTATCACCCGTCGAACCGAAGAGAGCTGGAGAAGCGTGGACGACCTCTTCGACACGATCACCCGAGGAAATGTCCCCCAGGTGAAAACGGTGCTCACCTCGATCGTCGCTGCGCTTGCTCTCTATCAGGTGGCGATGATGGCCGTCGGATACGGGAAGCTGAAGTTCGGGTTCCTCAAGCCACGGGCCGCCGCGCTCGCGCACAGATCCGTCGGCGACACGATCTTCCCTCTCACCGTCCTGGTTGGCTTGATGTGCTGGGCCTACTTCGGCGTCGAAGACGGCATCGAACACGCAGCCCACAACGAGAGCGGTCGAGCGGCCATACATGTGGTCCGGCACGTTGCTGGTCGCAGTCCTAACCTTCAAGATCATCGTGGTCCGCTGATCGCTGAGGAGCGGAGGGAAGCCCGAGACGAACGGCTCGAGGAGAACATGGACAACTCGGGCCCGGGGTAGAGTCGCCATTGCAGCTCGACTGAGTCTGATCACTGCACCGCGCCGGCGCTTACCTCGATGGTCGAGTGCGATCTTGCGTCGCCGTTGCAGCTCGACTGAGTCTGATTCACTACACCGCGCCGGCGCCTACCTCGATGGTCGAGTGCGATCTTGCGCGAAACAGAACACCTGGACCCCGTGGGTGAATCGCATGGCGTGATGAGAGAGGCCCGGGCTTTGCCCGGGCCTCCCGCGCGGGCATTGTCCGATGACCCGCGGCTCTGGGCGAGGCTGCGGATCCGGGGCCGGATCCTCAGCCGCTCGCAAGCTCCATCCCAGCTACCCCGGACAGACACGCAGCAAACCGCGAAGGACCCAGAATCCCCATCCGATCGAGCGACACCTCGCGGCCCGATCTGTGAGTGGTTGTCTGGCTGGCCTCATACTTTCGTATCAGGGGTCCGATCAGCCGAAGAGTCGCCC
>JAJNBA010000001.1 GCA_021155985.1 Actinomycetes bacterium
GTTCGACGTCCGCCGCACGCTCCGTCGGTCGCTCCGGACGCGCGGGGAGCCGTTCGACCGGGCGTGGCGCGACCGCCGGGTCCGCGGCCGGCCGCTCGTCCTCGTCCTCGATGTGAGCGGCTCGATGTCGCCCTACGCGCGGGCGCTCGTGCAGTTCGGCTACGCGGCGATGGCCGCCGGCCGACGGGTCGAGGTGTTCTGCTTCGGCACGCGTCTCACGAGGGTCACCCGGACGCTCCGCAGCAAGGATCCCGACCGCGCCCTCCGCGAGATCGGACGGACGGTCGCCGACTGGGAGGGCGGGACCAGGATCGGGGAGTCGCTCAAGTCGTTGCTGGACGGGTGGAGCCAGCGCGCGGCCCTCCGCGGCGCGGTCGTGGTGCTGTGCTCCGACGGGCTCGAGCGAGGCGATCCCGAGCTCCTCCGGACGCAGATGGCGCGCCTGGGCCGGCTCGCGCACAAGGTGGTGTGGGTGAACCCATTGAAGGGGTCGCCTCTGTACGAACCGCTCGCGCGAGGGATGGCGGCCGCGCTTCCCTCGGTCGACGTGTTCCTGTCGGGCCACAACCTCGAGAGCCTGTCGGAGCTGTCGCGCACCCTCGCCGGCTGATCGAACGCTCATGCGTGACGCGTTGCTCGGTTTCGTACCCTCTGAGCGATGGCCGCCGACGACGATCTGATCCGGGCTTACGACGAAGAGCTGGGTCCCGAGCCGATCCCTCGGTCGAACAAGGGCTTCTGGGTCGTCGCCGGGACGATGCTGGTGGGCGGCATGTTCCTGATCGTCGAGATCTTCGCGAACCGGCCGCTCGCCAACTCCATCGGGCACGCCCAGGACTCGCTGCGCCGGGCTCAGGCGGCGGCGGAGATCGTCCACAGCCGCACGGCGTCGTTCGAAGCGGCGGACCCCGCATCGCTCGAGGAGGACGTCCCGGACCTCTCGTTCCTTCCCGGGCACGAGGAGTCGTTCGGCCTCGACGTCGTCAGCGTGTCCGCGTCCGATCAGTCGTGGGCGGCCGCCGTCCAGACCCGGCCGGGCGCCTGCTTCTACATCCACCTGCGCGTCGGGGAGGACGCGCGCTATGGCGCAGGCACCGAGTGCACGGGCGAGGCCGCCCTCCTCGCGGAGGATCCCCGCTGGTGAACGGGATGGCCTAGTCGCTGGCCGCGTCGATCAGCTCGATCGGGTGGATGACGTCGATGGCTGATCCGATCTCGCGCACGCCCGCGAGGATCTGCATCGTGCAGCCGGGGTTCGCGGAGGCCACCACGCTCGCACCGGTCGAGACGACCGCTTCGGCCTTCTCCCGCATCAGGCGTCCCGACATCTCCGGCTCCGTGACGTTGTAGATCCCGGCCGCGCCGCAACAGCGGTCGCCGTTCGGGATCTCCGCGATCTCGATGTTGCCGATCGCGCTCAAGAGGTCGCGGGGCTGCTGATGGATGCCCTGGGAGCGGAGCGCGTGACAGGCGTCGTGGTAGGCGACGACGGTGCGCTCGGGAAGCGATCCCGCGACGTCGCGGATCCCCTCTTCGTGGAGGAAGGCGATCACGTCGCGCACGGAGAGCTCGGCGTCCGCCACCAGGTCGCCGAACCCGGCCATGTGGGTGCCGCACCCGGCCGCGTTCACGACGACGTGATCGACGCCGGAGAAGGCGACCGCGTTCCTCCGCGCGAGCTTCCGGGCCGTCGCGAGGTGGCCGTTGTGCGCGGCCAGCGCACCGCAACAGGTCTGATCGTCGGGGACGGTCACACGCCAGCCGTTGCTCGCCAGGACCCGGATCGTCGCGACGTTCACGCGCCGGAACCAGAGGTCCTGGACGCAGCCGGCGAGGAGCGCGACCGTTCCGCGAACCTCGCCGTCCGGTTCCGTCAGTCGGGGAAGCCGCCCCGACGAGCGACCGCCACCTGGGATCAACGATCGGATGCGCCGAGGGAGGAAGGGACGCGCGAGGGGAGCGAGCGAGCCCGCGAGCCGGGTGAGCCTCCTCGACGGCAGGACGACGTCGAGGCCCAGCCACCGGAGGAACCGCGCGCCCCGCGACCGGTGCGGCTCGATCTGCGTCCTCGCCGCCTCCATCATGCGGCCGAACGGCACGTGCGACGGACAGACGTCCTCGCACGCCCGGCAGACGAGACAGAGATCCATGAACTCGGCGAACGTCTCGTCCGTCGACGCGCGGCCTTCCTGGACCGCCCGCATCGCCGCGATCCTGCCGCGCGGCGACGCCGACTCCTCGCCGGTCAGCCGGTACGTCGGACAGTGGGGGAGACACAGGCCGCACGCGACGCAGGCGTTCAGATCCGCCTGGGTCGGCGCGTCACCGAGCGCCCAGTTCGTCGCGTGCCCGGGCTCGGGGCCGATGAACCGTGCTCCCTCGGGGAGGTCGGCGCCGAGCGGTTCCGTGTCCATGTGTCCCCATCATCTCGTCGGGACGGGGTCGATGTCCGGCACGTGCCGCTCGCGATCGAACGCGAGCGCGACCGCGGGATCGGGACCGTCGATCTCCCGCGCGATGCGGTGGCCGTCGAAGATCGCCTCGGAGATCATCCGCGGCGCCACGCAGTCGCCGATCCGGTAGACGGCCTCGATGCCGGCGGCCTCGAGCGCCGACCGGTCGGCGACCAGCTCCCGGTACAGCGCGTCGTCGGACACCTGTTGGGTCACGAGCACGACGCCGTCGGTGTCCGTCGCCCACGGCTCCCCGAACTCGTCCTCCCCCGACACCCGACCGGGTTCGATCGCGAGGATCGTCACGCCCCGATGCATCGTGACGCCGGCCCCGTGCAGGTGCTGGCGAAGCATCGGGCCCTCGAGCGTCAGATCCGAGATCGGTGAGACGACGTCGAGGGAGGTGACGAGGTCGACGGCGAAACCCTCCTTCGCGATGAGCTCCGCGATACCCGGGCCGACGAAGTAGCCCTCGGCGTCGTAGACGACCACCCGCGGTCCGGCCGGCCGCTTCCCACCCATCACCTGCTCGGGCACGAGGACGTAGGGAAGGGAGGCGGACGCGCCGTCGATCGGTTCGTGGGTCGAGGACTGCACACCTTCGCCCGACCAGTGGGAACCCGTCGCGACGATCACGATCTGCGCTCCGTAGTCGCGCACCCCCTCCGCGGACAACCGGCGCCCCGTGACGACCTCGACGTTGCGCAGCTTCGAGAGCATCACGCGGCGATGGTCGACGATCCGCCCCCAGTCGCCGAGCGTCGGGAGTCGCCGGATCCATCGCATCCGGCCGCCGATCTCGCTCGACGCCTCCACGACGTGCACCGCTTCGAAGCCGCGACGGCCCAGGGTCACGGCGCACTCCATGCCGGCGGGGCCGGCGCCGACCACGAGCACGCCCTTCCCCGCGTTCGATGCGACGGAGAACCGCTCCGGGTGCCACCCGCGGCGATGCTCCTCGCCGGCCGTCGCGTTCTGGATGCAACCGAGGTGGCCGAAGCCGTCCACCTTCATGATGCAGACGTTCGACCCCGTGCACTCGCGGATCTCGTCCGTCCGGCCCTCGGCGATCTTCTGCGGCAGGAACGGATCCGCGATCGAGGGACGCGCCGCGCCGATCAGGTCCCACGCGCCGCCCCGGACGATCGACGCCATGCGGTCGGGGGTCGTGAGTCGGCCGACACCCACGATCGGCTTCGCGGTCGCCTCACGGATCCCCCCGGTCCACTCGAGCTGATATCCCTCTTCGAAGTAGCGGGAAGTCCCCGAGTCCTTGCTCCAGAACGCGATCGAGCCGACGTTCACGTCCCAGAGATCGACGAGGTCGTCGGCCAAGTGGATGAACTCCAGCGCCTCGTCGAGGTGGATGCCGGCGGGTCCCAGGGCGTCCACGGCGATCCGGGACGCGATCGCGCAGTCCGCGCCCACCCCGTCGCGCACGACCTCGAGGGTTTCGAGCCAGAACCGGGCGCGGTCCTTCAACGCTCCGCCGTAGCCATCCGTCCGCTTGTTGTAGAAGGGCGAGAGGAACTGCATCGGGAGGTACGCGTGCGCCCCGTACACGTAGACGATGTCGAAGCCGCAATCGCGCCCGCGGACCGCTCCCTCCGCCCAGAGGCGCTGCACGCGCTCGATATCTCCGGCCTCCATCTCCTTGGGGACCACGTGCGCTTCGAGATCGCTGGCGAGCTGGCTGGGCGCGACGGCCGGCACCCTCGTCTGGTTGTTCGCGATGTGCGCCCCGCCGTGATAGAGCTCGAGCCCCGCGAGTGCCCCGTACTCGTGGGCGGCATCGGTCATCAACCGCAGCGCGCGCATGTCGTCCTCGTCCCAGAAGCGCGCCGCGATCAACGGCGCTTCGTCGGAGTCCGGAGAGAACGGGGCGTACTCGGTGCTGACGGCGGCCCAGCCGCCCTCGGCCTTGACGCCGCGATGGGCGGCCTGCGTCCACGGTTTCTCGGTCCCGAAGCCGGAGCAATGCGGCACCTGATAGAAGCGGTTCCGGAGCGTCTTCGGCCCGATCCGCACCGGTTCGAACAGGATCTCGTGGTTCGGATCCAACGGTTCTCCTCTTCGCGCCTGCTGTGCGCCGGACGGTAGCAAGCGGACGCTCCCCCGCGCCGGGCCCACGAACTCGGGTACGGTCGGCCCATGGCCGCCGTGATCGAGGTCGGGGGACTCCGGAAGCGCTATCGGAGGTTGCGGAAGCCACCGACGGTCGCGCTCGACGGACTCGACCTCGAGGTTCCCGAGGGCGGGGTGTTCGGCTTCCTCGGCCCGAACGGCGCGGGCAAGACCACGACGATCCGCTGCCTGCTCGGTCTCGTCTCGGCCTCGGCAGGGTCGATGCGGCTCCTCGGCACGGACGTCCCGACCGGCCTCGCCGGCGTGATCCGAGGGATCGGCTCGATCGTCGAGGCACCGGCCCTGTTCCCGCGGTTCAGTGGCCGGCGGAACCTCGAGATCCTCGCCCGGATCGACGGCATCGGGAGCCGCTCGGTCGATGCCGCACTCGACCGCGTCGGGCTCACCGCGCGAGGGGGCGACATGGTGCGGACCTACTCGCTCGGCATGAAGCAGCGGTTGGGGATCGCCGCCGCGTTGCTGAAGGATCCGGCGCTGCTGATCCTGGACGAGCCCGCCAACGGGCTGGACCCCGCCGGGATCGTGGAGGTGCGCGGGCTGCTGAGGAGCCTCGGGACGGAGGGCCGCACGGTGTTCGTCTCGAGCCACATCCTCTCCGAGGTCCAGCAGATGGCGGATCGGGTCGCGATCGTGGCCCGTGGTCGTCTCGTCGCCACCGGCTCGGTGCACGAGGTGCTCTCGTCCGGCCGGACGGCCGGCGTGGTCGTTCGCGTCGCCGACCTCGAGGCGGGCCGCCAGGCTCTCGACGACGCCGGCATCTCGGCTCGCGTCGACGGCGACGTGCTTCGCGCGGCCGTTCTGCCCACCGAAGCAGAACGGATCGCGCGCGCGCTCGCCGGCCGGGATCTGTATCCCTCGCTCCTCCAACCTGACGAGGGGAACCTCGAACAGGCCTTCCTGGAGCTCACCGGGGACGACCACGAGGTGGGCGCGTGATCCGGTTGGTCGTGTCCGAGCTGCTGAGGTTCCGCTCGCGGCGGCTCGTGGTGGTCCTGCTGGGCGCGTCCCTCATCGGAACGGGGGTCGGTCTCACGATCGCCGCCTTCCGGTCCACTCCTCCGACGGCCGAGGCGTTGGCGACAGCTCGTGCCCGGGCGCGCGAAGAGGTTGCGGCGTGCCTCGTGCAGGACTGGGAGGGCATGTTCGAAGGCCCGACCGACCAGTTCTGCCAGGACAACTTCGGCGACCCGGCCCAGTACATGGGATCCCACCTGAAGCTCGCCGATCTTCCGGGGATCCTGGAAAGCATCTCCTCGATCACGAGCATCATGGGGCTCGTCGTCGGCGCCTCCGTGGTCGCGGTTTCATGGCAGACCGGCACGATCAACACGATCCTCACCTGGGAGCCTCGGCGCCTCCGCTGGTTCGCGGCCCGGATACTCGTGATCGCTGCCGGCGTCTTCGCGATGACCCTCGCGATCGTGGCGGTCCTGTCTGCAGGCCTCGCTCTCGCGGCGGCCACGCGCGGATCCACCGTCGGGACGGACCGTGCGTGGTTGTCCGACGTGCTGTCGTCGTCGCTCCGGATCGGCGTGGCAGCTTCGATCTCCGCGGTGATCGGCGCGGCGGTGGCGGCCGTCGGCCGGCACACGGCGGCGGCGCTCGGTGTGGTGTTCGTGTGGACGGCGGTGATCGAGGGCCTCATCCGTGGGTTCCGACCGCATTGGATGCCGTGGCTCCTCGGCGACAACCTCGCTTCTTTCCTGACCTGGGTGAGCACCGATGTCCAGATCGGGCCGTTCGAGTCCTATCCGATCACTCCGGGCCGAGCGCTGTTCGTGATCTTGGGGTACACGGCCGTGACGCTGGCGCTCGGGTTCACGTTCGTCCGCCTCCGCGACGTGCATTGACCCGGGTCCATCACCCGGTGCAGGGCCTAGCATCGCCCCGTGTTCACCGTGGAGCAGCGGGATGCTCTCCGACGGCGCGTGCTCATGCTCGCGGAGGCGGACGAGCGCGTCGCGGCAGGAGCGGTCGTCGGCTCGCTCGCGGTCGACGGCGCCGACCGATTCTCCGATCTGGACCTCACGTTCGGCATCGCCGCTCCGGTTCCGGTCGCGGACGTGCTCGACGACTGGACCCGCACCTTCGTCGACGAGCTCGATGCGGTCCACCTCGTCGACCTCGAACGGGGACCCACCATCTACCGAGTGTTCCTGCTGCCGGACGCGTTGCAGTTCGACCTCTCGATGACGCCGGCAGCCCAGTTTCGCCCCACCGGGCCACGCTTCCGGCTCCTCTTCGGGGAGACCGCCCCGAGCGAGGTGACGACGTCACCCGCCACCGGGGACCTGTTCATCGCGACGCCGCCCGTTGCGGGATCCATCTTCGGGTGGGGCGTCGTCTACGCGCTCCACGCGCGCGCGTGCATCGAGCGCGGGCGCGTGTGGCAGGCCGAGCATTACGTGGGTGCCGTGCGCGACCACGCGCTCTCACTCGCCTGCCTCCGCCGGGGACTCTCCGCGGAACAGGCGCGCAGCTACGACGATCTTCCCGCGGAGAGCCTCGTTCGATTGGAGGCTGCCCATGTCGGCAGGGTCGACCCTACGGCGCTCCGGTCGGCGCTCGCCGCCTCCGTCGTCGCGCTCGTGCAGGAGGGCACGCAGGCGCGCCTGCCGCACGCTCCTCTCGTCGCGGAGCGGCTCGCCGAGCTTCGTGCGGCGGAGACGGCCGGTGAAGGGTAGCGTGGCCGTTCCATCGAGACCGAGGAGGACCGGTGCAGTTCCTGGTGATGGCGAAGGACGGATCGGACGAGGAGGCGCTCGAGCGCCGGAAGCGGACGCGCTCGAGCCATCTCGCTTCGATCGGGCCGCTCGTGGACAGCGGGAACGTGCTCGTCGGCGGCGCGATCCTCGACGACGCCGGCGACATGATCGGGTCGATGCTCCTCGTCGACTTCCCGGACCGTACGGGGGTGGATGCCTGGCTGGCCGCAGACCCCTACGTGACTGGGGGCGTCTGGCGCGAGATCGAGGTCACGCCGTTCCGGACGGCCGTCGGCGCCTGGCAGCCGTGACCGCTCAGCCGGTCGCGCGCACGGCGAGGATCGCGATGTCATCCCTGGGTTCGCCCGACCCGTGCGCCAGCACCGCTCGTTCGATCCGGCTGACGATCTCCGATGCGGTTGTCCCGCGGTCGTCTGCCTGCCGACGGCCGCGTTCACGGTGGCGGAGGACTCGCGCCGGCGCGCGCTCACGGATCGCCGCAGCGCGGATCGTGTGTCGCACCATGCCCATCAGCGCGGCCGCGTCCGGACCCTTCCCGACCACGTCGCCGAGGGCGACGGTCCGTTCGATGTCGTCCAGCGCCGCCTTCCTCCGCGAGGCCCGACAAGGATATGGCTTCATCTCGCGAACCGGTACCCCTCGCGCGTCATCCGACCCGTAAGCTCGGACCCGATGAGCGACAGGCAACAGCGACGCTTCGGTCGCACGAGCCAGGCCGACGTGGACCTCCTCACCTACGCCGGATACCTGAGGCTCCCGGAGCTGCTGTCGCTCCAACGACTCTCGTCGGACCCGCCCGTCCACGACGAGCTGCTGTTCATCGTGGTGCATCAGGCCTACGAGCTCTGGTTCAAGCAGATGCTGTTCGAGCTCGAGTCCGTCCGGGATCGCTTCTTCGCCCGCGACACGGAGCGAGCTCGCCACTTCCTCACTCGCGTCCACGCGATCGAGCGGGTGCTGATCGAGCACATCGAGGTCCTGGAGACGATGTCACCGCAGGACTTCCTCGCGTTCCGCGATCACCTCGCCCCAGCCTCGGGTTTCCAGTCGGCGCAGTTCCGCGAGCTCGAGTTCATCAGCGGATTGAAGGACCCCGGGTTCCTGCAGGATCTGGCCACTTCGCCCGAGGAACTGGGCCGGCTCGAGCGTCGCCTCGGCGAGCCGACCCTCTGGGACGGGTTCTGCTCGCTCCTCGAGGCGCACGGGCATCCGATGCCGGCCGACGATGGAGCACGACGCGCCGCGTCACTCGTGGCGATGGCCCGTGCCCAAGGTGAGCTGTTCGCCGTCTCGGAGGCCCTGCTCGACCACGATGAGAACGTCGCTCGGTGGCGCTCGCTGCACGTGCTGATGGTCGAGCGTGAGATCGGCGCGAAGCGGGGCACCGGCGGTTCGTCGGGGGTCGCCTATCTCCGGTCGACGCTCGACAAGCGCTTCTTCCCGGAGCTCTGGGGATTGCGAGGGGACCTGTAACCGACGCCTCTCGCCGGTGCCCCCACCTGGGTGTACGGTCGGGAGCGAGATGCGATCGCTCCGTTTCGCCCTGATATCCGTGCTGGTGGCCGGCGCCTGCACGGAGCCGCCGGCCGACGACGGCTCGCCGACCCCGTCGGTTTCCCCGACGCCATCGGACTCTCCGTCGGTGGTCCCGACCGGGGCGCGGCTCGCCGACGGCACGCCGCTTCCCGCCGGATGCACGGCCGCGGTGGTCGAATCCCAGACCGTCGCGTTCGTCGCCGACGGCCGCGCGTGGGCGCTCGATCCCAACACGGCCGAGCTGTCCTGCCTGTTCCCCGTCGAGGATGCCGGTCCCTTCTCGTGGGGGCCGCAAGGCGATCGCGTCCTGCTCGGCGGGTTCGAGGTCCGTGGCGTGGGTGGCGACGCGCCCGACCTCCCCGCGATCCAGACGGCCGTGGGCGCCTTCGACTGGGGACACCCCATCGGACTGGCCGTGGCGTTCGCCGACGGCAAGGGCAACCCGCGCAAGCGGTTCATCGATGACGGGCGTCTGATCACGCTGGATGCGCTGCCGCCCGGCAGCTACCTCGAGGTCGCCTATCACCCCAGCGGTCTGGCGCTCTCGTTCGTGGTGGAGACCGACGAAGGCCAGGAGATCTGGCTGTCGACGAACGAGGGCGAGGATCCGGAACGGCTGATCTTCTCGAAGCGAGGAACGACGTTCACCTCGCTCGCGTTCTCCCCGGACGGTCAGACCCTCTGGTGGACCGCCCAGCACGCGGAAGGCTACCCAGAGCTCCATTTCATGCGCCTCGACACCCGCACCGGATTCGGGACGGCGTGGCGGGGCACGGAGGGAACGGTCACCGACGGGCTGAGGCTCGCCCCGGCCGGACCGAGGGCGGCAGTGACGCAGGGTGCGGCGTGCGAGGAGCACGAGGCGCTCATCCTCGACCGAGGGGAGACGACGGTCGCCCTCCCCGACGAGGCACGGCCCACGGAGGCGCTGGGGTGGATCGACCGAGCGACGCTGCTCGTCTCGGCCGGCGGGTGCGGCGAGACGATCGACCTCTACACGGTGGACGCGCGAGGTGAGGAGGAGGATCCCGCCCTGCTCGCCCTCGAGGTCGAGATCGCCGCCCCGCGTACCCAGGTCGTCGATCCACCGGAGGAAGTGCCCGCCCCCGACCCGGAGGTGGAGCCGCCGCCCGAGGGCGTCGGCTGATAACGCCGTCGCGGGCGACCGGTCGGTCGCCGAGATGGGAGGTTCAGGGCCCCCGGGTCAGGTCGAGAGATCCCGCTCGGCCTCCTCGCGGGGCCATGCCGACGGCTCCGGATCGCTCAAGAAGCGTCCGAGCTCATCGGCGTCGGACCCCGTGAGGCTGATCGCCGCGACCGGGCGATCGATGTGCCAGATCGAGATGCGAGCGTGATCTCCGGGAACGGTGATCGTTCCCTCGGGCGCGGAGAACTCGTGATCCTCCAGGTACCTGCTGACCCGCAGGACGGGACCGGGCGGGTCACCGTCGCTTGTCTGGATCCCGAGGTAGAGCCTCGTGATCTTCGGACCACCGGATCGCTCGGCACCGGCCCGGAGAGGCGCCCCGCACGAGGCGCAGAACCGAGACTCCTCGGGCGCCCCGACGCCGCATCGCGGGCAGAACATGCTTCGATCCTCGTCCAGGCGGCCGATGAGGGCAAGCCCTGAGGCGCGGCGGACTTGACGTCTGCGGGTCCGCGGGCGTAGACCCCCCAGAGAAGGCGAGCAACAGGGGGAAGCGAGAGGGGGGCCAGCGATGGCGACGGATCTTGCGGTCAGCGTGGCGGATCAACCCGGTGGGTTGGCCGACGTGGGTGAGGCGCTCGGCAACGCCGGGATCAACATCGAAGGGCTGTGCGGCGTCGGTCTCGGCGACCGAGGGGTGATCCATGTCCTGGTCGAGGACGGGGCCGCTGCCCGTGCCGCGCTCGAGGGGGCCGGTCTCAACGTCGAGAGCGAGGCCGAGGCGATCGTGAGCGCGATCCCGGGGGACGTGAGGACGCCGGGGACGTTGGGGAGGATGGCGCGCGCGGTCGCCGAAGCGGGGGTCAACATGCGAGCCGTCTATCTCGCCACGGACAATCGCGCCGTTGCCGTGACGGACGACAACGCGAAGGCGCTCGCGGCCCTCGGGATGTAGCTCACCGAGCGAGCGACGGAAGACGTTCCGACGAAGGGAGGGATGAGCGGATGGCGACGGACCTGACCGTCATACTCGACGATCGCGCGGGCCAGCTCGCGCACATGGGGGAGGCGCTGGGTGACGCGGGGGTCACGATCGAGGGGATCAGCGCGACGACCAGCGACGGCGTCGGGATCGTGCACGTGCTCGTCGACAACGCGATGGTCGCGCAGAACGCTCTGATCCTGGCCGACATCAAGGTCGAGGGCGAGGCCGACGCGGTCGTGATCGATCTGACCGCCGAGGAGGCGGGCAAGCCCGGCGCGCTGGGACGGCTCGCCGGCAAGGTATCGATGGCGGGGATCAACGTCTCGGTCGCCTATCTGGCCACCCGTGACCGGGTGGCGCTCGTGACCAACGACAACGAACGGGCACGGGAGGCGCTCCAGGCGTAAGGCTCGCCCGGACCGACCGCGCCCACGGGCTCTCGCGCCCGCGGGGCTACCGCTCCGACGACCGCCCGTCGCCCTCGAACCGCAGCAGCATCAGTGAGTGCGCGACCAGGTTCAGTGCCTCGCGTCGGATCACCCGCGTCTGGCCGGGGTTCGCCGTCTGGAGGATCTCGTGCCAGACGCCGCCCCCTTCGAAGCGGGGAAGGGTGACCTTCTTCGAACGGGTTCCACCGTTCAGCAAGAGGAGGACGGTGTCGCCGCGGATCCGTCGCCCCCGATCGTCTCGCTCATCGGTGGCTCGTCCCGGGATCAGCATCCCGAGGACCCGGTTCTCCGGGTCCGCCCAATCCTCGTCGGTCATCTCCTCCCCGTCGGGCCGCACCCACATCACGTCCTTCCGGCCACCGCCGTCGAACGTCCCGCTGAAGAACGAACGGCGCCGGAGCACCGGGTTCGATCGGAAGATCTGCAGGGCCGACCTGGTGAAGTTCAACATCGCCTTATCGCGGTGCTCCCAGTCGAACCAGCTGACCTCGTTGTCCTGGCCGTACGCGTTGTTGTTGCCGCGCTGCGTCCGGGAGATCTCGTCGCCGCCGAGGAGCATCCGGACGCCCTGGGAGAAGATCAACGTGGCGATCAGGTTGCGCTTCATCCGCTCGCGGAGCTTCACGACCTCCGGTTGATCCGACGGACCTTCCACACCCCAGTTCGCGGAGAAGTTCTCGTCCGACCCGTCTTCGTTGCCCTCGCCGTTCTCCTCGTTGTGCTTCGACTCGAACGTGACGAGGTCCTGCAGGGTGAAGCCGTCGTGCGCCGTGACGAAGTTGACCGAGGCGTACGTGTTCCGCCCGCTCGCCTCGTAGAGGTCGCTCGATCCGGAGAGCCGGAACGCGAGCTCCGGTAGCTGCCCGGGGTCGCCGCGCCAGAACCGACGGACGCAGTCCCGGTACTTCCCGTTCCACTCCGCCCATCCCACGGGGAAGTTGCCCACCTGGTAGCCGCCGGGACCGACGTCCCATGGCTCGGCGATCAGCTTCACCTGAGAGAGCACCGGGTCCTGCTGGATGATGTCGAAGAACGTCCCCAGGCGGTTCACCTCGTAGAGCTCGCGAGCGAGGACCGGCGCCAGATCGAAGCGGAACCCGTCCACGTGCATCTCCAGCACCCAGTGGCGGAGGCTGTCCATGATCAGCTGGATCGCGCGTGGATGGAGCATGTTGAGGCTGTTGCCCGTCCCTGAGAAGTCGATGTAGTAGCGCGGATCGTCGGGAGAGAGCCGGTAGAAGGCCTTGTTGTCGATGCCACGGAGGGAGAGCGTCGGGCCGAGGTGGTTCCCCTCGGCGGTGTGGTTGTAGACGACGTCGAGGATCACCTCGATCCCGGCCCGGTGCAACGTCTTGACCATCGACTTGAACTCGTAGACCTGCTGCCCGACGGAACGGGTGGCATAGGCGTGGTGCGGGGCGAAGAACCCGATCGAGTTGTAGCCCCAGTAGTTCGCGAGGCCGCGCTCGACGAGGTGCCGGTCGTCGACGAACTGGTGGACCGGGAGGAGCTCGACCGCGGTCACGCCGAGCGACAGCAGGTGCTCCACCAGGGGATCGTGCGCGAGCGCGAGGTACGTTCCCCGTATCTCCGGGGGGATCGAGGGATTGGTCTTCGTCATGCCCCGCACGTGCGTCTCGTAGACGACCGTCCGGTTCCACGGCGTCTCCGGCCGACGGTCCTCTCCCCAGGTGAACGCCCGGTCGATCACCACGCACTTCGGCATCGAACCCGCGCTATCGCGCGCGTCGAACGAGATGTCCTCGTCCGCGTGGCCGATCTCGTAGCCGTAGACCGCGTCGTGCCATCGAACCGGTCCGCTGACCGCTCTCGCGTACGGATCGAGGAGGAGCTTGTTCGGGTTGAACCGGTGGCCCTCCCGCGGCTCGTACGGTCCGTGCACGCGGTAGCCGTACAGGCGTCCCGGTCGCACGTCCGGCAGGTACGCGTGCCACAGCAGGTCCGTTCGGTTCGTGAGCGGGATCCGCTCGGCCTCCACCGCGTCGTCGGGCCGCTCGAACAGGCAGAGGTCGACGCCGGTCGCGTGCTCGGAGAACAGCGAGAAGTTGACCCCTTCCCCGTCCCACGTGGCGCCCTGGGGATAGGGCGAGCCCGGCCAGACCCGGATCGTCACGGGGCTCCCGGGCACAGGAACACGCACGCGAGAGGCGGGAGCACGATCCGCGCGCTGTGGGATCGATCGTGCCAGGGCGTCGGCTCCGCCTCCACTCGGCCGAGGTTCCCGGCGCCCGACCCGCCGTAGACCTCCGAGTCGCTGTTCAGTGCCTCGCGCCAGACCCCGCCCTCCGGCAGGCCGATCCGGAATCGCTCGTGCAGCATCGGCGTGAGGTTGATCGCCACGACCACGACGTCGCGTGCACCCTCACCGCGCCGGAGGAAGCAGAGCGTTCCCCCTTCGGCGTCGGCGGCGTCGATCCACTCGAAGCCGAGAGGATCCACATCGAGCGCATGCAGCGCCGGTTCCGACCGATGCAGCGCGTTCAGGTCACGCACCCAACGGAGGATGCCCTCGTGCGCGGGATCGTCGCGCAGGTGCCACGAGACGCTCGCGTCGTGGTCCCACTCGGCCCGCTGGCCGAGCTCCCCGCCCATGAACAAGAGCTTCTTGCCGGGCTGCGCCCACAGGGAGCCGAGCAGGAGCCGCAGGTTGGCGAACGCTTGCCAGTCGTCCCCGGGCATCTTGCCGAGGAGCGAGCCCTTGCCATGCACGACCTCGTCGTGCGACAGGGGGAGCACGAAGTTCTCGGAGTAGGCGTAGACCTGCCGGAACGTGAGCTCGCCGTGGTGATAGCGACGGTGGATCGGCTCGCGCCGGAGATGCTGCAGGGTGTCGTGCATCCAGCCCATATCCCACTTGAACCCGAATCCGAGGCCGCCGACGTCCGTGGGGCGCGACACCATCGGCCACGCCGTGGATTCCTCCGCGAACGTCTGCGCTCCGGGGTGCTCGCGGTAGACGTCCTCGTTCAGCCGGCGGAGGAAGGACACGGCCTCGAGGTTCTCGCGGCCGCCATGGACGTTGGGGAGCCACTCGCCCGCCTTGCGGGAGTAGTCGAGATAGAGCATCGAGGCGACCGCGTCCACGCGGAGCCCGTCGGCGTGATACGTCCGGAGCCAGTGATCCGCGCTCGAGAGCAGGAAGCTCCGTACCTCGTCGCGGCCGTAGTTGAAGATCAGCGTGTGCCAGTCGGGGTGATACCCGCGGCGTGGATCGGCGTGCTCGAAGAGGTGCGTGCCGTCGAAGAACGCCAGCCCGTGCTCGTCCGAAGGGAAATGCGACGGCACCCAGTCGAGGATCACGCCGAGCCCGCGCTGGTGGAGGTGATCGACGAGGAACATCAGGTCCTGCGGCGTGCCGAATCGTGCCGTCGGCGAGAAATACCCGGTCGTCTGATAGCCCCACGAGCCGGAGAAGGGATGTTCCATCACGGGGAGCAGCTCCACGTGGGTGAAGCCGAGGTCGCTCGCGTGGTCGGCGAGCTGGTGCGCGAGGTCCCGGTACCCCAGCCAGCCCCCATCGGGCCCTCGACGCCATGAGCCCGCGTGGATCTCGTAGATCGACATCGGGGAGGCGAGGGCGCTCTGCTCGCCTCGGGCCGCGAGCCAGTCCGCATCGCTCCAGTCGTAGGCGAGGTCCCACACGACGGAGCCGGTCCGGGGCGGCAGCTCCGAATGGAACGCGAAGGGGTCCGCCTTGTCGACGCGATACCCGCCGTGCCGCGAGAGGATGTGGAACTTGTAGCCGTGACCGGGCCGGGCGCCGTCGACCGCGCCGGACCAGATCCCGGAGGATCGGACCGGGGAGAGCGGATCCGCCCCGGCGTCCCAGCCGTTGAAGTCCCCGATCACTGAGACCTGCTCCGCGTTCGGTGCCCATACGGCGAACGAGGTGCCGCCGGCGTATGGGTGGGCGCCGAGCTTGTCGGCCAGGCGGCCGTGTGTCCCCTCGGCGAACAGGTAGAGATCGTCGGCGGTCAGCTCGTGGGGGGTGGTCGTGCGGGTCACGGGGCTCCGCTCCCGCCGGATCCGTCGCCGCGGATCCGGTCGATCCGTTCCAGCGTCGGCGTGACCTCCGGTCGGTGTTGCAGTTCCTCGAGGGTCCACGGGTAGCGTCGGCGCCAGTTGGGCCGTTCGGGGCCGGTGCCCGGCACGTTCTGGGGATCGGGCTCCAGGAGGAGATCGCCGAGCGAGGTCGTGATGATCGCGGCGCTGCTGGCGGCCAGGCGTCCCAGCGAAGCCTCGAGCGAGGCTCGCGGGTTCTCCCCGTCGAGGTCGGCCCGGAGCCCGCTGCCGGGGAGCGAGGCGGGCAGCGCCTCGCGGACGTTCCGCCGCGCGAGGAGGATCTCCTCGGCCTGCGTCCGGTCGATCAGTCCGAGCTCCTGGCGGAGCGGGACGTCGGCCCCCCGCCAGAAGCCCGCCCACGTCGGCATGTCGTGGGTGTTCAACGCCGCCACGCTCTCGGCCGGCGGTTCGGGGAGCCCTCCGCTGCCTGCCTCGCGCTGCGCGACGTAGGTCCGGAGGATCCCGTGGGCTCGCATCGCCGGGCGGACGGCTCCCGGCACCGTTCCGAGATCCTCGCCGACCACCACCGCCTGCGACTCGTTCGCCGCGATCGAGAGGAGCGCGTACCACTCTTGGGCCCGATACCGCACGTACACGCCGTCCTTGGCCCCGGCGCCGCGCGGGACCCAGTAGAGGCGATGCAGCCCGATCACATGGTCGATCCGCGCGATCGCCGCGTGGCGGAACAAGGTCCGGAATACCTCGTCGTGGTACCGGTAGCCGGCCTCGCGCGCCCCGTGCGGATGCGGTGGGGGCGCGCCCCAGTCCTGTCCTTGCGACCAGAACGCGTCCGGTGGGGCGCCGGCTGCGACGTCCGGCGCGAAAGAAGATCGTTCGCGCCAGACGTCGTAGCCGGCGCCGTTCACGCCGATCGGGAGATCGAGCATGAGGCCGCCGCCGGCGGCACCGGCCCCGTCGGCCGCCTCGGCCAGCTGCTGCGTCGCGACCCATTGGACGTAGAGGTGGTAGCGCGCACGATCGTCCTCGAGCGCGTCGCCGGGGAGCGAGCCGTTGCGCTCCGCATCGGGCCAGGCTCCCCACCACGACCCGCGCCGTTCGACCTCGGCACGGAATCGCGCATAGTCGGCGGCGCGCTGATTCCGCGCGAACTCGGCGAGGCCGGCGGGAGGCGTCCCTCCGAACGCCTGCTGCGCGAGGGGGTCGAGGATCGTCCGCTTCGCCGCCGCCACGGCCGGATGGTCCGAGAGGTCGGCCTTTCGCAGCCGCGCGATCCGTTCGCGGAGAGCCGGATCGTCCAGTGCCTCACGCGCCGCGTCGGACGCCTCGAGGCCGGGTGCCCGGGTGACGTCGATGTAGGTCTCGTTCCAGAACAGGCGGCTCGCGGGCGAGTAGGGGCTCGGCTCGAGCATCGACTCCTCGAGGAACTGCGCGAACAGCGGGAGGGTCGCCGTCACCGACCCGCCCAGGCCTTCGACCCACCGCCGCAGATCGCCGAGGTCGGAGAAGCTCCCGACCCCCCAGTCGTCCTCCGCGCGGAGCGCGTAGAGCGGAGCGAAGACCCCCCACCACCGGCCGGACGGCTGCGGACACTTCCTCGGCGCCGACAGGACGAGCGTCTGTACCATCGTCCCCTCGGCGTCGAGCCACAGGGTGTGTCGTCCTGCGGGAAGCGTGCGGCCGATCCCGATGCGCGCGGGGACGGATCCCGCCTCCCCTGCACCCGTCACGGTCGGCGTGGCTTCGTCCCATCGGTCGGGCTCCTCGCCTTCGGGCGCGAGCCCGACGCTGAGGGGGCGCGCGGAGCCCGACGCCGGGACGCGCACGGCGACCTCGCGGACCCGCCCGCCCCATGCGACGATCACCGGCTCGATCCGCCGACGGGCGAGCTCCTCCCGGCGGGCTCGGAGCGCCGCCGGCGCATCCCGGAGCGACATGATCGGGGCGCCCATCGCCCTGAGCACGGCGATCATGCTGTCCACGCTCGCGTGCACGCGCTTCCCGTGCACGTTGCGGTAGCTCTCCTGGACGTCGTAGAGACGAGCGAGCTCCCGCAACACGCGGCGATCGTCGGTCACGGGCCTTCGTCCAACAGATCGAGCAGGCCCCGCACCGGCACCGGCAGCCAGTCGGGACGGTTGTCGAGCTCGTAGCCGACCTCGTACACGGCCTTGTCGAGCAGCTGCGCGTGCAGCAGCCTTCGGGTCTCCTCCTCGGTCTCCGGCAGGAGCGGACTGTCGCCCACGACGTCGAAGTAGTGATCGAGGTACGTGGCGGAGACCCAGTGGGTCCAGGCCTGCGCCCAATCGGCGAGCGAGGTCTTCTCCTCCTGGGAGAGATCCTGGACCCACGGCCAGCGCATCGCCGTGCGGGTCGCGTAGTCGAAGGAACGGAGCATCCCGGCCACGTCCCGGAGTGGGGAGCGCTTGATCCGCCGTTCGCTGAGCGGTCGGGCGGGCTCGCCCTCGAAGTCGATGATGATGAAGTCGCGGCCGGTCCACAGGACCTGGCCGAGGTGGAAGTCTCCGTGGATCCGGGTGCGCTGTCCGCTGATCCGTTCTCCCGTGATCACCGTGTACCGGGAGAGGAGCTCGTCCTCGCGAGCAAGCAGCTCCTCGACCTCGGGACCGACCTGATGCTGGCTGAGGCGGCGGAGCGTCGCCACCGCCTGTGAGCGCATCGACTGGTACATCGAGCGCTGGTACATCCGCGTGACCGGCTCGGGCGCGAACACGGGATCGTCGGGCCGCGAGCCGAGCGCGAGATGCAGCTGAGCGGTGCGGCGACCCAGCAGCCACGCCGATCCGAGGAACGGCCCGATCAGGTCGTAGGTGAGCAAGGACGGCAGCTCGCCCACCATGTCCATCACGGAGCGCTCCACGCGGGGGACCGGCTGGTCGGCCGGGAGGGCCAGAGCCCGTTCGAACGACTCCCGCACGGCATCGAGCGCGTAGGCCCACGCATCGCCCTCGTTCTGGATGAAGCCCTGCAGGATCGCGATGGTCGATCCCTTGCCCTCGTCGAGCATCTCGATCGCGCCGGCCGCGGGCGCCGCATGCCGGAAGACCGTGCGGTCGGTCAGGAAGCGGCCGACCTCGAGCTCCGGATTGATGCCCTCCTCGAGTCGACGGAACAGCTTCAGCACGAGACGGTCCTCGAACGTCACCGACGTGTTGCTCTGCTCACCCCAGCTGACCTGGGTCTCGAGCGGGCCGGTCCCGCGCAGACGGATGAAGCCCTCCGCACGGGTTCCGGCGATCCGGCGCCGTTGACCGCGCGCGACGCGCCGGCGCTCGATCATCTCCAGCATGGCGTCGGCGAACGCCGCATCGCGCAGCCCGTCGACCACCAGCCAGACGCCGTCGGCCGCTTCGACCCGCGCCACCACGTATTCCTGGCCGATGTCGTCACCCTCCCGCCTGCCGGCCAGGGGGAGGGCGTAGGTCGCCGGCTCCCCTTCCGTGAACGTCACGTCGACGAGCGCGATCACACCCTGGCCATCGCCGCCGCCGACGCGGATCGTGTCGGCGATCGTCACGGTGGACACCCGCCTGCCTTTGGCCCCGAACCAGCGCTGCCGAACCAGGAACCGGGGGAGGGATCGCTCGAGGTCGCCCCGCGCCGGAGGATCGAGCACCGCGTCCCACGACGTGGACGAGGTCAGGGTCGGAACGGGCGAGGAGAGGATCTCCTCCTCGCGCTCGTCCGGCTGGAGCCGGAACCAGAAGTAACCGTACGGACCCAGCGTGATGAAGTAGGGGAGCTGGCCGATCCGCGGGAAGTGGGTCGGGCCGAAGAGCTCGACCGGGATCTGGCCGTCGAAGCGCGACAGGTCCAGCTCCACGAACTGCGCGCTCCGAGAAAGGTTGGCCACGACCAGCGTGCGGTCCTCGCCGAACGTGCGGAGGAACGAGACCACCTTGCGGTTCTCCGGATAGAGGAACTCGATGTCGCCGCGCGAGAGCGAGGGAGAGCGTCTGGCCGCGCCGATCAGTCTGCGCATCCACCACAGGAGCGACGTCGGGTTGTTCTGTTGCGCCTCGACGTTCACAGCCGAGGGGTGATGCTCCGGATCCGCGACGAGGGGGAGGTACAGGCGCTGCGGGTTGGCGGCGGAGAATCCCGCGTTCCGGTCCTGGTTCCATTGCATCGGCGTCCGCACGCCGTTGCGGTCGCCGAGGTAGATGTTGTCGCCCATCCCGATCTCGTCGCCGTAGTAGATGACGGGGGTGCCGGGAAGCGAGAAGAGGAGCGCGTTCATCAGCTCGATCCGGCGCCGGTCGTTGCCAAGGAGCGGGGCGAGGCGCCGTCGGATCCCCAGGTTCACCCGCGCCTGCGGATCTCCGGCGTAGACCCGGTACATGTAGTCGCGCTCCTCGTCGGTGACCATCTCGAGCGTGAGCTCGTCGTGGTTGCGGAGGAACGTCGCCCATTGCCCGCTCTCCGGGATCGGGGGCGTCTGGTTCAGGATGTCGATCAGCGGGAACCGGTCCTCCATCCGGTTCGCCATGAACATCCGCGGCATCAGCGGGAAGTGGAACGCCATGTGGCAGCGGTCTCCGTTCCCGAAGTACGCGACGGCGTCCTCCGGCCACTGGTTGGCCTCCGCGAGCAGCATCCGATCCTCGAACGAGGCGTCGACGTGGCGCCGCAGATCCGACAGGAACCGCATGGTCTCCGGGAGGTTCTCGCCGTTCGTGCCCTCCCGCTCGAACAGGTAGGGGACGGCGTCCAGCCGCAGCCCGTCCACGCCGAGCCCCAGCCAGAAGTCGACCACGTCGAACATCGCCGCGCGCACCCGCGACTCGTCGAAGTTGAGATCCGGCTGATGGGAATAGAACCGATGCCAGTAGTACTGCCCGGCCATCTGGTCCCACGCCCAGTTCGACGACTCGAAGTCGCTGAAGATCACCCGCGCGTCGGGGTATCCCTCCGGCGTGTCGGCCCAGACGTAGAAGTTTCGCTGCCAGGAGTTCGCTTTCGCCGACCGGGCCCGCTGGAACCACGGGTGCTCGTCGGACGTGTGGTTCATCACGACCTCGGTGATCACCCGCAGGTCGCGTCGGTGCGCCTCCTTGAGGAACGTCCGGAAGTCGCGCATCGTGCCGTATGCGGGGTGGATCGCCTTGTACGCGGAGATGTCGTAGCCGTCGTCCTTGAGCGGGGACGGGTAGAACGGCAGGAGCCACACGGCGGTCGCGCCCAGGTCCCGGATGTGGTCGAGGCGTTGCACGAGTCCCGCCAGGTCGCCGACACCGTCGGCGTTGCTGTCCTGGTAGGCCCGCACGTGGAGCTCGTAGATCACGGCGTCCTGGTACCAGCGCGAAGGTGCGCCGAGGGAGGCGAGACCCGTCGCAGGTTCGGTCGTGGGGTCGGTCGCCGTGGTGGCCGCCGGGGTCTCGGATGCCGATGGCTCCGCGGTCGTCCGCACGCGAGGCGTCACGGTGTCCGGCCCTCGCCGGGTTCGATCGCGAGGACGTGACCCGGCTGATGCCCGGGATGGAGCTCGACGAAGTTCCGTGCTCCGGTCCACGAGAACGTCTCCCCCCCGAGGAGGTCACGCGCGGTGAAGGGCGCGTCCCACGCCATCCCGAGCTCCGGCATCCGGAGGTCGACCCAGCCGGATCGGGGATGCACGGGATCGAGGTTCACGATGACGACCACGGGGTCCTTCCCGTCGGGGAGCGTCTTGCTGTAGGCGAGCAGCTGGTCGCCGTCCACCGGGTGGAACCGGAGCGTGCGGTCGTGCTGCAGGGCCGGATGCCCGCGGCGGATCAAGTTGACGCGGGCGATCAGCTCGCGCAAGCCACCGGCGGCCGGGGTTCGGGGACGGATCTCGTACTTCTCGGAGTGGAGGTACTCCTCGGAGCCGGGCTCCCTGGGCTCGCTCTCCATGTGCTCGAACGCGGGTCCGTAGACCCCATAGTTCGCGCCGAGGGTCGCCGCGAGGAGGAATCGGAGTCGGAACGCCGCGGGTCCTCCCTCCTGCAACTGATCCGTGAGGATGTCCGGCGTGTTCGGCCACAGGTTCGGCCGCAGGAAGTCGGGAACGGATCCCTGGGTGAGCTCGATCAGGTACTGGGTCAGCTCGTCCTTCGTCCGTCGCCACGCGAAGTACGTGTACGACTGATCGAACCCGATCTTGGCCAGATGTTCCATCACCCGCGGGCGTGTGAACGCCTCCGACAGGAACAGGATGTCGGGGTGATCCCGCTTCACCTCGGCGAGCAGCCACTCCCAGAACGCGAAGGGCTTCGTGTGCGGATTGTCCACACGGAAGATCGGGACGCCACGATCGACCCAGAACAGCACGACATCCAGGAGTGCCCGCCAGAGCCCCTCCCGATCCTTCGTCTCGAAATCGATCGGGTAGATGTCCTCGTACGTCTTCGGCGGGTTCTCCGCGAAGCGGATCGTGCCGTCGGCCCGATGGCGGAACCACTCGGGATGCTGCTTGACCCACGGGTGGTCGGGCGAGCACTGGAACGCGAGGTCGAGGGCGAGCTCCATCTCGTGGCGCTTCAGCTCTGCGAGCAGGTGCTCGAGATCGTCGAACGTCCCGAGATCCGGATGGATCGCGGTGTGCCCACCGACCTCCGATCCGATCGCCCACGGGCTCCCCGGATCGTCGGGTCCGGCAGCCGCGGTGTTGTTCGGGCCTTTCCGGCTGGTGCGCCCGATCGGGTGGATCGGCGGCAGGTACAGCACGTCGAACCCGAGCTCGGCGATGTCCGGCACGAGCGCGGCGACGTCGCGGAGCGTGCCGTGCCGAGCGGGATCGGGAGACGCCGAGCGCGGGAAGAGCTCGTACCAGGCGCCGTGGCGTGCCCGTTCGCGGGTGGCGACCATCTCGAGCTCCTGCGAGACGGCCGCCCCGCGGCGTCGATCGGGATGCGAGGACATCAGCGCATGGAGGTCGTCGGACAGGGCGAGCGTGGTCCCCGCGGCCGTGTCCTTTCGGCGCATGACCGACGCGGCCTCTTTGAGCCGATCCGCATCGCCGTCGGCTCCCGCGGCGCGGGCGCGCCGCGCCGCGCCGCTCACGAGCGCAGCCCCTTCCTTGAGCTCGACGGCGACGTCCTGGCCGGCGCCACGGCGCTTCTCGAGATCCGACCGGAACGTCGCCCAGGTATCGATCCAGCCCTTGACGCGGAAGCGGTAGGTGCCGGGTTCCTTGATCGCGAGCTGGGACCGCCAGTGATCGTTCCCGAGGGGAACCATCGGCGCCTCGTCCCAGTCGGCATCGTCATGGCGGATCAGGACGCACGCAGCCGGCAGGTCGTGCCCATCGGTGAACACGTCCGCCTCGATCGGCACGACGTCCCCGACCGAGGTCTTCGCGGCAAAGAGCCCGCCGTCGACGGCGGGCGACACGTGCTCGATCACGATCCTCGTCAGCGTGGCGAACTCGACTCCTCTCTCCACGTATACAGGTTCGGAGCCGAGACGGCCGCGATGGGAGGATGGTCGGCGTGAAGCGGTTCGCGGCGGCGTCGATCGGCCTTTCCCTCGTGCTCGCGGCAGCATGCTCCCAGACCTCCGCCCGTGGCCCCACCGAGCGGTCTGCGGAGCCGTTCATCGAGGAGCGTGCGAGCGAGAGTCCCGCTCCCGGCATGAGCGACGATGCCGGGGGTGAGGAGGCCTCCGACCCGGCGACGGAACAAGGCCCTCCGCGCTTCGAGGGAGGCGTCTTCCGGATCGGGCCTACGCTCCGGGACGTGCTGATCGGGAGGAACTGGACCCGGGGCTGCCCGGTGGCGATCGACGACCTCCGCGTGGTCCGAGTGAGCTACTGGAACTACCGCGGCGGCGTCGGGAGCGGTCCTCTCGTGCTCCACGAGCGCGTCGCGCGAGACGTGCTCTGGGTCTTCCACCGCCTGTTCCGCGCGAGGTTCCGGATCCAGGACATCGAGCTCGCGGCGAAGGACCGGCCGATCACGCGGGAGGACTACTGGAACAAGAACCGTCGGAGCGTGACGGCGTCGTTCAATTGCCGGCCCGCGACGGACAGCACCTCACTGTCTCAGCATTCGTACGGCTGGGCGATCGACATCAACCCGCTGCAGAACCCCTACGTGCGCTCGGACGGGAGCACACTCCGGCACATCGCCCAGCCGTTCAAGGATCGATCAATGCAGCGCATGGGCATGATCCACGACGGCGACGTCGTGGTCCGATCGTTCGCCGCGATCGGGTGGGAGTGGGGTGGCCACTGGCACACCCTGAAGGACTACATGCACTTCTCCCTCACCGGCAGATGAGCGGAGGGAACTTCCGACGACCCTCTCCGGTCTTGCTGATACGGACCGAAGGAGGAGAGGTCGATGCGGACACACGCGATCCGTCGGGTGATGCTGATGACCGTGGGGATGATGCTCCTCGTGGGTGTCACGCCCAACGTCGTTCTCGCCAGCGGTGGCGGCGGGTGTGGCCGCCTCGTGACGGACGCTGACGGCACGAGCGTGAGTATCCGCAACTTCTGCTTCGGCCCCACGATCCTGCGCGTTCCGGAGGGCGAGACGGTGACGTGGGTGAACAGAGACGACTTCCCGCACGTCGTCCTCGGGGCCAACGGCGCCTGGGGTGGCTACGGCAAGCTGCGAGGCGGGGGCGAGGTCAGCTACCGGTTCGTGAGTTCGGGCGTCTACCCGTACGTCTGCACGTACCATCCCGGCATGATCGGGGCCGTCGTCGTGGGGAACGGCAAGCCCGACGGCGGCGCGTACGCGGTTACCACGAACGCCGGACCGGTGACCCAGGCGGAGTCATCGCAGGATGCGATGGAGCCGCCGGTCGTGCCGGAGGCGGTGACCCCGACATCGTGGGCGCCGGCCGCATGGGTGATCGGCCTGCTGGTCGTGGGCGCGGCCGCGATCGTGGCCTCTCGCAGACGCCGGCTGCAGGGAACCGTCGCGCACTGAGGTTCGTACCATCCTGGAGTGACTCCTTCGAGGCGCTTCAGGCCCACGCTCGAGATCACGGCGATGCTGTTGATCGCTGCCTGCGGGAACGCGGGAACGCCATCGGTCACGACGAGTCCTTCCCCGACTGCTCCTTCCTCGACCGCCGGTCCGTCTTCACCCTCACCGAACCTCGCCGATGTGCGGATCCGTCTCGAGCGGGTGGCGTCGCTCGAGCAACCGCTGGCGATGGCGGTCCGGGAGGGTGACTCCGCGCTCTACGTCGCGCAGAAGACGGGCAAGGTCGTGGCGATCCGCGCCGGGCGGACCGTCGACAAGGTGCCCGTCCTCGACCTGTCCGACGAGGTGTCGCTCGGCGGCGAACAGGGGCTCCTCGGGCTGGCATTCGCGCCGGGAGGCCGCGAGCTCTACGTGAACTACACGGACACGGACGGCGACACCCACGTCACGGGGTTCGCGATGCGAGGCGATCGAGCCGATCCGGCCACGCGGCGCGACATCCTCGTGGTGGAGCAGCCGTACTCGAACCACAACGGCGGCAACCTCGTGTTCGGTCCCGACGGCTTCCTGTACGTCGGTCTCGGTGACGGAGGGAGCGGCGGCGATCCGCTCGGAAACGGGCAGTCCCTCTCCACGCTGCTCGGCAAGATGCTCCGGATCGATCCGCAGCTCGCGGGCGAAGCTCCTTTCCGCGTACCGGCGGACAACCCGTTCGTCGGGCGGGCCAACGCCAGACCGGCGATCTGGGCCTACGGACTCCGCAACCCGTGGCGGTATTCGTTCGATCGATCGACCGGAGACCTCTGGATCGGGGACGTCGGCCAGACCGAATGGGAGGAGGTCGACGTCCAGCCCGCCGGGTCGTCGGGTGGCGAGAACTACGGATGGAACATCCTCGAAGGGAGTCATCCGTTCTTCGGCGACGAGCTCCCGGACGGGGTGGCTCCGATCTACGAGTACTCGCACGCCGAGGGCGGGTGCACCGTGATCGGCGGGTACGTCTACCGAGGCGAGTCGATCCCGGCGCTGTCCGGCGCGTACCTCTTCGGGGACCTGTGCATCGGCGAGATCGAGGCGCTCGGCGTCGTGAACCGCCGGGTGACCGGACACCGCGCGCTGGGACCTGTCGTCGAGAACCTGAGCTCGTTCGGCGAGGACGCGGACGGCGAGCTCTACGCGATGTCGCTCAGCGGCGCTGTCTATCGCATCGTGCCGGCGAGCTGAGCCATCCGAGCCACTTCGCGGCAGCCTCGCGTGTACGATCCGAGCCGATGTCCGGAGAAATCCGTCCCTCGCAGAAGGCCGTCTCGTTCACGGAGTCCGTGATCCGGGAGATGACGCGCCTGGCGATGCTGCACGACGCGATCAACCTGTCGCAGGGGTTCCCCGACTTCGCCGCGCCGGAGGAGGTCAAGGAGGCCGCCCGGAAGGCGATCGCCGACGACGTGAACCAGTACCCCATCACCTGGGGAGCCGAGGGGTTCCGGCGGGAGCTCGCCCGGAACTACCGGGTTCGCTACGGGATGGACTGGATCGACCCCGAGCGAGACATCACGGTCACGTGCGGATCGACGGAGGCGATGATCGCGGCGATGCTCGGCGTCCTCGACCCCGGCGACGAGGTCGTCGTCTTCGAGCCGTTCTACGAGAACTACGGCCCAGACACGATCATCTCGGGCGCCGTCCCGCGCACCGTGACCCTGCACGCGCCCGACTGGACGTTCGACGAGGCAGAGCTCGCGGGGGCGTTCAACGAGCGCACGCGGGGGATCGTGATCAACACGCCGAACAACCCCACGGGCAAGGTGTTCTCGCGCGAGGAGCTCGACGTGGTCGCCGGACTCTGTCAGCGATGGGGCGCTGTCGTATTCACGGACGAGATCTACGAGCACATCCTCTACGACGGCGCCGTGCACGTGCCGCCCGGCGCGGTACCGGGACTCGAGGACCGGACGGTGACGATCAGCGCGCTCTCGAAGACGTACGCCGTCACGGGCTGGCGCGTGGGGTGGGTGGTCGCGCCGGCGCCGCTCTCCCGGGGCATCCGTTCCGTCCACGATTTCCTGACGGTCGCGGCGCCGGCGCCGCTCCAGGAGGCGGGCGAGGTCGCCCTCGGCCTCCCCGAGGAGTACTACCGGCAGACCGCGGATGCGTACCGCGAGCGACGGGACCTGTGGATCGAGGCGCTCCGGGAGGCGGGGTTCAAGGTCGAGCCGCCCGCGGGTGCCTACTACGTGATGGCGGACATCTCGGGCTTCGGGTTCCCGGATGACGTCCGGTTCGCCCGGCACATGGTCGAGGACGTCGGGGTCGCGGTGGTGCCGGGCTCGTCGTTCTTCTCCCGCCCGGAGCTCGGCGCGCACCTGGTCCGCTTCGCGTTCTGCAAGAAGCTCGAGACGCTGGAAGTGGCGGGCGAGCGCCTGCGCGGGCTGCACCCGCGCGCGATCTAGCGCTGCCCGGAGCTCTTCCCTTTGCTTGAAGTCTCAGTGGATCTACGTACGTAGCCTGTTTCGAGGGGTTCATCCCTGAGAGAGAGCGATCGCCCGGTGAGGCGTCGAACGACCGGCATCGCGCGGATCTTGGGACGGGCCATCCATCCGGGTCACGATGCAGGGGCCGATACTCCACCCGGAGCCGATCGCGGTCCTCGCGCACGGTGGCCGGAGCCCGACGGATCGATCGTCGGCGCCCGATCGATCGGATCGATCCCGGCTGCCGGCAGGCGGATGCGTACGTATCGCGCGGCGGTCGGCCGATGGGCCTCCGGTGCGGGACCTAGAGGCCGCCCCAGAAGCGACCAGGGGACAGGATGGCGGAGGGGTCGAACGCGGTCTTGAGCCGGCGATGGACCTCGAGCGCGGCGACCGGCGCGTCGCCGAGACCGCCGGGACCACGGATCACGGGTGCGATCCCCCCGGCCTCCAGGACGCGCCTCCGGAGCGACGCGAGACGGTCGCCGTCCGGGAACCCGACCCAGGCGATCCCGACGCCCATCAGGGCGCGCCAGTCCTCCGCCCCGTCGAGGACGGCGTCGAGCCGGGAGGGCGCGACGGCGACCTCCGCCACGATCGGTGTCGCCACCGCTTCGGGCCCGCCGACCGTCGTTCCCTCGTGGATCTCGACGTCACCGGCAGCCTTGCGGATCGTCGCCGTCTGCTCCTCGATCTCCTCGGGCCATCCCTCCAGCGCGACCTCGATCCGATCCGGCGTCGCCACGACGGAGGAGGGGAGCGGGACGGCGTCGAGCAGCGTCCGGCCCGCGTCCAGACCGCCCGCCGCCGACACCACGAGCCGCCGCGCTTTCGGCAGCGGCCGCACCTTCACCGCGATCTGCACGATCGCGCCCAGCGTGCCGAGGGACCCTGTCGCGAGCCGGTGGAGGTCGTAGCCCTGCACGCTCTTGACCGTCCGTGCGCCGCTCCGCACGAGTCGGCCATCTCCCGTGACGAGCTCCAGCTCCACGACGCTGTCGCGGAGAGGACCCATCCGGAGCCGGCGAGGGGAGGACGCGGCCACCGCGATCGTGCCGCCGACCGTGGCGTCGTCGGGCGCGTCCGACGGCCATTCCTGTCCGCCCTCGGCGAGCACCTGCCGGAGCGCGCCGACGCCGATCCCGGACTCCACGACGGCGAGCATCTCCTCGGGGTCGTACGCGATCACCCGATCGAGCCCGGTCATCGCGAGCTCCTCATCGACCTCACACGCGTTCCCCTTGTCGGCGTGCGTCCGCCCACCCACGATCGCCACGCGCGCCCGTCGGTCGCTCGCGGATCGGAGCGCGTCTCCGACGCCCCCCTTCGACGTGGGGGCGATCAGATCCACGAGTCCTCCGGGAGGTTCCTCGCCGCATCGCCGACCCCGGCGGCATCGGTTCCGGCGGCCGCCACGGCGAAGTCGCCGCACCGCGCGCCGTCGGGCAGCACCTTCTGGGGATTCATCCGGCCCGAAGGATCGAACGCGCTCCGCACGCACGCCTGCGCCGCGAGGTCGTTCTCGGTGAACACGAGCGGCATGAAGTCCCGCTTCTCGAGGCCGATCCCATGCTCGCCCGAGAGAGAGCCTCCCGCGTCCACGCAGAGACGCACGATCTCCTCCGAGGTCCGCAGCACGCGTTCGAGCACTCCGGGTTCGCTCCTGTCGAAGGACAGCAACGGATGCAGGTTCCCGTCGCCGGCGTGGAACACGTTGGTGACCGTGATGGCCTCGCGACGGCAGATCGCGTAGACGCCGGTGAGGACCTCAGCGAGCTTCGTGCGCGGCACGACGCAATCGTGGAGGTGGTAATGCGGCGCGATCTGGGCGATCGCACCGAACGCCGACTTCCGACCCTTCCACAGGAGCGCGCGCTCCTCGGGCGACCCCGCCACCCGGATCGTCCCCACCGAGTGGTCCCGCGCGGCAGCTCCGACCTCCCGCTCCTCCGCTTCCACACCGGCGCGGATGCCGTCCACCTCGACGAGCAGCACGGCCGCGGCATCCGTGGGGTACCCGGCGTGGGCGAACGATTCCACGGCGCGGACGATCCCTCGATCCATCATCTCCAACGCCGCGGGCACCACGCCGCGCGCGATGATGTCGGAGACCGTCGCCGCGCAGTCTTCGACCGTGGCGAAGTCCAGCAGCATCGTCGTGATCCCCGGCGGCTCCGGCGTGAGCCGGACACATGCGGCCGCGACGAGTCCCACCGTGCCCTCGGAGCCGACGACCACCCCACGGAGGTCGTAGCCGGCTGCCTCCGGCCCCTCCGAGCCGAGGCGCACCAGGTTCCCGTCCCCGAGCACGACGTCGAGCGCCAGGACGTGCGCGGAGGTGACACCGTACGCCAGGCAGTGCGGGCCGCCGGCGTTCGTCCCGACGTTGCCGCCGATCGACGACACCTGCTGCGAGGACGGGTCCGGCATGTACGTGAATCCGGTCCCGCGGAGGGCGACGCCGAGATCGAGATTGAAGAGGCCGGGCTCGACCCACGCCAGTCGGTCCTCGGGCCTGATCTCGAGGATGCGGTGCATCTTCGCCGTGACGACCACGAGGGCGTCGCCGATCGGTGTGGACGCGCCCGCGAGCCCCGTGCCGCTGCCCCGAGGGACCACCGCGAGATCGTGCATCGCGGCTGCGCGGACGCAGGTGGCGACGTCGTCCGTGGAGCGAGTGAAGACGACGAGACCGGCCGCGCCCTCGACCATCGACGCATCACGTGCGTAGAGGCGGAGCGCCAGGGGGTCCGATAACACGTCGTCCGGACCGAGCGCTCTCTCGAGTTCCCGCCTCGCCGCGTCCAGATCAGTCACGTCGCTAGGGTAGGCCGGGATGGCGACCTGGGCCGAGTTCGAGCTCGCCGAGCCGGAGCTGGCCGCGTTCGGGAAGGAACGGCTCGACGGGCAGGTCTGCTTCCACGCGACGCTCCGCACCGATGGATCGCCTCGGGTCCATCCGGTGGAGCCGTGGGTCGCCGTCGGTCTGTTGCTGGTCCGATTCCGAGGCCATAGCCCGAAGGTCGCCGAGGTCCTCCGCGACGGCCGCTACGCCCTCCACTCGCCGATGGACAACCCCGACGGCGTGGGTGGGGAGTTCATGGTGCGGGGCTGGATGGAGCAGATCGGGGACACGCATCCGGCCGTGCAACGGTTCGTCCACGACGCGTCGTATCCGCTCGCGTTCTACGCGATGTCCGTGGAGGAGGCCGTGGGGACGACCTACGAGGGAGAGGGAACCGAGCCCGTCTATCGGCGGTGGCGCCCTCAGGCCACACGGCCGGGCGAGCCGTCGGGCGCGGAGAAGTCGTAGCCCGCAGCGGCCCACGCCTCCATCCCCCCCTCGACGTTGGTGGCGTCGTAGCCCCGCGCCTGCAGCATCATCGAGGCGAGCTCGCTCCGGTTGCCGCTCCGGCAGATGACGGCGACGGGCTTCGCGAGGTCGAGGACGTCGGCTCCGACGCCGGCCATCACGTCGTTCAGAGGGATGTGGAGCGCGCCCGCGATCCTGCCCGCGTCCCACTCGTACTGCTCACGACAGTCCACCAGCTGGACGTCGTCGAGCGACTCGTGGACACCCTCGACCGTGCTGAGATCTGCCATCGGACCGATGCTAGCAGTGGGTCCGGCGAACGGTTCAGCCGGTCATCGCACGTGCGAACGCCGCATGCGCGGTCGCGTCGAACAGCACGAATCGCACCTCACGCGCGGACGTGTCGGCCGTTCTCACCGCCTCCACCGCGACACGCGCCGCCTCGTCGATCGGGTAGCCGTAGACGCCGGTCGAGATCGCGGGGAACGCGACGCGCGCCGCCTCGAGCTCGTCGGCGATGCGGAGCGACTCCGTATGGCAGCTCGACAGGAGCGTCGCAGGATCCTCCTCGCGCGCGTACACCGGACCGACCGTATGGATCACCCACCGAGCCGGGAGATCGCCACCGGTCGTCGCCACCGCACGACCGGTGGGGAGACCGTCCGGCCACTCGGTCGAGCGGATCCGCCTGCATGCCTCGAGGATCGCGGGGCCGCCGCGGCGATGGATCGCGCCGTCGACGCCACCGCCGCCGAGCAACGTCGGGTTCGCCGCGTTCACGATGGCGTCGACCCGCTGCGCCGTGATGTCGCCCTCGACCAGAACGATGCGAGGCATGCGTCTATCGTAGGTCGATGATCGTCTGCCTCGCCGCGAACCCGTCCGTCGATCGGCTCTTCGAGGTCGAACGATTGGTCAAGGGCGACATCCATCGGCCCTCCGGGTTCGTGCAGGTCGCGGGCGGCAAGGGATTGAACGTCGCACGGGCGGCGCGGTCGCTCGGCGCCGACGTGTGTGCGGTCGCACTGCTCCGGGGACACACGGGTCGGTGGTTGCAGGAATCCCTCGCCGCCGAGGGTGTGGATGGTGAGTTCGTCTGGACGCACGGAGAGAGCCGGTCCTCGCTTTCGGTCGCCGACCGTGAGACCGCCGGACTGACCGAGTTCTACGAGCACGGCGCCGTCGCGCCGGATTCCGCGTGGGTCGAGCTCACGCACGCCGCCGCGACTCGATGGCAACGCGACGGCTGGCTCACGATCTCGGGCTCCTTGCCGCGGGGCGCGCCCGACGAGGGCTACCGGGACCTGATCGAGGAAGCACGCCGCGGCGGCGTCCGTGTCGCGTTGGATTCCGAAGGGGAGCGCCTGCGCCTCGCCCTCACCGCCGAACCGGACATCGTGAAGGTGAACGTCGCGGAGGCAGGAGAGCTCCTCGGCGTGCCCACGGCGCGCCGGGACGATTCCCTCGCGGCTGCCTCCAAGATCCGCGACATGGCGGGCGGCGAAGGACACGCCGGCATCGTCACGCGGGGAGCGGAGGGCGTGATGCTGGCAGCGCCGGACGGCACGCTCTACGAAGGGGTCCTCTACGTCCGCGGCCGCTACCCCGTGGGAAGCGGCGACGCGTTCCTCGCCGGACTGATCACGGCGCTCGAGCGGGGGAGTGATTGGGAGGACGCCCTCCGGGTCGCGCTCGGGGCGGGAGCGGCCAACGCCGAGCTCGCGGGCGCCGCCCGGATCGATCCGTCGGACGCCGCGGCCCTCGCGAGGCAGGCGGACGTCCATCTCCTCTGATCCGGTCCGGGCCGAGCCGTTTCACGAGGACGACTGGGTCGCGTTCCGCGCGATCCGGCTCCGGTCGTTGATCGACAGTCCCGACGCGTTCGGCTCGACCTATGGGGAGGAGTCCTCGCAATCGGAGTCTGCGTGGCGGGACTGGGCCGCGGGGCGATGGCGCGGTGGAACCGCGATCGCGCTGGCGGGTCGAGATCCGACGGGAGCGGTCGTGGGGACGGCGACCGGCGCGGCGTTCGACGCCGAGCCCGGTGTGGCGCACCTGTACGCGATGTGGGTCGCGCCCGACGCCCGCGGAGCGGGCGTCGGGCGAGCGCTCGTCGAGGCGGTCGTCGCCTGGGCCCGCGACCGCGGATGCGGTCGCCTCGTGCTCTCCGTCACCGAGACGAACCGACGCGCCCGCGGCTTCTACGAGGCCTGCGGGTTCGCCGACACCGGCGAGCGACGACCACTCCGCGAGGGCTCCGACCTCGACGTGCTGATCTTCGCGAAGACCCTGTAGGGCCGGCACGCGCACGTCGGGACGGCACGTCTGGGGGCGTCGCTACACTCCGCCGCATGACGAGACGGACCGGCGCGGACATCTCGCCCGCGGCCGCCGTCCTCGGTCTGTTCCTCACGTTCGGACTGATCGTCGCGTCGTTCTTCCCGTTCCTCTCGATCTACTTCGCCGGACGGGGCTTCGACCCGAGCCAGATCGGATTCCTCCTCGGAGCGATGGCGGCGGTGCGGATCGTCGCGATGCCGATCTGGGGGCATGTCGCCGACACGCGGATCGGGCGTCGGCGGGCGTTGCAGCTGGGACTGCTGGGGATGGTCGTGTTCGCGGTCGTGGCGTCGGTGCTCGACTCGCTCGTGGGGGTGGCGTTCGGTGCCGTCGGGATCGCCCTGGCCATGGCGGCGTCGGGACCGAACATCGACGCGCTCGCGTTGGTCCAGCTGGGTGAAGAGCGGATGGTGGACTACGGCCGCATCCGCGGATGGGAGAGCCTCTCGTACGCCGCGGGATGCCTCGCGTTCGGTTGGTTGCTCGACCTCTACGGCGTGTCCCTCGCCCTCCCGTTGTACGCGGCCGCCGGCGCGGTGATGCTCGTCTGGACGACCATCGCGGTGCGACCGGACCGTCCGAAGCAGCCTGCGCAGCACGGCCGGCTGGGAGCGGTCGGCGCGGTCTTCCGGACGGCGCCGCGGATGTGGGGCTTCCTCGTCGCGACGCTGCTCGTGTGGACCGGCTTCAACGGCGCCTGGAACTTCGTCGGCCTGAAGATCGAGGAGCCGCTGCTGATCGGCGTGGGCACCGCCTTGGGCGGTTTGACGGAGGTGGGTGTCATGCGGCTCTCCTCCCGCCTGCATCGCCGCATGGGCCTGCGCAAGGTGTACGCCCTCGGATGCCTGGTCTACGCGACCGGGTTCCTGCTGTGGGGTCTCGTCGAGAGTCGCACGATCGTGTCGCTGCTCGCCGTCTTCGAGGGCGCAGGATTCTCGCTACTGTTCACCACCTCGATCCTCGTCGTCGGCAAGCTCCTGCCCTCCACGCTCTACTCGACGGGCAACTCGATCGGTGCGATGGTCGGCTTCGGGATCGGTCCGATCATCGGAGCGGGGCTCGGTGGCGTCGTCTACGGGCGGCTCGGCTCCACGACCCTCTTCATCGGCTCCGCGGCCCTCGCCCTCCTCGGGGGCGTCGCGGCGCTGGTCGCGCTCCGGATCCCCCGACTCGATACCCCTCTGCGGGAGCAGCTTCCGACCGGGGACGCGGTCGCTCCCGAGCCCGGCCGGCTCTGACGCACCCTGACCTGCGCGCTTTGCAGCGAAGCACTCCGTCATGACACGATGAGCGTTCCGGAGACCCGCCGGCCGATCCACGGCCGGACCCCAAACCGGGAGGTGTGATCGATGACGAGCAACCCGAACGGTTCCGACGAACAGCCGATCGCCGGCCTCGTGGACAAAGCGAAGGAGGTCGCGGAGACCGTCGCCGAGAAGGCAGGTCCCGCGATGGAGAAGGCCAAGGAGGTCGCGGGGACGGTGGTCGAGAAGGCCGGCCCCGCGATGGAGAAGGCCAAGGAGTCGGCAACGGAGCTCGTCGACAAGGCGAAGGAGCTCCTCGCGACCAAGGACGACGACGCGAAATGAGGGGGATCTGCCGAAGGGGGAGCAACTGATGGTCAGCGCCTACATCCTCATCCAGACCGAGGTCGGGAAGGCTGCGCAGGTGACGCAGCAGGTCAGTGGCATCGACGGCGTCGTCGCCGTCGACCCGGTGACCGGCCCCTACGACGTCGTCGCCCGTGCGGAGGCGGACGACCTCGACGGACTGGCCAAGGGCACGGTCATGCCGATGCAGGAGCTCGACGGCATCACCCGAACCCTCACCTGCCCGGTCATCCAGCTCTGACACGCGGGCCTCGGCTCGCGGACCGATGACGATCACGATCCGACGCGACGCGGAGATCTCCGACGTGGACGGCGGGTGGTTCCGTGCGCGCTGGCACTTCTCGTTCGACACCTACCATGACCCGGCGTACCTGCGGTTCGGATCGCTCCGCGTGTTCAACGACGATCGGCTGGTGCCCGGCGCGATCTGGCCGATGCACCCGCACAAGGACATCGAGGGCCTCACCTACGTGGTCGAGGGCTCCTTCCGTCACCAGGACGACGTCGGCGGCGCGCCGGGACCGCTGCCCGCCGGGTCCGTGCAGCGGATGACGCTCGGCGGAGGCGCATGGCACTCCGAGCAGAACGCGAGCGAGACCGAGCCGATGCGGTTCATCCAGATGTGGATCATCCCCGCGGAACGCGGCTTGGAGCCCGGCGTCGAGCAGAAGGTGTTCACCGAGGAGGACCGCACCGACCGACTCCTGAGGGTGATCAGCGGCGACGGCGGCGACGCCGTGCTCGTCAACCAGGACGCGCACGTCTTCGTCTCCAGGCTTCTCCCGGACGGCGACGTGACCCATGCCCTCGGCGAGGGCCGAGGCGTCTACCTGTACCTGATCGAGGGCGACGCCGACGTCGCCGGGGAGCGGATGACGACCGGCGATGCGGCCGAGATCGGGGAGGAGCCTTCGATCCGGATCCGCGCGAACGCGGTGACCGAGCTCATCGCCGTCGACGTCGCGCTGTCCTGAGCTTGCTTCGCCCCTCGGTCGTGGGTACGGTGCGCCGATGCGCGTTCACGCAACGACCCTGGTGGTCACATCGGCGCTCATCGCCTCGTCGCTCGTCGCGGGACCCTCGCTCGCGGCCCCGGAACCACGCGGCGACGTGGCCTCCCGGACATCGACGCAGGTCGTCGAGCCGCGGAGGCGACTACCGGCGCTGACGGCTCCGTCCACCCCGGATGCCCTGAGTCGTTCGCTCTCGCAGGGCAGGATCTCCGAGGCGGTCTACGCCCTCGAACGCGCCAGATCCCTGTTCGACCTGGCCGGGGTCCGTGCACGGTTCGGCCAGGTGTCGCGACCGGATCCCCGGTCCGCCACGTTGGTGCTGCGCGATCTCGCCGTCCGTACCGAGCAGCTCTCGGGACGGCCGCGAGCGACCGCCGACCGCATCCTCGCCCGCCCGACCGACGGCGGGGGCGATCCGCTCGGCGACGGGTACACGGTGTCGGAAGAGCCGCCGGAGTGCTCCGCGGACATCTGCGTCCACTACGTGGATACCACGGCCGACGCGCCGGATCGGGACGACCTCGACATGAGCGGTGTGCCCGACTACGTGGAATCCGTGGCGAGCGTGCTCGATCATGTCTGGGCCGAGGAGGTGGACGGGCTCGGCTATCGCGCGCCCAAGTCGGATGCCACCTCGGACAACGACGGAGGGAGCTCGCTCCTCGACGTCTATCTGGCGGACATCGGGGTCAGTGGGCTCTACGGGTACTGCGCCAGCGACGATCCCCACCTCGGGTCCTCACCCTATGACTACTGGGACATGTCGGCGTATTGCGTTCTCGACGACGATTACGACATCTCGCAGTTCGGGTACCCGAACCCGATGCACCCGCTCAAGGTGACGGCTGCCCACGAGTTCTTCCACGCCGTCCAGTTCGCCTACGACATCGGCGAGGACGGATGGCTGATGGAGAGCACGGCGACCTGGGTCGAGGAGCACGTCTACGACGCGATCGACGACAACCGGCAGTACCTCGCCAGCAGTCCGCTGGCGCAGCCGTCGATCCCCCTCGATCAAACCTCGGGCTTCCGCGTGTACGGCGCCTGGATCTTCTGGCAGTTCCTCACCGAATACCTGGGAGGTTCCGCGCCCGACGGGAGCATCGTTCGCGCCGTCTGGAGGAGGGCGGACGGCAGCCGAGCCGGCCCGGACATGTATTCGACGCAGGCGCTGGCCTCTGCCGTCGGAGCTCGGACGATCGACGGGACGCGCTGGCGATTCCGATGGGCCTTCGCGGACTTCGCGGTCTGGAACGACCGCCCGGCGAGGTTCTACGACGAAGGGGATGCGTACCCTTCGGCGCCTGTCTCCAGATCCGCGACCCTCACGAAGGCCGCGCGGTCGATGAGCTCGACGGCGAAGCTCGACCACCTGACGAACCGCTTCGTGGTGGTGCGCCGGGGCTCGGGCCTCAGGGCCGACGCGAGGCTCCGCGTCGCCGTGAACGGTCCCTCGCACGGGACCGGTCCCGAGGCGAGCGTCGTGGTGATCCGGAAGTCCGGCGCCGCCAGCTCCAAGGTCGTCGCGTTGAACTCCGCCGGGAACGGCGCGGTCACGGTGGCCTTCGGCACCACGGTATCCAGGGTCGTCGTCATCACGACGAACGCGAGCACCCGCTACCGCGATTGTTATCAGAACCTCACGCCGTTCGCCTGCTTCGGAGGGGTGCCGCTCGACCAGAACCGGACCTACTCGTTCCGGGCCGAGGTCGTGTGACGCTTCACTCGTCGGCCGCGGTCACCGGGAACGGGAGAGCGATCGGATCGTAGGAGGGCGAACGGCCCTCCTCGTCGAAGCGATCCATGCCCCAGCCGGAGACGTCGGTGACCTCCGTCATGTCCGTGAGCGCGAGGTCCGCCCCGATCTTGGCCACGCCCGGCCCCCACATCATCCCGTGCCCGACGGCGGTGGCGACCGTGACGCCGGGGATCTCGTCGCCGGCCCGCGTCGAGACCGGCCCCACGATCGGGAGGTGGTCCGGGCAGTACTCGATCGTCGCCGCCCACGCCTTGCGGATCCCGAGACCTTCCGCGATCGGGACGTATCGGTGCATCCGCTCCTCCATCGCGTGCAGGTACGGCCAGTCGACCTCACGCGCTTGGCCCGGCGCCTCGTCCGGGTTGGACATCCCGAACAGGAGACCACCCTCCTCGAGTCGCCAGTACAAGCCGATCGCGTTCTCGAACACCATCGGCTGCCGTTCCACGTCGAAGGCCTCGTGGGGCTCCGTCACGGCCACCTGGTGCCGGACCGCGCCGACGAAGAAGCGAGCGTCCACGAGCGCGCCGACCTCGCGGAGCTTCGGTCCCCCGGTGAGGAGGACACGCTCCGTCGCGATCGTGCCCTCGGGCGTCTCGACCCCTGTCACCGCCCCGTCCGAGCCCGTACGGATCCCGAGGAACGATGTCCGTTCCCGGAGCTCCACGTCGGCTCGCTGCATCGCGATCGAGTACGCGCGCACGTTCCTCGGCGGGTCCACGCACCCGTCGCCCGGCGCGTACGTTCCGCCCCGGAACGTCGCCGGGTCGAGCGTGGGGTTCAGGCGCGCGGCCTCGGCGGCATCGATGTACCGGACGTCGCCGAGCCCGGCCGCGCGCTGCATCTCCACGCGGGCCTTCGCCTCGCGCTCCTGCACCTCGTCCGTGGCCAGGATCAGGTACCCGAGCTCACGGAACCCGCTGTCGGTTCCGTACCGCTCTCGCTGCGACCGGTAGAAGTCGATCGACCACATCCCGAGGGCGACCGTTTGGGGCGTGCCTCCCTGCGCCCGTACGATGCCGGCCGCGCGCGAGGACGCCCCCTGCCCGGACTCCCCCCTCTCCAGAACAACGACGCGTTCCGCGCCGTGCTCCGTCGCGAAGACCGACGCCCATCCGCCGATCGTGCCCGCCCCCACGACAACGAGGTCGGCGCTGTCTCGATTCGGCATCGGGTCCTTCCGCTCGACGAGGCCGAAGTCTAGCGATGCGTACAGTGACGCCGATGCAGCCCGACATGGACGTGAGTCCATCTCAGACGCCGGTCCCTTCGGCGCCCGCCGACCGCCGGACGCTCGTCGAAGAGGTCCTCATCGTGCTGTCGCTCTCGGTGCTGGCACGGGCGGCCTACGCGATCCTCTCGGTCCTCGAAGCCCCGATCGCCGGCGTCGTCGTCGCGGCCGCCGACCAGTCGAACGCGTTCACCCGCCAGATCCTCGGGTTCGTCTTCGGCCTCGCGCCGGCTCTCCTCGTGTTCCATCTCGTTCGCCGGAGCGGCGAGGGTCTCCCGGCGATCGGGATCGAGGCGGATCAGCCGAACCGCGATCTGATCCGCGGCGTCCTCGTCTTCATAGTGGTCGGGATCGCCGGGATCGGTGTGTACCTGCTCGCCGTGGAGCTCGGGGTGAACCGGTTCGTCGTGCCGACCCCGCCACTCGGTCATTGGTGGACGATCCCGGCGCTCGTCATGAACGCGGTGGAAGCCGGCCTGGTCGAAGAGGTGATCGTGCTCGGGTACCTCGTCACGCGGCTGCAGCAGCTGTCGTGGCCGGCGGTGCCCGCGGTGGGCACGAGTGCGCTGCTGCGGGGCTCGTACCACCTGTACCAGGGCTGGGGTGGGTTCCTCGGCAACGTCGCGATGGGGGCGCTGTTCGGGTACCTGTTCCTACGATGGGGGAGGCGCACCTGGCCGTTCGTGGTCGCCCACGTGCTCCTCGACGTCGGCGCCGGCGTCGGGTTCATCCTGTTCCGCGATCGGCTGCCGGGCTTCTGACCCGACCGACCTGGCGGATCGTGACGGGACCGGGTATACTGAGCGCTCGGATATCCGAATCAAGACCGATCCCCCGGCCAGCGCGCCGGGGTTTCGTGTCTCTGGGGTCCTCCTACCTCCAGCCGGGGAACCAGAGGATCAGCTTCCAGCGGGTGTCCGAGATCACTCCCCAGCTCAGCACCGGCCAGAACCAGACGAAGAGGCCCACCGCAGCCAGGATCACGGTCCACGCGATCGGCCGGTACGGGTGCCAGACGGAGACCGCGGGTCGGCCCGTGGCCGGATCGGTGGCGACGGCGCCACCGGGCTCCCGGACGACGAGCCTCGCATCGGAGAGGTCGCGCACCATGTACACCATGCCCAGCACGAGGAACGGCGTGAACGGCGCGACGTAGAAGAAGAACTGCGGGCGCGATGCCAGGAACCACGGAAGGTACTGGAGCAGCACCGCCATCAGGAGGAACCCCGGGACCCAATCGCGCTTGCGCCACCAGGTCCACCCGAGGTAGGGCAGCGCCCAGATGCTCCCCCAGAAGATGACCGGGCTGCCGATCGCCGTGAGTTGGCGGATCGACGGTCCGATGTCCTCCCAGGTGATCGAGAGCGGCCGCTTCATGATCAGCCACGTCCACGGCCGCGAATAACCGTAGTGCGTCGGTGTCATCGCGCCCGTGTCCGGATCGAGCGCCGTCTCCTTCAGGCCGGACAGGTGATACGTCGCCACCCGCCTCTGCTGTTCGACCAGCTCGCCGACCTTCCAGTCGAAGTGATGCAGCCACGGGAGGTAGATCGCCAGGTAAAGGAGGAACGGAAGGATCACGAAGGCGACGAGCAGGGTGAAGCTCTCCCGGAACAACGCCCGCGAGAACGCTGCGCCGTGCGTCGTGCCGCTCCGGTGACGCCTCGATGTCTCCCAGACCAGTGAGATCACGATCGCTGCGATGATCCCGAGTCCGCCGGACCACTTCACCGCGACGGCCGCTCCGAACGCGCTCCCGGCGGCGTAGCGCCACGGCCTCCACAGGGGCGAGGGCACGCGAGCTTCGCCCTCCGGTGGCGCCCGGGGGGTCCGCACGTCGATCCAACGCCGGTCCAGGATCAGGCAGAGGAATCCCGCGACGGTCCAGAGCTGCACGTGAACGTCCAAGAGCGCCAGCCGCGACAGCACGACGCTCAGGTGCTCGAGGGCGAGGAGCAGACCCGCGAGGAACGTCCAGAGCGGTCGTCCGAATAGGAGCTGCGCGATCAGGGCGAGGCCGGTCACCGCCAGCGTGCCTGCCACCGCCGAGCCGATCCGCCACCCGAAGGGGTCCATCCCGAAGGCCTTGATCCCGAGCGCGATCGTCCACTTGCCGAGCGGCGGATGGACGAACGAGCCGACGTCCCATTCCTGCTCGCGGAACGCGCGCTCGTTGTCCGACTCGATCCTGCAGACCTCGTCGGAGCCGCCGACGAAGATGCACGCCGCCTTCGCGTAGTAGTTCTCGTCGAAGACCAACGAGGGGGGGTTCGACAGCCCCCACATCCGGACCACCGCGGCGACGGCGGTGACGGCGAGGATCGCGACCCACGGACGGTTCAGACGCCGGAGGAACGGGGCGTCCGCGCGATCGGCCACGCGTGCCAGCGTACTCACGGGTGTCGCGTCGTCGGTCCTCAGCGCGGCCGGTCCCTGAGGCGAGTGACGAACTGCAGCCCCTGGAAGGTCTCCGTGATCGAGGCGCTCTTGTTGTCGACGAGCCCGGCGTCGAGTCCGATCCGCTGGACGGTGTCGAAGTCGAGGTCGGTCGAGAGCTCGGCGGCCTTCTTCGGCCACGCGACCCAGAGCCGCCCGGCGGGGTCGAGGCCGGCGGCGAGTGCGGCGAACCGGGATCGGAGGTCCCGCTCCTCGGTCACGAACAGGAGGGCGACGTCCATCCGGGAGCCGGGCCGTCGGAGGCGCTGGACGCCGGTGGGCAGGGTCCCGAGTGCGGTGTCGAAGTCCTGGGGCGCGCCGGCGACGTACACCTTCGCGCCCTCCCGGACGCCGAGCTTCTTCGGCAGCGGCGTTCCGGAGTAGTCCTTGTGCGGCTCGGCCATCGGCCCATGGTAGGCGGGGGCGGACGTGGGACCATCCCGAGATGGCTGGCCGGGCATGAGCGGCATCCTCTATCTCGTCGGCACGCCGATCGGGAACCTCGGCGACCTCTCCGACCGTGCCCGGGAGACGCTCGGCGCGGTGTCGGTCGTCGCGGCGGAGGACACGCGGCGGACCGGTCGCCTCCTCCGGTCCCTCGACATCCGCTCGCCCCTCGTCTCGATGTTCGAGGGCAACGAGGACCAGAGCGCGGCCGAACTGGTCGAGCGGCTCGATGCGGGGGACGACGTCGCGGTCGTCACCGACGGGGGAATGCCCTCGGTGTCGGATCCGGGGTATCGCATCGTCCGCCGTGCCGTGGAACGTGGGATCGAGGTTCGCGCCGTGCCCGGTCCGTCGGCCGCGATCGCCGCCCTCGTCCTCTCGGGATTCCCGACTGACCGGTTCGCGTTCGAGGGATTCCTGCCGCGGCGCCCGGGCGATCGCGGCCGCCGTCTCCAGGCGCTCCGGCACGACCCGCGGACGATCGTCTTCTTCGAATCCCCCCGGCGCGTCCGGACGCTCCTGCGCGAGATCGGCGCAGCCTTGGGCGATCGACGGGTCGCGGTGTGCCGGGAGCTGACGAAGCTCCACGAAGAGGTCATCCGAGGCACCGTCCCCGACGTCCTCACGACGATCGAGGAGCGAGAGCTGAAGGGAGAGGTCACCGTCGTGGTCGAGGGCGATCATGAAGGAGCCCCGCTCGATCGGGCGGCCCTCCTCGAGGAGGTCCGCCGCCTGATCGCCGAGGGCATGCGCCCCCGGGACGCCGCTCGCTCCGTGGCGGAACACCACGGCGCGAGCGCCAACGAGCTGTACCGGGGGACGATCGACTCCGACTAACGGCGGATTCCCTCAGGGGTTGTGCCCTCCCTACACTGGCCCGATGGTGCAGGCGCCCCCTCCCCTCGGGCCGCAGCCGGTGCCCCCGCGCCCGGACGTCGGCGGGAGGGAGACCGATACGGCGAGCTCACGTCTCTTCGCCGCGTTCATCGCCACCTCGCTGGCGGCGATCATCCTCGGCGTGCTCGCGATCGGCGCCGTGCTACGGGAGCCTTCGCCGGTGGAGGCGGGCGCCGGCGGTCCGACGGCGGCGCCGTCGAAGACGACGGGCTCGCCGTCGCCCAGCGCCTCACCCACGGTCCGGGCGAAGGTCGACGGCGCGTTCAAGTTCCTCGAGCGGGTCGGCGGCGCCCCGGTCCGATGGAACCCGTGCGAGACGATCTCCTATGCCGTGAACACCGACGGCGCCAGGTCCTCGATCAAGCCGGACCTGGACGAAGCGCTGGCGCGGGTGACGCGCGCCACCCAGATCGAGTTCGTGTCCGTCGGCACGACGGAGGAGACGTTCCTGCGTGCCTATCAGCGGATGCGCTACAGGGGCGTGATCCGGAAGGCGGAGCTGATCATCATCTGGGTCGACCACGGCGACTACCAGGCGATCCTGCGGCGGCTCCACGATCCTCGCCCGTCGATCGCGTTCGCCAAGACGATGGCCGGGCTCTACGCCGACCAGGACCAGTACTTCGGGGGGATCATCGTGATGGATGCCGAGGCGACCTCCCAGCGGGGCTTCGGGCATTCGTACGCGCACGGCTCGGTGTTGCTCCACGAGCTCGGGCACATCATGGGCCTGGACCACGTGAAAGACCCTGACCAGCTGATGTATTCGGGGCGGCACCCGAACTACGGACTCCAGGACTTCGGGGCCGGCGACCTCGAAGGGCTCAGACGCATCGGGATCGACGCCGGGTGTCTCGGATAGCGCCTCCTGGTCGATCCTCCTAGCACCCTGGCGAACGACGCGCCCTGGGTACGATGGCGCCCATGGGCCGGGACGTCTTCTACATCACCACGCCGATCTACTACCCCAACGACGTGCCCCACGTCGGGCACGCCTACGATGCCGTGGCCGCCGACGTCATCGCCCGGCACCATCGGCTGCGGGGGGAAGAGGTCTTCCACCTCACCGGCACCGACGAGCATGGCCTGAAGCTGCAGCGCGCGGCCGAGGCAGCCGGCATGGATCCCCAACGATGGGTCGACGAGATGGAGCCCCGCTGGCGAGAGGTGTGGGCGCGGCTGGACATCGGTTACGACGACTACATCCGGACCACGGAGCCGCGTCACCAGGACGTAGTAGTCAAGGTACTTGACCAAGTCCACGAGAACGGACGTGACGACATCTACCTCGACAGCTACGAGGGTCTGTACTGCGTGTCCTGCGAGCTCTACTACGTGGAGGGGGATCTCCTGGAGGGGCAGGTCTGCCCGATCCACGAGCGCCCGGTCGAGCTGATGAAGGAGCAGAACTACTTCTTCCGGCTCTCGGCGTACGCCGACCGCCTCCTGGAGCACTACGAGCGCACGCCGTCCGCCGTGGAGCCCGACATCCGGCGGAACGAGGTGCTGTCCCTGATCCGGGGCGGGCTCCGGGACTTCTCGATCAGCCGGACGAACTTCGACTGGGGGATCCCGCTGCCCTGGGACCCCGACCACGTCACCTACGTCTGGTTCGATGCCCTCACGAACTACCTCACGGCCGCCGGCTTCGGCGCGGACGAGAAGACCTTCGCGCGTCGCTGGCCGGCGAGCATCCACATGATCGGCAAGGACATCCTGAGGCAGCACGCGATCTACTGGCCGGCGATGCTGATGGCGGCCGGCATCGAGCCGCCCGCCCAGGTCTGGGCACACGGGTTCCTGACCGTCGGCGGCAAGAAGATGTCGAAGACGAACGCCACCGGGATCCATCCGTTCGAGCTGATCGACCGGTTCGGCGTCGACTCCTACCGGTGGTACTTCCTCCGGGAGATCCAGTTCGGGCAGGACGGTTCGTTCTCGCTCGAGTCGATGGTGGACCGCCACAACGCCGAGCTCTCCAACGGGATCGGCAATCTCGCCTCTCGCGTGCTCGCGATGCTGCGCTCCTACTTCGACGGCGTGCTGCCCGAGCCGACGTTCCCGGGCGCCGAGTCGGACCTCCCGGAGGTGATCGCCACCGCGGTCCGCCGCTACGACGAGGAGATGCTGGCGGTGCGGCCGACAGCGGCGCTGGCCGCCGTCTACGACGTGGTGGTGCGCGCCAACCGGTACATGGTGGAGCGGTCTCCGTGGACCCTGGCCAAGGACCCGGCGAGGAGAGATGAGCTCGGGTCGATCCTCTACGCCTCGGCCGAGACCCTGCGCTCGCTGGCGATCCTTCTCTCGTCCATCATGCCGAGCGCCGCCGGGCGGATGTGGGAACAGCTCGGCATCGAGGAAACCCTCGAAGCACAGCGTCTGGACCACGCGGCGGCGTGGGGGCGCATGTCTCCGGGCGCGCGCACGACGAAGGGTGAATCGCTCTTCCCGAGGGTCGACACGGCCGAGTAGCCGGGGCCGGCCGAGCCGATCGAAGATCCGCGAAAGGCCCATCGACGGGTGACCGGCGGCTCAGGATGTTTCACGTGAATCTCCTCGGATGCACCGGAACTTGAGACCGCCTATCATCGCGCGCCGATGACCCGACCGAACCCTGAACTCCCGGTGCAGAGCGGGGTGGTGGACACCCACTGCCACCTGTTCTTGGTGGACCGGGAACCTTCACTGGTGGTCGAGGCCGCGCGGGCGGCGGGCGTCGACCGCCTGCTGTGCGTCGGCGTGGACCCGGCGACGTCGGCCATGTCCCTCGAGCTGGCGGATTCGATCTCCGGTGTCTTCGCCACCGCCGGGATGCATCCCCACGATGCCGGGCACTTCGACGAAGCGGCGGGCGCGAGGATCGAGGAGCTGCTCCACGACCCCCGAGTGGTGGCCGTGGGGGAGTGCGGCCTGGACTTCTTCCGGATGCGATCGCCCAAGGAAGACCAGGTCCGGACGCTGCAGGCGCACATCTCGCTCTCGAACGAGTCCGGGAAGCCGATGGTCGTCCACGTCCGCGACGCGTGGCCCGAGGTCCTTCGAGTCCTGGATGAGGCTTCGGCGGAACGCGTCGTGATCCATTGCTTCAGCGGCGACGCCGCGATCGCAACGGAGTGCGCCGAGCGCGGGTATTGGATCAGCTTCGCGGGCAACATCACGTACCCGAAGAACGAGCACCTCCGGCAGGCGGCGCGCGCCGTGGACGTCGACCGCATCCTCGTGGAGACGGACGCGCCGTTCCTCGCTCCGCAGACCCTCCGCGGGACCGACAACGAGCCTGCGAACGTCATCCACACGATCGCCGAGGTTGCACGCGTCCGCGACGAGGACGTGCGAAGCGTCTCGGAGGCGACGTCGCGCAACGCCGACGCAGCGTTCCCCGGTCTCTCCTAGGCCGAACACACGTTCGCCGCTCAAGGTTGCAGTGAGAGTTGAGGGTTTGCTAGCGTGCGTTTTCCACAACAGCTTCCGAGGTCGCTCGCGTCCCGTGTGGGTACCGGGTCCTCGGAGGGAGCGGGCGGTAGATGCGCGACGTTCGGACGACGACTCGGCAGCATCTTCGGGTTCGGCGTGTGACGTCGTCATCGAACGAACGTCCCCGAGGTGTGGGGGACTGGTTGGTGGACGGAGCGGTGGTGCCCGGTTGGAAGCGCGTGGGCCTCACCGCCGAGACCTCGGTTTCCGCCGGCGGCGTCGGGACATCCTCGGCCGAGTCCGTGCGGGTTCTCGCGTTCGGGGAAGGTGCGCGAGGGCTCGACGACCACGGATCCGACCGGGGAGCTCCTCTCGGCCATGGGGATCGTGCCCTTCGCTGACGGCGTCCAGACAACAGCCAGCGCCCCCCTTCACGTTCGGTCCCGGGCCTCCGGCCCGGGACCGAACCCGTTCCGGCCCCGTTACGCTCCTCGCGTGAGCACCGCTGAACACGCATCGTTCGGCGCGGGCGCGTTGCGCGCCCTCGCCGAACGCCACGGCATCCGACCGAAGCGGTCACTCGGTCAGCACTTCCTGGTCGACCCGAACCTCGCGCGCGCGATCGCCGCGGATGCGGGGGTCGGGCCGGGCGACCGGGTCGTCGAGATCGGCGCCGGACTCGGCTCGCTCACGCGAGCGCTCGCGGAAGCGGGCGCCGAGGTGCTCGCGGTGGAGGTCGATCCCTCGCTGATCGCGGCGCTGGAGGAATCGGTCTCCGGGCTGGACCGGGTGCGGGTCCTCCATACGGATGCGACGGATCCCGAGTGGCAGGACGCCCTCGACGGCGACGGGTGGGTGCTGGCCGCGAACCTGCCGTACAACGTCGCCACCCACGTCGTGCTGGACACGCTGCGGGACGTCCCCCGGGTCCGGCGCCTCGTCGTGATGGTGCAGCGCGAGGTCGGCGAGCGTCTCGTCGCCGCCCCGGGCGAGTCCGCCTACGGGATCCCGAGCGTCCGCGTGGCCTACCGGGCCGAAGGCGCCCTGGTGCGCCGCGTGCCTCCGTCGGTCTTCTGGCCGCGCCCGAAGGTGGAGTCCGTGATCGTGCGGCTCGTGCGCCGGGACGAGCCGGCGGTGGCCGTCGACGAGCACCGGCTCTGGGCGGTCGTGGATGCCGCGTTCGGCGAGCGGCGGAAGACGATGCGGAACGCCCTCCGCCGGCTCGGCCTGGAGGGCGAGGTCGCGGACGAGCTGCTGGGAGCCGCCGACGTCGATCCCTCGGCCCGGGGAGAGACGCTCTCGCTCGAGGAGTTCGCGCGGATCGCCGGGTCCCTCCCCGAGGACACGGCGCCAGCGAGATGACCGGAGCCGAGATCCGGGGGCTGGTGATGCCTGCGCACGCGAAGATCAACGTGTTCCTGCGCGTGCTCGGCCGGCGCGACGATGGCTACCACGACATCGAGACGATGCTGCTGCCGATCTCGCTCGCCGATCACGTGCGCGTGGAGCCGGCCGAGGAGCTCTCCGTGTCCGTTGAAGGATCCACCGCCGCAGGGCTGCCTGGAGGCGACGCGAACCTGGCGCTGCGGGCGGCGAGGGCGCTCGCCGCCGAGGCCGGCGGCGCGGAGCCGGTGGGCGCGCGCATCACGATCGACAAGCGGATCCCCGTCGCCGCCGGCCTCGGCGGCGGATCGGCCGATGCGGCGGCGACGCTGTTGCTGCTCGACGAGCTGTGGTCGACGGGGTTGGGCCGCGACGGCCTCTCCCGGCTCGCCGCGGAGATCGGATCCGACGTTCCCGCCCTGCTCCTCGGGGAGCCCGCGTACGCGAACGGACGCGGCGAGCGTGTAGCGACCGTCCTCGTGCAGTCGACGACCTGGGTCGTGAAGCCGTTCGCGTTCGGCGTGTCGTCCTCGGACGCCTACGCCTGGTGGGACGAGGAGCCGGTGACGGGTCCGGACGCCGGCGCCTTGATCGCTGCGGCGGAGGCCGGCAACGACGCCCTCGTCGGCAGCGCGCTCACCAACGACCTCCAGGGCCCGGTCGCCGCACGTCATCCCGAGATCGCGGCGACGGTCGAAACGTTCGTCGACGCCGGTGCGCTCGGCGCCGTGATGACGGGGTCCGGTCCGACCGTGGTCGCGCTGTGCTCGTTCGCTGCGGCCGAGCACGTGGCGGGATCGGTCCCGGGAGCGTTCGTGGTGGAGGCGCCGCCGCGCGCGCCGGCTCCTGCCAGAATCGACGCCGGAACCGAAGCAGGTCCCTCCGGGGTGGTCTAACGGCAAGACACGGGCCTTTGGAGCCTGGTATGGAGGTTCGACTCCTCCCCCCGGAACGGAACCTTCCGCCTCGCTCTATGCGTGCTCGTGCGTCCGCACGATGCTGCGGTCGGGAAGGCACTTTCGGTTGGGGGTGCGCTTCACCTCGATGATCGCCCGATACTCGCCCCTCCGATCCGGGAGCGCGACCTGGAACCGTCCCTCGATCCCTTCGCTTTCGTCATCGCCGATCGACGCGAACACACCAGAGATCTTCCGCTGGACCGTCACTAGGCGACCGACTCCGCACTCGAAGCGGGCTCGAGCGCCGACGTGCGGGAGTGTGACCCGACCGATCGCCTTCAGATGCCCCTCCAGGTGCATCTTGAGGACGACGCGATGGCGGATGCGCCGGAACTGGAAGTCGGCGGTGGAGACGTCCTCACCCGTGGGATCCTCGACGCGGATCGGGCCGACGCCGGCTCCCGAGGGCACCCGGGCGGTGATGGTCGCATCGGAGACCACGAAGAAGGGCGCCGCCTTCCCGTTGAACCGGACCGAGAACACATCGGTGAATCCTGAGCCGGTGATCGTGACGGTCGTTTTCCAGGGTCCGCCGTCCGGACTGAAGTCCGAGATCACCGGCACTCCCACACCCTGAATCAGGGCGACGGATGAGATCGATGGGGGCGCGGCCTGAGCGACTGCTGGGAGCAGGCAGAGCGCGATGAGGCTCAGCGTGAAGAACGTTCGCGGCACACGCGGGTGGGTTGCTTTGGGCGAGAACACCGGAAGCGGAACGTATCAGGTAGCAACGCCGGACCTCATGGAGAGATCCGCGCGAGCCACGCGCGTTGGCGGTATGGGACCATGGCCTCGGCCTTCCCGCCCCCGACGGAGAGAAGGACTGACGTGGGCACGACACCCAAGCGCACCCCGCGATCGCTCGCCGCCGTGGTGCTCGCTGCCGGCAAGGGGAAGCGCCTGCGGTCGGACATCCCCAAGGTGCTTCATCCCGTCTGCGGCCGACCGGTCCTGTGGCACACCCTCCAGGTCGTGCGTGCCGCGAAGCCCGCGAGGATCGTCGTCGTCGTCGGCCACGGGGCCGACGACGTCCGCGAGGCCGTCGAGTCCTGGGGCATCGAGCCCGCGCCCGTCTTCGTCGAGCAGGCCGAGCAGCTCGGGACCGGACATGCGGTCCAGCTCGCAGAGGACGCTGTGGGCAAGGCCGCGGAGGTTCTGGTGGCGAACGGGGACTTCGATCCGATCACCGTCGCCGACGTCCGGAAGCTCCTGTCCTCGCATCGGCGTTCCGGCGCGGCCGTCACGCTCGGCTCCACGATCCTCGACACCCCCGGCGGCTACGGCAGGGTCGTCCGCGACGGGAGGCGCGTCGTCGACGTGGTCGAGGGCCGCGATGCGCCGCCCGCCGTCCGGAAGATCCACGAGGTCGCGACGAACTGGATCGCGTTCCGCAGGGATCTGCTGTTCGCGACCCTGCCGCTCCTCGACCGGGAGAACCGGCAGCGCGAGTACTACCTGAACCGGGCGATCTCGATCCTCCTCGACAAGGGCGAGCGTGTCGACGCCGTCGAGTGCGACACCGGCGGGGTGCTCGGCGCGAACACCCGCAAGGGCCTCGCCGGTCTCGAGGCGCTGATCCGTCGCCGGACGAACGACTCCCTCATGGCCGCCGGGGTCCGCCTGATCGATCCCTCCGCCACCTACATCGATGTCGAGGTCCGTCTCGGCAAGGACACGGTCGTCTACCCGAACACGTTCCTGGAGACGGGGGTCCGGATCGGCGCCGGCTGCAGGATCGGTCCGTCCGCCGCGATCGCCCGCTCCCGGGTGGGCGATCGCTCGGTCGTATCGTTCTCGGTCCTCGAGGACGCCCGCGTCGGGAAGGACTGCGAGGTCGGTCCGTTCGCGCGTCTGCGGCCCGGGGCGGTCCTCCAGGACGGTGCCCACGTCGGCAACTACGTGGAGGTCAAGGGCTCGCGGATCGGCAGGGGCTCGAAGGCCAAACACCTCACGTACATCGGCAACGCTGAGCTCGGGGCGGGGGTGAACGTCGGGGCCGGGACCGTCGTCGTGAACTACGACGGGTACGACAAGCACACCACCGTGATCGGCGACGGGGCGAGGATCGGGTCGGATACGATGCTGGTGGCGCCGCTGAAGGTCGGCAAGGGCGCCGTCACGGGGGCCGGATCGGTGATCACCAAGGACGTGCCGGCGGGCGCGCTGGCCGTGGAACGGTCCGACCAGAAGAACGTGAAGGGGTACCGGGAGCGCGCCGACGCCAAGCATCGGTCGAAGGGCGAGCACTAGGGGGGACCGTGGAGATCATCACCAAGAAGCGGATGATGCTGTTCTCCGGAACGATCCATCCGGCGCTGGGGACTGAGATCGCCGAGTGCCTCGGCATCCCGGTGAGTCACAGCGAGCTTCGGCGCTTCGCGTCGGGGGAGATCTACTTCCGTGCCGAGGAGAGCGTGCGGGGGGCCGACGTGTTCGTGGTGCAGTCGCACTACGAGCCGGTGAACGAAGCACTGATGGAGCAGCTGATCATGATCGACGCCATGAAGCGGGCGTCGGCGAAGCGGATCAACGCCGTGATCCCGTTCTACGGCTATTCCCGCCAGGACCACAAGGCGCTGTCCCGCGAGCCGATCAGCGCGAAGCTCGTCGCCGATCTCCTGTCCACCGCGGGCGCCGACCGGGTGATCTCGGTCGACCTGCACTCGGGGCAGATCCAGGGCTACTTCGACTTCCCGTTCGACCACCTCACGGCGCTGCCGATCCTGTCGGACTACTTCAAGGACGAGCTGGCGCTGCACGGCGACAACCTGGTCGTGGTGGCACCCGACGCCGGGCGGATCAAGACCTCGGAGAAGCTCCGCGAGTATCTCCATGCGGACCTCGCGTTCCTCTACAAGCGTCGCTCTCGCACGGAGGCCCACAAGATCGAGGAGATGGCGGTCGTCGGTGAGGTCGAGGGCAGGCCGTGCGTGATCGTCGACGACATGATCGACACCGCGGCCACGATCTCGAAAGGTGTCCAGGTCCTCGCCGAGATCGGCGCCGGCCCGATCTTCGTGGGAGCGACGCACGGCCTGTTCAGCGGCAAGGCGCGTCAGCTACTGGAGGAGGCGCCGATCGAGCAGGTCGTCGTGACGAACACGGTGCCCATCCCCGAGGAGCGCACGTTCGCCAAGCTGAAGGTCCTCTCGATCGCGCCCTTGATCGCGAACGGCCTCCGAGCGGTCTTCGAGGACGCCTCGGTCTCGGAGATCTTCGGCGGCGACAACCAGGTCTAGCCGACCGGGAGCTCGAGGCGCCGCAGCTCCTCTTCGGTGAGGGGGGTGAACAGCCAGTCGCGGAACGCCGGGTGCGGCACGATGCGATCGATCCGCGCGAGCCGAGTGTCGGTGACGAGGTACTTGTGGAGCCTCGCACCGGCGAGCAGCCCATCGAGGGCCGCCCCGTCGGCGACACCGTGGAGCACCTCGGACAGGATGTGTGGGCGGCAGGTCCTCAGGAACGTCTGGCCGAAGCGGAAGACCGCGTCCTCCGTTCCCTCCACGTCGACCTTCATCACGACGCGGGCCGCCTCGGGGATCAGGGCGGCGACGGAGTCCAGCGATCGGAAGTCGACTTCCTTGCCGCCGTCGAACCGCATCCTCGACGAGTAGAAGGAGGGGAGCGCCGAGCCCCCTTCGCCCGACGGGACGCGCATCGTCTTGTTGGGATCGCCGATCCCTTCCCGATGGACCGCGACGCGGTCTTCCACGCCGTTCCGGCTCGCGTTCGCCTCCAACGCATCGGCCACAGCCGGGACGATCTCGAACGCGTGGACGTCGACGTTCGGCGCGTAGGCCGTCACCGCCATCGTGAACAGGCCCGTGTACGCGCCCACGTCGAGGAACGTGTCGGATCCTCGAGCGAGCGCGGCCACCGTGTCCAGCGCCAGGCGATCCTGGGCGTTCGGCCGGCGGCCGCGGCCCCAGAAGAGCTCCTTCGCGTTCTCGCAGCGCGCAGGGTCGAGCATCACGAACGGCACGCCCCCCACGCGACCACTCACTTCCTCGAGCCGGGCGGGCGCAGGAAGCCGACCCCCGCGGAGCGACGGTGCCGCCTTCGAAGCGAGCCGCAGGAACGCGTTCGGCACACGGAGGGCGAGGAAGCGCTTGACGAACCGCGTCAGGCCGAACCAACTCTGTCGGCGGGCGTGATCGTCCACACCGCCATCCTGCCAAACCGTGTGCGAGTCGGTCAGTCCAGGCAGTACGTCGTGACGCGCGCGATCGCGGGGTCTGCTTCGTGTCCGAGCAGTCCGGCTTGATGTGCGAACGCGTTCGCCTCATCCTCCGTTTCGAAGTACACGCCGATGCCCTGCTCCGCGTCCGTCCCTAGGGCTTCAGCAGCGCCTTCATCGCACGCAAGGTCGCCCGGGGATGCCTCGATACCGAACTCCTGGAGGAGCGAGGCGCTCACGTCGTCCGCCTCACGGGATCCGGGGGCGCCGACCCACGGGTACACGGCCCAGTAGGTGCCGCCGTGAACAGGGTTGACCGGCGTCGGAGCCTCAGGCTCGGCCGTTCCCGTTCCCCAGGCCATCCCCTCATCGGCAACGACGTTTCCCGCGGCGTCGACGTACTCGATCGTCCCGTAACCGCTTGTCGGCAGCAGCTGAACACAGACCTTGACGTCCGGACCGGTCCAGCCAGACGGTCCCATCTCGCACAGGAAGTCCGTCGGGACGATTGCGTCGTCGTCGCTCACGAACCGGATCTCGACGACCTCGATCGGGACGGAGCCCGCACGGAGGAAGAACGTGCCAGACCAGCTCTCGAGATGCGGGGGGTACCCGCTCGCCAACGTGCTGTTCACTGGCTCGGGGCACGTCTGCCCGAACACATCACCATCGATCAGGGGCTCGATGCAGGCGCTCTGATCGTCGAACCGGCCCGTGAACGCGACGCGCCATGTCGCTCCCTCGTACACCCCCGACAGCTCGACGACCTCTTCCCTCGGCTCCCCGACGGGAGGTGCCGACGGGGTGGTCTCGGCGTCGACACCGAGGACGGCGACATCGCCGACGAGCTCCCCGTTCGGACCCGGAGGGTCGATGAAGAAGAGATCCAGGTCGAACGCGTCGATGGTCGGTGGCACCGGGACGATCGTGCCGGGGATGGGAGAGCCACCCAGCGCGACGAACGTCTCGGTCCCCTCCTGGGCCAGGAACTCGACGCCGGTGGCCCCCTCGACCACGGCGCCGAAGATCGGATCGGCGCCACTCCACGCCACGGGCGCGGCGGACTCGTCGACCACGAGAACCTGGGGCGCCGGGCCGTCCTCGAGCGAGAGCCGGAGGGAATCCCCTTGGTATCGGAGCTCGAGGCGCCACTCGTCGCCGGGGCCGTATGCGCCTCCCGCGATCACGTAGGCAGGCGTCGTCTCGTTCGGTGGCGACGGCTCCCAGTCGGGGATCGCCGACATCATCTCGTAGGAGGTCTCGACGATCTCCCGGTCCTCGGCGCTGACTCCGGTTCCGACGCCGATCCAGGTGAAGAAGGGCTCACCGTTGACCGTGAAGTGGGCGTATCGGCCGGGTCCGCACGGCCCGTCACCGACGGGGGGGATTCCGGGCTCACCTGGTGGGAACGGGTCGAGCCCGGCGCCACCGTCGGCGATCGACCGCTCGTAGTCCATCGCGACGTAGAGGACGGCGGCGTCGGGGCTGAGCCCGCCCTCGCATGCGTTCGCGCCCAAGCCCAGGTCGACGTTCGAGAGCTGGAGCATCGGCAGGCCGTACGGCACCGGGATCGGAGACGACGTCTCCGCCCCCGGGGTGTCCTCGCACTCCTGGACCGTGCCACCCGGGACCGCGACGCAGGCCGAGGATGACCCGCCGCTTCCCTCGACGGCGATCAGCATCGACAACGGCCATCGGTTCACCAGATACCAGTCCGAGGGACTGCCCACGGTGAACGCTTCGACCGTGACGGTGCGTCGGAAGACCTCGGAGCCGCCGCCGATGTCCCGGTCACTCCCACCTTCGCCCAGGATGCGAGTGAGCCCGGCCACCGAGCCGACGATCAGGGCGACGACGACGGCCGCGGAGCCGAGGACCGTCCCCACCTGGTGGAGACGGCCGCGGCGCAGCACCTGCTTCGGCGCGGAGGCAGGGAGGCTCGGCCTGGCGAGCGGCGCCTCGCCCGCTTTCTCGCGGAACAGGTCCCGGAGCTCGTTCTCGAAGTCCGTGCTCATCCGTCCTCACCTCTGATCCCTTCGCGGAGCGCCGACGAGGCGCGCGCGGTCAACGACTTCACCGCGGCGACCGAGCACCGCAGGGCATCGGCCGTCTCCCGCTCCGACAGGTCTTCGTAATAGCGGAGCACCAGCACCGCTCGCTGGCGCGACGGCAACGTCTGGAGCCGGCGCCACATGTCCTCACGCGCGGCAACGTCAGGCACGCCCGACATCGACGTCCGCTCGACGCGGCCGGCCTCCTTCGACAGGAACTCGCGTTCGACGCGGACGCGGCGCAGCCTCGACGTGTGGAGGTTCACGATCGTGCGCCGCAGGTACGCGTCGAACGCCTCGTGCGCGCGCAGGTGACCGAAGCGCCCCACGCAACGGACGAACGCGTCGTGGACGAGGTCCTCCGCGTGGGAGCGATCACCGGTCAGGAGGAAGGCGAGCCGGTTCGCCGAGGGGACGTGCCGGACGTACAGATCCGCCAGCTCGCCCTTCGGCTCGGTCACCGCCGTTCCTTCCTGCACCCCCACGAGGATCCGCGTCATACCTCCAAGACGCACGAGGCGCCCGGAAGGTATCGTCGGAACCCGGTCAGTCTCCGTCCGCGGTGACCGGCTGAGCGAAGATCGGACCCTCGCAGTCCTCGCGCATCGGCAGCTCGAACGGCTCTCGCGGCTCCTGATCGAAGTCGAACAGGTAACTCAGGTTGAACGCATCACGGTCCCGATGGGTGAGCTGAGACAGCCCCCAGTTGTCCTCGATGAAGCGGAGCACGCTCGAGAACTCGCCCAGCTGCGAGTCGATGTAGCCGGGCTTGGTGTAGGGGCTGATCGTGAGCAGCGGAACACGGAAACCGAATCCGAAGTCGTCGACCTGCGGCGGCGGCACGTGATCGTAGAACCCGCCGTAGTCGTCCCACGTGATGAAGATCGCGGTGTCCTTCCAGAATGGACTCCGCATGATCGAGTTCACGATCTCGGTGGTCCAGTTCTCGCCGTGGCAGAAGCTCCACTCGGGGTGCTCGCTCACCTCGTACCGCGGCGTGACCCACGTGACCGGAGCGAGCCGGCCGTCCTCGACGTCGGCGACGAAGTTGTCGACGGGGAAGATGTGGCGCTGCCAGACCTCCGGATGCATCCGCACACGCCGGATCGCGGAGAACGCGGACCACACGTAGCCACGCTGGTCGTTCCACGCCGCGTAGTACCCCCATGGGATCCCGGCGCGATCCAGGAGATCCGCCTCCGTCTCGAAATCGAAGCACGGCGGCACCTTCTCGAGTTGCCCTTCGCTGTCGACCACCTCGACGAATGCTTCCTCCAGCGAGTCGCAGCCCCATGATTTCGCGAGCCCGGTCTCCTGCGTGAAGATCGTGACCCTCGATTGCTCCTGGGCAGGGTTGAAGTGGGTGCCTCCTGATTGCGCGGCGATCGTGAAGAGGTGATTCGGGAACGACGGGCCTTGCGCCGACGCGAAGAAATTGTCCGAGAGCGCGAACTCCTCGGCCCAGCGCCAATAGTTGGGGAGGTCCTCGCGGCCCTGCATCTGGGTGTAGGCGTAGAGGTCGCCCTGCTCGACCCTGGCGAAGTTGTTCATCCGACCCTCGTTCCACGATTCGATCGCGCACTCGTAGCAGTGCGGGATGTCGTCGGGGATCCGGTCGAGCGGGGGCGTGAGGGGGCGCAACCGATCGCCATCGTAGCCCTCGGTGACGCCGTTCACGCCCGGGAACCGGCCGAACAGGTGATCCGTCGTGCGGTTCTCCTTGATCACGAACACCACGTGCTTGATGGGCCATCGCGTGTCGAAGACCGAGGCGTCGGTGCGCTCCGGCCTCCCGGGCGGGAGAAGGTCCGGCGTGTCCCTCGCACGGGGCGAGTCCTGACAGGTGGCCGTGAGGAGCACGAGACCGAGAACCGCAGCCACGGCGCGAGCGAGTCGCATCCGGCGATGCTATTGGACGGAACGCGTCGAGCGATCCTCGCGCGCCGATCAGCGCATCGCCGCTGGTACGATGACCGGCCGGATCGACCCCTCCGAGAAGGACCTCTGACCTGCCATGGAAGCCACACTTCAGGCCGAACCCCGCTCCGAGACCGGGAAGGGGCCCGCGCATCGTCTCCGCGCAAGCGGCCGCGTCCCCGCGGTCCTGTACGGCGCCGGCGTCGAAGCCACTCCGATCCACGTGAGCGCCCTCGACCTCCTGCACGTCTTCCACGCGATGGGTCAGGCGAGCGTCCTCGTCGACCTGAAGCTCAACGGGAACGAGTACCTGACGATCGCCCGCGAGATCCAACGCGATCTGATCCACAACCGTTTCATCCACATCGATTTCATGGCGGTCAACCGCGACGAGAAGATCACCGTGAGCGTCGAGCTGCACGAGGTCGGCGATTCCGAGGGCGTGCACGCCGGCGGTGTGATCGAGCATCACCTCCGCGAAGTGGAGATCGAGTGCCTTCCGGCGAACGTGCCGCCGCGGGTTGAGTTCGACATCTCCAAGCTGAGGATCGGCGATTCCGTTCGGATCGGCGACCTCGTCCCCCCGGAAGGCGTCGAGTTCCTCACGGACCCCGACACGATGATCCTCGCCGTCGTCGAACCCGCGGTGATGGACACGGAACTCGACCTGGCGGTCGCCGGCGAAGAGGTTCCGGAAGAGGCTGCCGAGGCTGCCGAGGAGGCGGAAGGCGAAGAGGCCGCCGAAGGCGAGGAGGCACCTGAGGGCGAGGGCGGCGAGGGTGCCGAAGGGACCGCCGGGACCGAGGGCGGCGGCGAAGCGCCCACCGAGGGGGACGGCGAGAGCTAGCCGATGGCCTGGCTCGTCGCCGGCCTCGGCAACCCGGACGATCGCTATGCGCGGACGCGCCACAACCTCGGCCGCATGGTCGTCGACGAGCTGGCACGCGAGGAAGGCGAGCGGTTCCGGAAGGTGCGGTTCCTCCCCGTCGAGTCCGCGGAGATCCGTGTGTCGGACGGACGAGTCATCCTCGCGCGCTCCACGCGGTACATGAACGAGTCGGGGCCGTCCTACGCCTCGCTCGCCAAGAAGCAGGGGATCGAACCCGCCAAGGTGGTCGCCGTCCACGACGAGCTGGACATCCCCGCGGGCACGATCCGGATCAAGCAGGGGGGCGGCAACAGCGGTCACAACGGCCTCCGTTCGCTCGACCAGGCCTTCCGCACACCCGACTACCTGCGCGTGCGCGTGGGGATCGGCCGCCCGCCGGGACGCCAGGATCCATCGGACTTCGTGCTCCAGCCGGTCGGGGCACGGGAAGAGAGGGACCTCGCGCCGCTCGTGAGCCACGCCGCCGATGCCGTCCGCGCGCTGATCACGGACGGGCTGGAGCGCACCCAGGATCGATTCAACCGCTCCACCCCATCCCCCTGAGCCGAGGGGGCCTTCCCCCAGGCGGCTGACACCGGCTCGGGAGGACTACCCCCCCTCCCCTTCGGTGCGATAGGGGTTGGGCCATCGGCCTATCCGCATCACCCGCGTTGGGGGCCCATCCCCGACGAAGGTCGAGGGTGCCCGGCCGATGGAAACTCGGGACCGTAGCCCGATGACCCGACCCCCGTGCGCCGGTCATCCTCGACCTCGATAGACAAGGAGGTCGACGAGATGTGTACCGCTACGGTTCCCCAGGTCTCCGTCGACGTTCGCTGGAAGCCCTGCTGACGCAGGTCCGACCACGAAGGAGAGAGCATGCGACTCCGCAAGATCGCGTACTCGCTCGCCTGGCTGGCCGCCCTCGCGATGGCGGTGGGTGCCGGCTGGCGTCCGCACTGAGGTAGTACGGGTTCCTCGCTCCCGGTCCTGTCCGATCCCGGATACGACCGGGAGCTTCCATGTTGAGGGACGCTTCAGGCGTTCGGGAAGGGGTCGATACCTACACCATGAAGCTCGTCGCGATCGGTCTCGTGCTGGGCATCGCCGTCGGCTACCTTCACGGCGGGCGACTGTTGCAACTGTCCGAGCTCAAGCCCCGCTACGCGCCCCTCGCCCTGGCCGGTCTGTTGCTCCAGCTGGTGAACCCTCCCGGCTCGTGGCCCCTCGTGCTGCTGATCCTTTCATTCGTCCTGCTGACGGCGTTCACGCTCGCGAACATCCGGATCGTCGGATTCGCGGCGATCCTGGTCGGCGTCGTTCTCAACTTCACCGTGATCGCGATCAACGGCGGGATGCCGGTCGCCCGTGAGGCCATCATCGCCTCCGGCCAGGAGGGGACCCTCGCTCCGCTGCTCGAGCAACATGGGGTGAAACATCACCTCGCCGGGTCCGAGGACCGGATGCTGTTCCTCGGCGACGTGATCGCGGTCCCGGCACCGGTGAGCCAGGTGATCAGCGTCGGTGACCTGTTCACCTACGGAGGCATGGCGGTCGTGATCGCCGGATCGATGCGACGGCGCTCTTCGTCTTCTCTCCTGCCAACTCTCGCGGAGGCTCCCCGTGTCAAGGTCTCGTGATCGTCGCCGGAGCGACGGCGCGAAGGGCGACCTGCGAGAGGGGCGACGCTCGCTCCTGCGAGCGTACGAACTCTTAGTCACGGTGCCGCTCCTGGCGTTCCTCGCGTTCGAGATCATGCACGACCCGTCCGCGTTCACGAGCTGGCGAACCCTGCTGCCGATCCTCGTGTGGATCGCGGCGATCATCGTCGTCGACCTCATGCCTGTGCCGATGGCGATGTCGTTCGACTTCAGCTTGAGCTTCCCGCTTGAGCTGTCCGTCGCCCTGCTCTACCCGCCGCCCATCGCCGCGTTGATCGTCCTGCTCGGCTCGGCCGACGTTCGGGAGTTCCGGCGACAGGTCCCGCCGCTGACCGCGGTGTTCGTGCGAGCGCAGATCGCACTCGCGGTGCTCGCGGAGAGTCAGGTCTTCCGCGGTCTCGCTGACCTCCACGCCAGCTGGCTCATCGTGGGCGCGACCGTCCTGCTCGCGGCTGTCGTCGGGTACGCCGTCAACACCCTCCTGGTCGCGGAATGGCAGTCGATCAAGAGCCGCACCCCGCTGGACACGATCCTGCGGCAGATGCACAGCGGCGTGCTCGGCGAGTTCGTGGTCTCCTACATGGGACTGGCGTTGTTTAGCGTCCTCGTCGCGATCACCACCGAAACGATCGGCCCCTGGGCGATCGCGGTATTCATCGCTCCGCTGGCGTTCGCATGGCAGATGCTCCACCGCACCCATTCCCTCAAGATCACGTCCGAGGAGCTCGCCGAGAAGCAGCGTGAGAACGAGTACCAGGCGTTCCACGATCATCTGACCGGGCTCCCGAACCGGCTCCTGTTCCGCCTGCAGCTCGGAGACGCGATCGAAGAAGCGGCCGCGAACGGAGGCCGCCTCGCCGTGATGCTGATGGACCTCGATCATTTCAAGGAGGTGAACGACGCCCTCGGGCACCACGTGGGGGATCGCCTCCTCGCCGCGGTCGGCCCTCGCCTCGCCGACACGCTTCGTGAAGAGGATCTGATGGCGCGCCTCGGCGGCGACGAGTTCGGCGTCCTCGTGCGCGACGTCGCGGATGACGCGACCGCGATCGGGATCGCCGAACGGTTGATCGATGGGCTGCATCACCCCGTGACGGTGGACGAGCTGGACCTCGACGTTTCGGGCAGCATCGGCATCTCGTTCTATCCGGATCACGCGCTCGATGCCGATACATTGCTCCGCCACGCCGACGTCGCGATGTACACGTCGAAGGAGACCGGGACGCCGTTCGAGGTGTACGAGGAGTCGATCGACACGCACAAGCCGGAGCTAGTCAAGCTCGTGAGTCAGGTGCGGCCCGCGATCGACGACGAGCAGTTCCGGATGTACTTCCAGCCGAAGATCCGGCTCTCCGACGGCCGGGTCGCGGGCGCGGAGGCGTTGATCCGCTGGCACCATCCGACCCTCGGACGTCTCTCGCCGGGCAACTTCATCCCCATGGTGGAGAAGACGGTGCTGCTCCAGCCGCTCACGCATTGGGCGCTGAACGATGTTCTGCGCGTCTGGCGCCGATGGTCCGACGAGGGGATCAAGATCCCGGTGGCCGTCAACGTCTCCCCGAGGACCCTGCTCGATCAGGACCTCCCTCAGGTCGTCGGGGACCTCCTGGCCCGATGGTGTGTGCCCCCCAAGTACCTCCGTCTCGAACTGACCGAGAACTTCCTGGTGGCCGACTCCGGTCGCTCCGACACGGTCCTGAACGGCCTCTCTCAGGTGGGCGTGGGCCTCTCGATCGATGACTTCGGGACGGGCTTCTCCTCGCTCTCCTACCTGAAGCGGCTGCCGATCGAGGAGATCAAGATCGACCGCTCCTTCGTGTCCAACATGATGGAGCGCGTCGAGGACTTCACGATCGTCCGGGCAACGGTGGAGCTCGGGAGGAACCTCGGGTTGCGGGTGGTCGCTGAAGGCGTCCAGGATCGCGACACGTTCGATCGGCTCGGTGACTTCGGGTGCGACGAAGCACAGGGCTTCTACATCGCCCGCCCGTTGGAGCCGGAAGACTTCTGGCGCTGGCTGTCGCATCGGGAGATGTCCGGCGAGGCCCTCGATCCGTCGCTCGAGGACGCGCCGGCCGTCCGCGGAACGCTCCGCGCCGTCTAGAATCCTTCTCGATGCCCCGTCGCGACGCGACCGGGGCTGTTCGCGTTGTGTTCGCGTTTTCGGGGAGGTGGGATGTCGCTCCGGGATGTGCTCGATGTGCTCGTGGGCGCCGCACCGGTCGAGCGCGTCCTGCTGGAGCGAAAACGACCGATCCTCGCGAAGGTCGACGCCGGCCAGGACGCGCTCCTGGCGGCGCTGGCGGTCGCGCTGGACGGCCCGCTGATGGTCGTCACCCCCGGCCCTCGCGAGGCAGAGGACCTGGCCCCCGAGGTCGGCGCCTACCTCGGTCCGGACCGCGTGGCGCTCTTGCCGACGTGGGATGCGTTGCCGTACGAGGGGATGGATCCGGCGCCGGAGGTGGCGGCCCGGAGGGCCGACGCGATCGGCCGCCTCCGCGGAGCGTCGGGACCGTTCGTCGTCGTCGCTCCGTACCTGGCCGCGATGCAGGCGATCCCACCGACCCTCGGCACCGCTCCGACGGTGCAGCTCGCGGCCGGCGTCGAGCTCGCACCCGACACGCTCGCGGAGCGACTCGCGGAGCTCGGCTACACCCGCGTGGACGTGGTGGAGCACCGTGGCGAGTTCGCCGTACGGGGCGGGGTCGTCGACGTGTTCCCGGGCATCGCTCGGCGCCCGGCGCGGCTCGAGTACTGGGGCGACGAGATCGAGCGGCTCCGCGAGTTCTCTCCGTCGACGCAGCTGTCGACGAAGCAGCTCGGCGCGATCGAGGTCGCACCGGTCCGTGAGCTCCTGCCCGACGACGACCTCCGCGCGGTCGCCGAGGGCCGCGCGTCGCGCCTGCCCGACCGGTTCCGCGACGGCGTGCGACGGCTCGCCGACGGGCTCCGCTTGGAGGGAGCCGACGCGCTCGCACCGTTCCTGTTCGATCGGATGCCGGTGCCCGCCGAGCTGCTCCCCGCCGGGAGCTGGGTGGCCGTGACCCACGTCCAGCGGACGCTCCAGCGCGCCGCCCAGACCTACGCGGAGGCGGAGGCTCTCGCGGAGGCCATCGGCTGGCCGGGACCCAGGGTGATCTCGCCCATCGAGGACGCGATCGCCGGCCACGTCCAGCTCCGCCTGACGGAGTTCACCGAAGGGCTCGACCTCGGCATGTCGGGATGGGGAACGGCCGAGGGCAATCCGGCCGAGCTCGCACGCCGACTCGAGCGAGCGTCCGCCGACGGGACCAGGATCCTGCTCGTCGGTCGCGGCCACGGCTCGCTCGAACGCGCCGCCGAGGTCGTCGGCGACCTGCCGATGGAGCTGATCGAGGCACCGCTCACGGCAGGCTTCCTGTTCGCGGCCGGCCGTCTCGCGGTGGTCACGGAAGAGGATCTCTTCGGCTCGCGGCGGCACACGCGAACCGCGCCTCGCTTCGCGAGCCGCGCGACCGTGTCCGTCGCCGACGAGCTCGAGCCCGGAGACTTCGCGGTGCACCGGATCCACGGGGTGGGGCGGTACGGGGGTGTGGTCCACCGCGAGCTGGCGGGCGCGGAACGTGACTACCTCGTCCTCGAGTACGCGGGCACGGACAAGCTGTACGTCCCGACCGAGCAGGTCGGTATGGTGGCGAAGTACCTCGGCGGGGACGCCCCTCGCCTCCATCGGCTCGGCGGATCGGATTGGGCCCGGGCGACCGCGCGAGTGAAGCGCGCCGTCAAGGACATGGCCGGCGAGCTGGTCAGGCTCTACACCGCGCGGATGGCGATCCCCGGTCACGCCTTCGGCCCGGACACGCCGTGGCAGCGCGAACTCGAGGACGCGTTCCCGCACGAGGAGACCGCGGACCAGGTCACCGCGATCGACGACGTCAAGGGCGACATGGAGAAGCCGGTGCCGATGGACCGGCTGATCTGCGGTGACGTCGGATTCGGCAAGACGGAGATCGCCGTCCGCGCGGCCTGCAAGGCCGTGATGGAGGGCAAGCAGGTTGCCGTCCTGGTCCCGACCACCCTGCTCGCGGAGCAACACTTCGTCACGTTCGCCGAGCGACTCGCCCCGTTCCCCGTGAAGGTCGCGATGCTGTCCCGCTTCCTGTCGCCCGCGCAGCAGAAGGAGGTGGTCACCGACGTCGCCGCCGGCCGCACCGACGTGGTGATCGGTACCCACCGGCTCCTCGGAGCGGATGTGTCGTTCCGCGACCTCGGGTTGCTCGTGGTCGACGAGGAGCAGCGCTTCGGCGTGGCGCACAAGGAACGTCTGAAGCGCTTCCGCGCGCACGTCGACGTCTTGACCATGACCGCCACCCCGATCCCGCGAACGCTCGAGATGGCCCTGACGGGGATCCGGCAGATGTCGACGGTGGACACGCCGCCCGAGGACCGACAGCCGGTGCTCACGTACGTCGGCGGCTACGACGAGGGACTCGCGCTCGGCGCCGTGCGTCGCGAGCTCCTGCGGGAGGGTCAGGTGTTCTGGGTTCACAACCGGGTCGCGACGATCGATCGACAGGCGTCGTGGCTGCAGCGCGAGCTCCCCGATGCCCGCATCGTCATCGCGCACGGGCAGATGGACGAGGATCAGCTCGAAGCCCAGATGATGCGGTTCTGGGACCGCGACGCGGATGTGCTCGTCTGCACGACGATCATCGAGTCGGGCCTCGACGTGCCGAACGCGAACACGTTGGTCGTCGATCGCGCGGACATGCTCGGCCTCGCGCAGCTCTATCAGCTCCGGGGACGCGTCGGGAGGAGCCACGAGCGGGCGTTCGCGTACCTCTTCTTTCCGCCTGCCCATCAACTCACCGAGGAGGCGCACGAGCGGCTCGCGACGATCTCCACCCACCAGGCCCTCGGGTCCGGGTTCCGGATCGCCCTCCGTGACCTCGAGATCCGTGGCGCCGGGAACCTCCTCGGGGCGGAACAGCACGGGCACATCGCGGCCGTTGGCTTCGACGCCTACTGCCGGATCCTCCAGCAGTCCGTCGCCGAGCTCCAAGGGCAACCGATCCCCGAGGAGAAGGAACTCCGGATCGACCTGCCGGTGCGGGCGTTCGTTCCTCCGGGATGGGTCGGACAGGAATCCCTCCGGCTGGAGCTGTACCGCCGGATCTCGCTGGCCGCGGACCAGGACGCGCTCGCGCGGATCCGGGACGAGACGATCGATCGATACGGGGCGCTCCCGGTCGAGGTCGAAACACTCTTCGCGATCGCGTCGCTGCGGATCACCTGCGCGGCGATCGGGATCGAGGAGATCTCCACCTATCGCGAGCAGGTGCGCCTCCGACCGGTGGATCTCGATGAGGCCATGCGGCTCGATGTCGCCGATCGGGTGCCGGGGTCGACGTTCCACGAGGCGAAACGAACGCTGAACCTGACCCCGGAGAGGATCGCCGGCGCCGATCTCCCCGCGTGGGTGGAGGCGAGGCTGCGGGAGGCGGTCGGGGAGACGGTCGCCGTCGCAGGAGAGGCACGCCGGTAGACTGCCGGTCCCGATGGCCCTCTCCCGCGGCTCCCGCGCTGCCCGCATGCTGCTCGTCGCGCTCGTCTCGTTCGCCGTGGCCGCGTGTGGGGCGGGCAAGCCCGAGGTGGCCAGGGTCGGAGACCGTGACATCGCCGAGGCGGACCTCCGTCACGCGGCCGCGTTGCAGCACGTGCTCGCGGACCTCCAAGGGACGCCGTGCGGGGGCCAGCCGCTCGCCGGTGAGACCGCGGATGCCGCGTGCGACCGCGCGGCGCTCTCGGGTGAGCTGATCTGGCTCGCCGTCTCCCCCTACGCGGAGGCGCACGACATCACCGCCGGCCAGAGCGCCGAGGATGCGGTCGTGCAGCTCGAGACCCAGGTGGGCGGCGCCGAGGAGCTGCGGCGGTCGCTGAGCGCTCGGGGCCTGACGCGGGACGATCTGCTCGAGCTGGGTCGTAAGATCCTCATGATCCGGGCCGTGCGAACGGCGATCGCCGAGGAACGGATCGGCGGCGACGAACTGCGATCCCAGTACGAGGACCGCCTCGTGGAGTTCACCACCGTCGAGGCCAACCACATCCTGCTCGCGACGCGGGCCGAGGCCGAGGACGTCTACCGACGGGTACGCGATGCGACGCGCGCGCAGTTCGCGGCCATCGCGCGGGAGGAGTCCACGGAGCCCGGAGCGGACGAGAGCGGGGGAGACCTGGGCAGCTCGCCCGCGACGCAGTTCGTGCCGGAGTTCGCGAACGCGGTGGCCGCGCTCGAGCCGGGGGAGGTCTCGCGGCCCGTCCGGTCGCAGTTCGGCTGGCACGTGATCTACCTCGCGGACAAGCAGGTCACGCCGTTCGAGGAGGTGAAGGACGGACTGCTCGAGCCGCTCGCCGATCAGGAGTTCCGGGGATGGCTCGAGGAGCGCGCCTCCGAGCTCGGGGTCGAGGTGAACCCTCGCTACGGACGGTTCTCCGCACAGACCTTCTCGGTGCAACCGGCTCGGAGTACGGATCCGAGCGATGCGACCGTGCCGGAACGTGACGCCGGCTCCCCGTCGCCGTGACGGCTCAGCACGCCGATCCGGTCCGGCACGTGCCCGACGGTCCGGTGCCGTCGTCGGAAGAGGGCCGGCGGCTCCTCGATCTCGTCAAGGTGATGGCCCGACTGCGTGGGCCCGGCGGGTGCCCGTGGGACCGTGAGCAGAGCCATGAGACTTTGGCTCGTCACCTCCTGGAGGAGTCGCACGAGCTCCTCGAGGCGATCGACCGTGGTGACTCCGACGCGATCCGCGACGAGCTCGGCGATCTGCTCCTGCAGGTCGTCTTCCACGCGCAGATGGCTTCCGAGGAAGGACGATGGGACGTCGACGACGTCGCCCGCGGGCTCGTCGAGAAGCTCGTCCATCGGCATCCGCACGTGTTCGGGGACGTGGAGGTCTCGGGAACCGACGAGGTCCTCACGAACTGGGAGAAGCTCAAGGCGGAAGAGGGGTCGGGGCCTCGTTCCGCCGTTGACGAGGACATCCCGGTCACGCTCCCGGCGCTCGCTCGCGCGGCGAAGGTGCAACGGCGAGCCGCCGGCTGGGGGGTCCAGTGGCCGAGCGCCGAAGCGGCCATCGCTTCGCTCCGCGAGGAGACCGAGCATCTCGCCGACGCATCGGATGACGAGCGTGCGATCGGCGCCGTCCTGTTCGCCGCCGTCGCGGCGGCCAGGAACCTCGGAGTGGACGCCGAGTCGGCCCTCCGTCGGACGACACGGGGGTTCGCGGAGCGATACGAGGTCTACCTCGCCGACGCCCGTGAGCGCGGGGTTGATACGGCGTCGATCAGGGAGGGGGAGCTCCGCGACCTCTTCGTCGGCGAACGTTCGCCGTAACGAGCGTCACTCAGGCGCGGGTGAACACCGCGAGCTGCCAGACACCCCGCACGCGCGAATCGTGCACGCGCCGGAACCCGGCGGCCTCGATCGTCCGGTCGACGGCGTCGAGGTCGTGGACGAACGCGCGGAAGCCTCGGAACTTCTTCTCGCGGAGACGGAACCACATGTTCGAGATCGCGACGGAGATCCGGTTGAAGCGACCCATGAAGCCGACGTGGACGGGCGCCGTGTACGCATACACCGCACGCGTTGCCGCGAGCGTGTTCGCGAGGAGCGACTCGACGCTCGGGTAGCAGCAGAGCACGCGGTTCAAGGCCACCACGTCGTGGGGCGCGAGCGGCGCCACCGCACCGTCGCCGGCGGTGAACGAGGTTCGGTCCGTGAACCCACGCTCGGCCGCAAGCGATCGCGCTTGGGCGATCGCGCCGCCGGCGAGGTCGATCCCCGTGGCATGGTCCGCGCCTCGCGCGACGGATCCGAGCGCGAGGTCGCCCGCCCCGCAGCCCACGTCGAGCATCGTCCGCGACTCGAGGCCCTGACGATCGAGCGCTTCGAGCATCCGGCCCGTGATCGGCGCGCCCACCCCTCGGCGCCGCGCGCGCGACCCGCTGTGCACGGCCCATTCGTCGAAGCAGCACGGCTCCGGTCGTTCCGGTTGCTCCACGATCGAAGTGTGGTCCGCGTGGGCCCGGCCGACAACCGGCCTTCTGCAGGCGCGGGCGACGGACCGTGAAATCCCTGGTTGTAGCGGTCTCCGGCCTAGAATCTTGAACCCGATGTCTCAGATCGAAGCCATCCGCGCGCGTGAGATCCTCGATTCTCGTGGCAACCCCACGGTCGAGGTGGATGTGCTGCTCGACGACGGAGCCCTCGGCCGCGCGGCCGTGCCCTCCGGGGCCTCGACCGGGGAGCACGAGGCGCTGGAACTGCGAGACGGCGAGCCGGAGCGATTCGGCGGCAGGGGTGTCTTGCAGGCCGTCGCGAACGTGCACGGCATGATCGCGCCGGCGTTGATCGGGATGGAGGCCGACGAACAGCGGGCGATCGATCGGGCCCTCCTCGCCCTGGACGGCTCCGACGACAAGTCCACGCTCGGCGCGAACGCGATCCTCGGGGTCTCTCTGGCCACCGCGAGGGCGGCCGCCGACGCACAGGGGTTGCCGTTGTGGCGCTCCCTGGGCGGACCGAACGCCCACGTCCTCCCCACGCCGATGCTGAACGTGATCAACGGCGGCGCGCACGCCGACAACGAGCTGGAGCTGCAGGAGTTCATGCTGATGCCGGTCGGTGCAGCCTCGTTCTCCGAGGGGCTCCGATGGGGTGTCGAGTGCTTCCAGGCGCTGAAGGGGATCCTGCACGACAAGGGACTGTCGACGGCGGTCGGGGACGAGGGCGGGTTCGCGCCGCAGATCGCCACGGGTGCCGAAGCCCTCGAGCTCCTCCTCCGCGCGATCGAGACGGCCGGCTTCGAGCCCGGCGGTGAGGTCGCCCTCGCGATGGACCCCGCGGTCTCCGAGCTCGCGACCGGTGACGGCCGCTACCGCCTCGAGGGCGCCGACCGCACATCGGAGGACATGGTCGCGTTCTGGACGGGCCTCCTCGATCGCTTCCCGATCGTCTCGATCGAGGATCCGCTCGGCGAGGACGACTGGCCGGGTTGGACGTCGCTGGTCGATGCCGCTGGAGCTCGGACGCAGCTCGTGGGCGACGATCTCTTCGTCACGAACCTGGAGCGGCTCGAGCGGGGTATCCGGGAGCGCTCCGCGAACGCGATCCTGGTCAAGGTGAACCAGATCGGCACGCTCACGGAGACGCTGGACGCGATCGCGCTGGCGCAGCGGAGCGGGTTCGGTGTGGTCGTCTCGCATCGCAGCGGCGAGACCGAGGACACGACGATCGCCGATCTCGCGGTCGCGACGAACGCCGGGCAGATCAAGGCGGGTGCCCCGTCCCGCGGTGAGCGCACCGCGAAATTCAACCAGCTCCTCCGCATCGAAGAACAGCTCGGCGACGACGCTCGCTACTCGGGGGCGGAGCTGCTCGGTGGGGGGGCCGGCTAGGCCGTGCCTCCGGCGGCCCCTTCCCCTGCCGTCGCGACCGGCCGGTCCCTCCGTGGCCGGGACGCGACTCGGCCACGATCGCGGCGCCGTCGGGGGCGCCTGACGGCGCGCGCGACCATCCTGAGCACGCTCGTGATCGGCGTGCTCGTGCTCTCGATCGCGCCCGCCCGGCTCTACTTCGAGCAGACCGCCGAGGTGGCTCGGCTGGAGCGCCAGGCGGCCGCGCTCGAGCGCACGAACCAGGCGCTCAGCGCCCGCGCCGACGAGCTCCGCGATGACGCGTTCCTCGAGCGGCTCGCGCGACAGTGCCTCGGGATGGTCAAGCCGGGAGAGGTCGCGTTCGTCGTCGTTCCGAAGGAAGGCGCACCGGCTCCGCCACCCGAATGCTAAGGCCTACGCCGCACCCCGGGCGTCGAATCTGACCTCTCGTGCCTCCGCGACCATCCGATAGCCGATGCGGCGGTAGAGCGCGTTCGACGTCGGGTTGTCGAGGTCCGTGTAGAGGAAGCAGAGCGAGCGGCCCACGCCGAGCAACCAGTGGCTCTGCTGCGTGACCAGGCTGGTCGCGTATCCCCGACCCCGGTGCTCGGGTGGTGTGTAGACCGGTCCGATCCGGATGCCGTTCGGTGTCGATCCGCCGTAGCCGGAGAGCGAGACCGGACCTCCCCCGTCCTCCCAGAGCCAGAGCCCCCCGTCGCCGGTCGCGTGGAGTTTCGCATCGACGAGCCGGACGTGGCGTTCGCGATCCGTCTCCTCGGGGAGCACCTCGTCGGCGAAGGCGTGGGCCCAGGCCATGACCTGCTCGCGGTCCTCCGGCGTCACCGGACGCGCGCCGCCGGAGGCTGAGGGAACCTCCATCACCTCGCGAAGCTCGTAGATCCCGTGACGGAAGACGATCGCCGCATCCACGTCGTGCTCGGCGGTCCACGCGCCGACGAACGCCTCGACCTCGGGGATCGCGGCCACGACCCCGGGCAGGTCTTGCCCTTCGGCGATCATCCGGTCGAGGAGCGCATCGAGAGCGGGATCGCTCGAGGGCTGGGCGAGGACGAGGTTGAACGGCGGTGTCCTCAAGGCCGCACCGGTCACCTCATCCCCATCGGAGGCTACCCAGAGGTCGAACACCGGGTGGAGGTCGGGTTTCTGCATGAGGGTCGAGGAGATCCCGAGGATGAGGTTGTGCCGAGCCTCGTCGCGCACCAGATACGGCGTGGCGACCTCACGGAAGGCGGCGACCTCGTCGAAGCGGCGGACCTGCATCGCCAGACGGTAACGCAGCGAGCCACCCGCGGGCGGTGGAGCGCACCCCGTGACCTGCGGGTTCGCGGGTGGGGCCATTGACGGTCCGGGCGGCTTCGCTCACACTGACGCCCTATCGCGCGGAACCCGCGCACCGAAAGAAGGGAACGCTCACATCGCAGAGATCGAGGTCGGCGCGGTGATCGACGGCACCGTGGCCCGCATCACCCCGTATGGGGCGTTCCTCCAGCTCGAGGACGGACGTCTCGGGCTCGTGCACATCTCGGAGGTCGATCGGAACTACGTCAAGGACGTCCACGATCACCTCCGCGAGGGCGACGTCGTCCAGGCGAAGGTCGTCGCCATCAAAGAGGACGGCAAGATCGATCTCTCGATCAAGGCGCTGCAGGATCCGGCGCCGCCGCGCGCGCGGCGTGGATCGGACCCCGAGTTCGAGCAGATGCTCAAGAAGTTCATGCGTCAGTCCGAAGAGCGACTGGTCGAGTACAAGCGCGCGGTCGAGCACAAGCGCAAGTAGTCCGTGAGCGAGGAGCTCCGGGAGAGCGATCTCGACGCCGTCCGCGAACAGCTCGGCCGCGAACCCACCGTCCCTTTCTCGGTGATCGCGCGGTGCAGCGATGGTCATCCGCTCGTGATCCGGAACCGTCCGCTCGACGCCGACGGACATCCCTTCCCCACCATCTTCTGGTTGACCTGCCCCACCGCGGTGAGGTCGGTGTCGCGACTCGAGTCCGACGGATGGATCGGGCGTCTCGCCGACGATCCCGAGCTCGTGGAGCGGATCGAGAAGGCGCATGCCGCCTATGCGTCCGAGCGCGGCCGGATGGCGCCCGGCGCCGAGCGGTGGGGCGGGGTGGGTGGGACCGACCACGGACTTAAGTGCCTCCACGCGCACTACGCGTATCACCTCGCCGGCGGGGACGACGTCGTGGGTGCGTGGACGGCAGCGCGGGTGGAACCGGTGCACCCGCCCGAGCTCCGAAGGCGGGTTGCGGCGATAGACCAGGGCACGAACTCCACACGGCTCCTCGTGCTGCAGCCTCGCGACGGCGAGCCGATCGAGATCTGCCGCGACATGGTCATCACGCGGCTCGGGAAGAGCGTCGACGAGAAAGGGACGCTCGATCCGGCGGCGATCGAGCGCGCGGCGGAAGCGATCGCGTGGTTCCGACGCCGCGCGAGTGCGCTGCACGCCGAGGAGGTCCGGATCGGGGCCACGTCCGCGGTCCGTGACGCGAGCGATCGCGAGGACTTCCTCTCGCGCGTGCGCGACATGACGGGGATCGAGCCGGAGGTGATCGAAGGTGAACGAGAGGCGGCCCTCTCGTTCCTCGGGGGGACCCGAGGCCTCGATCCCGCCGACGGTCCGTTCCTCCTCGTCGACATCGGGGGCGGATCCACGGAGTTCGTCACCGGGCGCACACCCGGCGTCATGGAGCATTCGATCTCCACACAGATGGGGAGCGTGCGGCTCACCGAACGGGTGCGGCCTTCTGATCCGCCGACCGGTGACGACCTTCGGCGCTTCGAATCGCTCGTCCGCGCGCAGCTCGACGAGGTCGAGCGCATCGTGCCCGTCGAGGAGGGGCGCACGCTCGTAGCGGTCGCGGGCACCGCGACGACGCTCCAGGCGTGCACACTCGGGCTCGAGCGTTACGACCCCGACCTGGTCCATCGCTCGATGCTCACGCTCGCCGACGCCGAGCGCACGCTCGGCGAGCTCGCCGCGATGACGAACGAGGAGCGGGCCGCGATCCCGGTCATGCCGACTGGTCGCGGCGACGTGATCGTCGCGGGGGCCTCGATCCTCGTGCACGCGATGCGGCGGTTCGGGTTCGAGCAAGCCCTGATCAGCGAGACCGACATCCTCGACGGCCTCGCCCTCGAGCTGTTGGGCGTCCGGTAACCTCGACCGCCGATGTCGAAGAGGAGCAGGGATCGTCAGCTCGCGAAGCTCGCCGCCAGACGACAGGCCGAGCGCACGGCAGCCCTCCGGCGCCGCAACCTGATCGTCGGGATCCTTTCCGGCGTCGTGGCCCTGTTCGTGGTGATCGTGGGACTCAACGTGCTGCTGGGCGACGATACGGAGACGGCCGCTCCCACCCCGACGCAGGCGAGCCCCTCGGGAAGTCCGTCTCCGCCGGTGGAGCCCGGGACGAAGACGGGAACCGTCACGCCCACGGCGGCCAACGAGTCGGGCGAGGTCGCCTGCGGAGCGGACGAGCCGGCCAAGGCGGGCACGCCGAAGCCGCAGTTCGCCGGTCCGCCGCCGATGGACATCGACCGGGAGGCGACCTACACCGCCACGATGCAGACCTCGTGCGGCGCGATCGTGATCGAGCTCGATCCGAAGCGCGCTCCCCAAACCGTCAACTCCTTCGTGTTCCTCGCCAAGGAGGGGTACTTCGACGGGCAGTACTTCCATCGTCTCGACACCTCGATCGACGTGATCCAGGGTGGCGATCCTTCGGGGAACGGGAACGGAGGGCCCGGCTACGCGATCCCCGACGAGCTCAACGGGAACGAGTCCTACACGCCGGGAACCCTGGCCATGGCGAACGCGGGTCCCAACACCGGGGGGAGCCAGTTCTTCCTCATCACGGGACCGAACGGGACGAACCTCGACGGGAACCCGAACTACACGATCTTCGGGAAGGTGATCGAGGGCCTCGACGTTGGCCAGCGGATCCAGAAGCTCCCGATCGTGGACCCCGATTCCGGCGAGCTCTCCGGGCAGCGGCCTGCGGAGGCCGTCTACATCGAGTCGGTGACGATCAAGAGGTCCGGCGGCGGCTAGGCGCTGTCAGGCAGTCGACGGTTCCGTCAGCCACGCCTCGATCCCCGCGAGGATCTCCGCCTTGATCTCGTCGTCCGCGAAGGATGCGCGCACCCCCGAGCGGGCGATCTCCGCCAGATCGGCGTCGTCGAAGCTCCAGGTGTCACGTGCGCTCCGATAGACGTCGGTGAGCCACGCACCGAACATCGGCGGGTCATCGGAGTTGAGGGTGACGGTGACCCCGGCGTCCCGGAGCACCCGGAACGGGTGCTCCGCGAGCGAGCCGTAGACGCCGGTCGCGACGTTCGAGACCGGCGAGATCTCGAGCGGGATACCGGTGCCCGCCAGGTGCTCGACGAGCGCCGGGTCGTCGACGGCCCGCACACCGTGTCCGATCCGATCGGGGAGATAGTGCTCGAGCGTCTCCCACACGTTGCGCGGTCCCGCCCACTCACCGGCGTGCGGGACGGATCGGAGCCCGGAGTCCTTCGCGCGCCGGAACAGGGGGCCGAAGGGGGCGATCCCGCTCCGCTCGCTCCCCGCGGCGCTGAGCGCCACCACGCCTCGACCCCCGAACTTCAGCGCGACCTCCAGCGACCGTTCGGCCAGCTCGAGGCCCGCATCGCGCACGAGATCGGGCGCGAGCCTGGCTATCACGCCGAAGTCGCGCCGGCCCGCCTCGAGCCCGTCCAGCACGGCCTCGATGGGCCCGAACCAATCGTCGCCGAGTCGGGGGGCGTGGTTGCTCGGGGAGAAGACGACCTCGGCGTACCGGACCCCCGTGCGGGCCTCGTCCTCGCAGAACTCGTAGGCGATCCGTCGGAAGTCCTCGATGGTCCCCAGCAACGCGCACATCGCCGTGTACTGCGAGATGAAGTCGTCGAACCCCGCGAACCCCCACCGGCCGTCGACGAGTCCGGACGGGATCGGCGCGCCCACTCGCTCCGCGAGCTCGCGGACGGTCTCGACGCGCATCGCCCCCTCGAGGTGGACGTGGAGCTCCGCCTTCGGCAGGAGGGTGAGGTCGCGCATCCGCGGATGCTAGCGCCGGAGAGGGAGGGTTCGAGGCGGCGCCGGCTCGCTACCAGCGCCGGGTGTAGACCTGGATGTCGGCGACCCCGCAGGCAGGGTCGGACGCGAACTCCGCCCCGCGGCCGTCGATCTCTCGCAGGTACCAGCACGTGCCGGATGAGCTCATCGCGGACACGAAGAGCTCGTTCGTGAGGACGTGGTGGTGCAGGTAGGCCACATCCGTGACGAGGGGGGTGTCACCGTCCACGTACGTGATCGCGGCCTCGATGGCGGTCATCTCGGCGGGCACCGTCGTGTAGGTCAGGGTATCGGAGTAGTAGGCGCGCTCGGCCGCGAACGCGTTGCGGATATCCGACTGCGCGGCCCGGTCCCAGGCGCGCACCCGCGTTCCCAGGAACGTGGGCAGCGCGAGCAGGATCAAGACGGCGATGATCAGGATCACCGTCATCAGCTCGATCAGCGTGAACCCACGCTCGTTCCTCACCTGCCCACTATCGGCGCTCCGGGGGAGGGACCTGAGCGCCGGGGTTCCTACGGAGCGATAGCATCGGACCGAGCCCGGGTGTCGGAACCGGTAGACGACGGCGCCTTAAAAGCGCTTGCCCCGGAAGGGGCGTGTGGGTTCGAATCCCACCCCGGGCACACGGGAGCACCGTTCCCACCTGCGTGGCCGCCTGCGCGAGCGGCCGTCTGGGCCGTCGTAGGATGCCGGTGCATGGACGGTCAACCGGCGCCTGACTTCCCACAGCCGCCCGCGCCGCAGCCCTCGACCTCGCCGTCACTCCCACCGCCACCAGCACCGCTCGGAGGCGTTCGGGGCGATCGCCCGTTCAGCCTGCAACCGATGGGCGTCGGCGAGATCCTCGACGCGGCGATCAAGCTGTATCGCTCGCAGTGGAAGCGCCTGATGGCGATCGTCGCGATCGTCCTCGTCCCGATCACGTTCCTCCGAGGATTCACTGAGCGAAGCTTGGGGACCTCGTTCTCCCCGCCATCCACGGTGCCTGAGGATGTCGACACGACGCTGATCGCGGGAGGCGTCGTAGCACTGATCCAATTCCTCGTGGTGCAGCCGTTCCTCACGGCGGCGATCGCGAAGGCCTCCGCGGACGTCTACCTCGGCCACCCGGTGCTCGTCGGCCCGACGTTCCGGTTCGCGGTCTCGCGGATCCACTCGATCCTGTGGATCTCGATCTTGGCGGGTCTCGCGATGCTCCTCGGCTTCGTGCTCCTGATCGTCCCAGGCGTCTTCGTCCTGGTGCGGTTGTTCTTCGGGTCCACGGTGTTCGTCATCGAGGGGAAGAAGGGATCGAAGGCCCTCGGGCGGTCATGGCGGCTGGGGAAAGGGCACTTCTGGAAGATCCTCGGGACCTTCCTGCTCGCATCGATCATGGCCGCCGTGGTGCAAGCGATCCTCGCCCTCCCCGGGGAAGCGGCCTTCGCCGCGATCGGTCCGGCGGGGTGGCCGCTGTACGCGATCGGTCTCTCACTCGCCGCGATCCTCACCGGCCCCTTCACGACGTTGATCGCCGTGCTGCTCTACTTCGACCTGCGCATCCGGAAGGAAGCGTTCGACCTCGAGATCATGGCCCAAGAGATGTCGTCGCAGCAGTGAGGCGGATCGCGCTCCTGTGCGTCGTCCTGGCGATGGCACTCCTGCCGGTGGCGCCGGCGGCCGCGCAGCCGGGACCCGCGATCTCGCCCGAGGAGCTCCTGGATCGGCTGCGCGCGGCGGCGGCGCTCGCGGAGGAGGGGGTCGCCGATCCGTCACCGGCCCGGATGCGCGAGGTGGAGGAGGCGATGGGTCTTCCCACCGTCGTGCGCGTCGACGGCGTGGATGTGGCGGTCCCGCCCGATCCGATAGTGACGACCCTCACGGGCGCGCAGGCAGAAGACTTCCTCCGGGCGGCCGACCGCGTCGGGGCGCTGCGCGACTCGCTCGAACGGGCGACCTCGGCGGCTCCGGTCGACGCGGACGACATCGAGGCGGCGCTCACCGAGGCCTACCGCGGTGTCCTGCAGGTGGATCCCGGGCTCATCGAGCGGATCCGCCGCGCGATCGGAGAGCTGATCCAGGGCCTGCTCGAGCGGCTCTTCTCGTTCCAGGGCGCCGGCACGATCGTGGCCTGGGTCGTCCTCGTCGGCCTCGGGATCTTCGCCGTCTGGCTCATCCGTCGGCTGCGGCTCGTCCCCGAGGCGTCGACGGAAGTGGCGGGCGGCCGGACGGACGCACCGAGGGTGGACTGGATCGCGCGCGCCGAGGAAGCGGTCCGAGCGGGTGACCTCCACCTCGCCGTTCATGCCTTCTACCGAGGGCTGTTGAGTGCGCTGTCGGGCCGGGGGCTGCTGATCGACGCCCCCGGTTTGACCGCGGGCGAATGTCGCTCTACCGTGCGCGCCGTCCGTCCCGAGCTCTTCGACGCCGTCGCAGATGCGACCGGAGCCTTCGAGCAGATCGCCTACGGGGGCGCCGCGCCCGAGCCGGACGACGTGGACACGTTGCGTCGAGCGGTCGCCTTGGCGAGGTCCAGATGAGCCGGAGGATGGCGATCGTCTGGATCGGGATCGTCCTCACGCTGGGCGTGCTCATCGCCCTCGTGCCCCGGGCGGAGTCCGTGGAGTCCACGCTCGCGTTGCGGCGATTCCTCGCCGAGTCGGGGAGGCAGGTCTCGGAAGGTGGTCCGCCTCCGGAGGCGGGCGGGACCTACGTGATCCTCCACGACCTCCGCACGCCGGACGAGGCGCGATCCCTGCTCGCATGGGCGGCGTCCGGGGGTCGATTGGTCGTCGCCGATCCTCGGTCGACCCTCGTGACGCTCTCGGGAGCATCCGTGGGCGATCCGATGGGCCTGGTCGGGGCGCGGTCGCTGGAACCCGCGTGCCTCGCGGAGGAGGTGCTGGGCGTGCGGTCGATCGTCGTCCGGGCATCGGATCGGTCGCTCCGCGGCGGCGACCGATTCGTGTCGTGTGTCGACGGGCACCTCCTCGTCCGGTCGCACGATCGGGGCACGCTCGTTCTGCTCGGGGGGTTCACGGCGCTCACGAACGAGCACCTCCGCACAGCTGACAACGCCCTGCTGGCGCTGCGCCTAGCCGGTTCGGAGGGTCCGGTGGTGTTCGGGCCGCCGGTCCCCGCCGATGTGGCGGCGCCGGCGACCGGGGTGTGGGGCGCGCTCCCGGAGCGGGCCAAGGTGGCCATCCTCGCGATCGCCGTCGCGGCCCTCGCGTTCGCGGCGATGCGATCGCGCCGGCTGGGACGGCCTCCTGCCGAGGAACCGGTCGCGCCGATCCCGGCCAGCGAGCTGGTCCGGGCCACCTCGCGGCTCTACCGGCGCGCGGGGAGCCTCGGCCACGCCGCCGGGATGATGCGCGAGGCGACCCGAGCCCGGGTGGGTCGCCGACTCGGCGTCCCGGCCGAGAGCGAGGCCCTGCCGACGGTGGCCGCACACTTCACCGGCCTCCCGCCGGAGCGCGTGGAGCAGGGACTGAGCGGCCCCGATCCGAGCACGGACGAGGAGCTCATCCGGCTGGGTAGCCTCCTGTCCGAGATCGAGTCGAGGACGATGACCATACGGACGGATCGTGACCGAGTGGATCTTGACGCAGCCGCCGCCGGCAGCGGCGCCGACGCGAAGGGGGAACGACCGTGACGGAGCCGCGAGACGCGCTGGGGGCCGTGCGCGAGCAGGTCGGCAAGGCCGTGGTCGGTCAGGACCTCGTCATCTCGGGCCTCCTCGTCGCGTTGCTCGTCCGGGGCCACGTGATCCTCGAGGGGGTTCCGGGCGTCGCGAAGACCCTGATGGTGAAGGCGCTGGCTCGCTCCTTGGACCTCGACTTCCGGAGGATCCAGCTCGCGCCCGACCTGATGCCGTCCGACGTCACCGGGAACGTGGTGTACGAAGGCAGCACCGGCGAGTTCCGCTTCCGGCCCGGTCCGGTGTTCACGCATCTGCTCCTCGCCGACGAGATCAACCGCACCCCACCCAAGACCCAGGCCGCCCTCCTCGAGGCGATGGAAGAGCACCAGGTCACCACCGAGGGGGAGAGCCGTCCGCTCCCGGAGCCGTTCCTGGTCGCGGCCACGCAGAACCCGATCGAATTCGAGGGGACCTACCCACTCCCGGAGGCGCAGCTGGATCGATTCCTGTTGAAGCTCTCCGTGTCCTATCCGGGTCGTGAAGCGGAGCGAGTCGTCCTGGGGATGCATCACGCGGGACGGGACCCACACGACCTCGATGCACTCGGGGTCCGACCGGTGGCCGGACCGGACGATCTGCGCGCCGGGTCGGACGCCGTCAAAGAGGTACGGGTCGACGACGAGCTGATGTCGTACATGCTCGACCTCGTGGAGGAGACCCGCCGGACGCCCGCACTTTCCCTCGGCGTGAGTCCCCGCGGGGCGGCGATGCTCCTGACGGCGGTGAAGGCCTGGGCGCACCTCTCGAAACGGGACTTCGTGACGCCGGACGACGTGAAGACCTTGCTCCGTCCGGCGTGGCGGCACCGCGTGGTCCTGCGTCCCGAGATCGAGCTCGAGGGAGCGACGACGGACTCCGTCCTGGACGGCATCGCCGAGCGGGTCGCCGTGCCCCGCTAGCCATGCATCTTCGGCCCCGGCTCGTCGCGGCGTTCCTCGCGGCCGGCGTCCTCGCGGCCATCGCTCCCGCCGACCCGGCGCTCGTCCTCGTCGGCGCGAGCGTCCTCGTCGCGCTCCTCGTGGTCGTCGACGTCGCCCTGGCTCCCAGGGCGAGTGCGTTACAGCCACGCCGAACGGTCGCTGCCGTGCTGCGGATGGGTCGGCCCGCCGACCTCCTCGTGGAACTGCACAATCCGACCGGTCGGACACTCGCGGTCGATATCCACGATGCGACCCCACCGTCGATGGATCGCGACCCCCGCCGACACCACGTCTCGATCGAGCCCATGGGCTGGTCGCAGCTCTCGGCCTCGGTCCGTCCGAGACGCCGGGGGCGCGCCTCGATCGGGCCCCTCACGATCCGCACGGCCGGACCGCTGGGTCTCGCCGGCCGGCAGTCGACCGTGCCGATGATCGACGAGGTGAAGGTCTATCCGGCGCTCCGCGGCCGCGCCGAGGTCGAGCTCCGATCCCGCCGGGCGCAGCTCCTGCAGTCGGGGCTGCGATCGACGGCGTACCGCGGTGGGAGCGACGAGTTCGACTCGCTCCGCGAGTACCGGTCCGACGACGAGTTCCGGCGGATCAACTGGAAGGCGACCGCACGATCACCGCGGCCGATCGCCAACGACTACCGCGAGGAGCACAACCAGCAGGTGGTGATGCTGCTCGACGCGAGTCGGGCCACGGCCGGCCAGGTGGCCGGCGTGTCCCGGCTCGAGCACTCCCTGGACGCCGCGATCGCCGTCGCGGACCTGGCGGCCCGCGTCGGCGATCACGTCGGCGCGCTCGCGTTCGGCCGGGACGTGCGAGCGTTCGTCGCGCCTCGGGGCGGCCCGTCGCAGCCACCGCGCATCCTGCAGCTCCTCTTCGACCTCGAGGCGGGTCTGTACGCCCCCAACTACCCGCTCGCGTTCGCCACGCTGCTCGCGCGACACCGTCGCCGTTCGTGGCTGGTCATGTTCACGGATCTCTCAGAGGAGTCGGTCCTCGAGCCGTTGCTCCGCGCGATCCCGGTGCTGTTGTCGAGACACCTCCTCGTCGTGGCGAGCGTGCGCGACCCGGAGATCGAGACGCTCGCCACCTCAATTCCGTGGACGTCCGACGCCGCGTACGAGCGCGCGTCCGCAGCCGGGTTCGTGACGTGGCGCGATCGCGCCGCCGCACGGATCAGGGGGCTCGGCGCAACAGTGATCGACGCGCAGCCGGGCGCTCTCGCGGCCTCAGTGGCCGACGAGTACCTCCAGATCAAGTCGCGGGGTCGACTCTGACCCTACGGGTCTGTCCGCCCGGCGCCGCCCCGGGGGACGGAGCCTTCGTCGGGAACAGGAGGAGCGCCAGATACGCGGTCACGACGACGGCTCCGAGCAGGACCTCCGCGATCGCGGACCCGGTGCGGCCGGTGACGAACCCCTCGATCACCGCCGCGACGGCGAAGGCCGGGATCGCGCCGAGGATCAGCAGGACGGCGTCGCGAGCCTCCTCGCCCAACGCCGTCACGCGGCTACGATCGCCCGGATCGATCATCGCCCACCCCACGCGGAGTCCGGCGCCGCCCGCGATGCAGATCGCGGTGAGCTCCAGGAAGCCGTGCGGCAGGACGAGGGCCCAGAACGTCCACGCCTCCCCGGCCGCCTGGAACCCGCCCGCGAGGAGCCCGATGAAGACGGCGTTCGTGGTGATCACCCAGATCGTCCCGATGCCGAACGTGATCCCGAGGGCGAAGGCGAGGAACGAGACCTGCACGTTGTTCTGGAAGATCAGGGTGGAGAGCGCGGCCGATCCCGGATCGCCCGGTCCCGTGACGGCGCCCGCGTCCCGCATCGCCTGGCGCGACGCGGATGGCAGGAGGCCCGCCTGGGCTTCGCGCGAGCTCGCGACCCACAGGTCGGTCGCGAGGATCACCACGACCATCAGGATCGCGATCACCGCGACGAACGGAAGGGTGCGACGGAAGACGGCTCGATACCGCGTCACGAAGAACCGGAGGAACGAGCGACCCGACGTGGTGCTCCCCCCGTAGATCGCCCCGTGCGCGCGGGACACGAGGCCGTTGAGGTAGCGCTCGAGCCCGGGGTCGTGGTAGCGCGTCTGCACCTCGGCGAGGTGCGAGGATGCGCGGAGGTACAGCCGGACGGTCTCCGTGATCTCGCCGCCGGGTCGCGAGCCGAGCGCACGGCTCCCCCCAGCGGTGGTCTCCTCCAGTCGGCTCCATTCCGGCCGATGCGTTTGGATGTACGAGTCGAGATCCACCGAGGGCGAGTCTAGGCGTCACGTGGAGCAGAGAAGGATGACGTTCGAGTGAGCACGTACGGTCGCTCGGTCACGCCCGAGGCGGTCACGATCTCCCTCGACGTCGCAGGTCTGGGGTCGCGGATGATCGCGTGGCTCATCGATACCCTGATCCAGCTCGCGATCGCGGTACCGATCCTGCTCGGTATCGGGGCGGGGAACCTCTCAGGGAGCGTGGAGCTGGTGGTGCTCTCGCTGATCCTGTTCCTGCTCTTCTGGGGCTACTTCCCGATCTTCGAGTTGTCGTGGCAGGGACAGACGCCCGGGAAGCGCGCCCAGCGGCTCCGCGTGATCCGGACCGATGGCCAGCCGGCGGGCGGCGCGGCGATCATGGTCCGCAACCTGATCAGGATCCTCGACGTCTTCCTCCTGCCGTTCCTGGCGGTGATCTCGATGATCGTCACCGCGCGGGCGCAGCGCCTCGGCGACCTCGCCGCCGGGACCCTGGTGGTTCGGGAAGCGCGGTTCACGGCACCCCGGTCCGTCGTGCCGGCGAGTCGCCCCGATCTCCCGGCCGTGGATGCGACGGGGTTGTCGGAGCGTGACTACGACGTGATCCGGTCGTTCCTCGCCCGGCGGGGGACGCTCGACCCGACGGCCCGCTGGCGTCTCGCCGCGCAGCTCGCGTCCGCCATCCGCGGTCGCGTCGGGTCGCTGCCCGACGGGCTCGCCGACGAGACGATGCTCGAGGCGATCGCGCAATCCTACCGGCAGCGGTTCGAGAACGGCGGCTCGGCGCGCTGATCCGGCCCGCGGTGTCTACGCCTTGCGGCCCACGGCCTCGATCAGATCGGCGGCATGGGTGACGCCGTCCGCGTCGCGGATGCGCTCGCCGAGCGCATCCAGGCTCGAACGGAGCGTCTCGTCCGCCGCCAGCCCGTCCACCGCGGCGATGAGCTCGTCGTCGGCGAAGTCGTACGTCGCGAGACGAACCCCGTACCCCAGCTCGTGCATCCGCTGGGCGTTGTCGTACTGATCCCAGAACAGCGGAAGCACGACCATCGGCTTGCCGAAGTGCAGCGACTCCGTCACGGTGTTGTTCCCGCCGTGCGTGATCACGAGGTCCACCTCGGGGATGATGCTCGTCTGCGGGACGCGCGCTTCTCCCCACATGTTGTCGGGGAGGCCGAACTCCTCCGCGCGCGGCCCCTTCGAGACCACGTAGCGGTGCCGGGTGCGCGCGAGCACGTCGACGAGCCGGCGCATCAGGTCGACGTCCGCGGATCCGAGCGAGCCGAGCGAGAGGTAGATCAGCGATCCCTCGCCGTCCCGGAGCTGCTCCGGCACGGACCACGCGTCCTCGGTGTCACGGACCGACGACTCGAGGCGGTGCCACGCGGATCCGAGCGGCCGCGCTCGAAGATAGTCGACGGCATCGGGGAACACGGACAGGTTCAGGTGCTCCGACTCGTGGATGAACTCGAGGTCGGGGAGGGCGGGTGCCCGCTGCTCGAGCATCCAGTCGTTGAAGCCGGACCAGAGATCGCGGTGGGTCCGGTCGTACTCGGCGCGGAACTCCTCCCACCCGCTGCGGTCGTCGATCGGGTAGCCGCTGAACGTCGGCGGGAGGTCGGGGTCCTTCCGTTCGAGCGGGTTGCAGCTCATGATCCGCACCCAGGGCGCGCCGTGGGTGAGGAGGGCCGGGAAGCCGCTCACGTTGTCCTCGACGATCACGTCCGGCTGCGCGCGGGCCAGGATCTCCCGGAGCTGCGGCTCGCAGAACTTCGCACCGTCGATCAACGACTCCCACACCGGCCGGATGAACGTATCGAGCTGCTCGATCGTCGGCTTGCGGAACTCAGGCGCCGTCCCCCTGATGAAGTCGGTCCAGAACTGCCCGGCGTCCTGGTCGCCCTCGGCCGGGGGAGCCAGATCCACGAGGTCCTCCTCGAAGCCGAGCGGCTCGAGACGGCCTCGCCAGGAGGCCTCCGCGGCGAAGACCACGCGATGCCCACGCCCCTCGAGGATCTTGCCGATCCCGATGCAGTTGTTCGTGGGCCCGTACGCGCTCTCGGGCATGAAGACGACGGTGAGCGGCTCGGTCATGACCCCATGTTGCCCGACCTCGGGCGTTCGTGCACGTCCGGGCGACGGAGCCCGACTACTTCACCAACCTGACGGGGACGAGCCCGAAGTTCTCGCCCCCGCCGCCGTCGAGACCCTCGGGCGTGTACCCCATCCATTCGGCGATCATGCAGCGGGCGTTCGGGTCCGGCTCGATCCCGGCGAAGTGTCCGCAGTGCTCGACGACCTCGTCACGCTCGTCGCCCCCTCCCCAGATCTCCCGGATGAACAGGCGAGCGAACCCGATGATGTCGTACTTGTCGACGGAACAGTTCGTGGTCGCGAACAGGTCCGGGCTGCAGACGTTCCCGTTCGAGTCGACCTGGGTGGTCGGTCGGTTGACCGGGAAGTAGATCGGGTCGCCCAGCGCGATCGCGGCCTCGATGTCGTGATCGAGGGCCTCACCGAAATGCCCCTGACCACGGCACACGTAGGTGTGATCGTCCCCCTCGGTCGCTCCGTAGAAGTTGGAGTCGATCGGCAAGGGGAGACCGAAGCCTCGGAGCATCCATTCCTCGAACTGGGGCGGAGTGGAGTTGTCGCAGTTCAGAGCCGTCGTGATGTCCCACTTCAACAGGTCGAGCGTCCCCCACTCGGCGTTCGCGAGATCCGGTTCGGTGTGCCCGCTCGAGGAGTTGTTCCAGTAGAAGGCGCAGCGCAACCCGGTGTTCGATGTGGGGGTCGCGGGGGGGATCTGGCAGTCGCTCAGCCGATTCGCGGAGAGCATCAAGGGGGCGACCTTCTCGCCGACACCCGCACCACCCCACGAGGCGGTCGCCTCGGTCGTGACGGCCGCTTCCGTGTCGGCGCCGAGCACCGGGGCGAAGAAGAGCGGCCGGTCCGTCGTGACCCGGACGGTCACCAATCCTGCGGGAGCGCTGCAGCTGGGGAAGAAGGTCGGGTACCCCGAGACCAGATCGGCCCCGCTCTCGTTGGCGACGGTGTAGAACCTGGCCTGGACGACGGCCTCTCCGGTCCCCTCCTTCTGTCCACAGGACTGCGCCGCCGCGAGGGCCGCCGCGTCGGCCGCGTTCACGAGGGCCCGGCGCGCGTACAGGAGGGACCCCACGTCGACGACCAGGATCATCATGCCGAACATCGCGAGGAGGCTCAGCACGACGATGACGAGCACGGCACCGTCCTCGGCTGGCGGTCTCCGGCAAGAACGCGAGCGCTGCATGGTACCTGGGCCTCCGAGATCGTTCAGGGGATGTCGATGGTCGTACGAAGATGCCCCCCGCGCATCGCCCAAAAGGCCTAGTTGCTGTAGGGGCTTTGGGCGGTGATCCGTGATCACAGGGGGATGTCGCGAGCGGCCTACACTCCGCGTCGTGCGACGAGGCTCCGACGACCCGGCCGACAGGGTTGCCTCGACCGCCGCCTCGGTGCTTCTCCCCACGTCGCTCCCCGAAGGGAAGCGGAGGGGGCCGTCGCGGTGGTGGATGCGCTCGCGCTCGGGGACCGTCGGTGGCTCCTGGTGCTCCGTGTCCGAGACGAACTGTTCACATCGGCCGTCGTCGAAGCGCAGGACGCCTTCCGCCGAGCCGGTGCGGGCGACGGCGTCGCCGAGGCGCTCCTGGACCGGACGGCGAGCGCTGGGGAGGAGGCGGGGAGCTTCTCCTTCCGCCGCCTGGGGCAGATCGGGCCGTGGACCGGCGAGCGGGCGATCGAGGTGGATCAGTCGAACGAGTCGATCGTCGTGGGCGAGCGGGCGGTGGTGAAGCGATCGGTCCGCACGGTGTCAGGCGATCGGCGTCCCATGCTGCTGCCGGCTCACCTCTCCGAGGCCGGGTTCACCGAGATGCCGGCTCCGCTCGGCACCCTCGGGTGGCGGCACGAAGGGGGAATGGCGCCCGTCGCGTCGATGGCGGCCTACCTTCCCGGCGCCCGGGACGGCTGGGAGTGGTACGTCGAGATGGTGGACCGGTCGATCGAGGACCGGTCCGTTGACGCGGTCGCGCCGGCCGCCGCGCTCGGTGCACTCACGGCACGCCTCCACGTCTGTCTCGCGACGCCCACCGAGGTGCTCCCGGCGCCGAGGGCGGCGGCCGGGAACGAGACGGTGGCGAGCTGGGGAGCCGATGCCGAGCGTGATCTCGGGTTCGCCCTGACCGCGATCGACGGCGAGGAGGGCGGGCGTCTGCGGCATGCCGCGCGATCGATCCGCGAGGAGCTCGCGCGGCTCCCCGTCCGCCCGACGACGACGATCCCGATCCACGGCGACCTCCACGTCGGACAGTTCCTCCGATGGCGAGACGGGCTCGCGGTCTCGGACCTCGACGGGGATCCGCTCGGGGGCGGAGCGCTCGAGGGACCGCCCGCGAGGGACGTCGCGTCGCTCGTGCAATCCCTCGACCACGTGAGGAGGATCGTCGAGCAGCGGCAGGGCGTGTCGCTGGACGCGTGGATCGCAGATGCGTCGGAGGAGTGCCTGCGGTCGTATCGCGACGAGCTCGCTCTCCTTGACGCGGAATCGCTGTTCGACGAGGAGCTGCTCCGGCCGCTCCGCGTCGCTCAGGAGCTGCACGAGTTCGTCTACTCGGCGATCTACCTGCCGCGATGGCGGTACGTTCCGGACCGAGCGTTGGCAGCGCTCTTGAGCGAGGGCGCGTGAAGCGGCTCCTCGGGGCGCTCGTGCTGACGGCCGTCGTGCTGATCCCGTCGCTCCTCTTCCTGGGGCGCTACGCGATCGAGGGGACCGGGATCGCGCCCGTCGGGAGCGACACACCGCAGCACGTGTGGCGCTCCTCGGTCGTCGCCGACCTCGGCCTGGACGCGCTCCCCGCCTACGACGGCGGAGCACATGCGCTCCATACGAACGCCGACCGACCGGGACTGCCCCTCGTGACGGCCGCTCTCACCGCGGTCACGGGGGCGAGCGCCCGGGACCTCGTCTACGTCCTCCCCGCCGTGATCGCCGTGGCGATCGCCATGGCCGCGGCGGCGCTCGCCGGATCCCTCCCCGGCGTGCCCGAGTGGGGTGCGGCGATCGCCGGGCTCGTGACGGGGGCGTCCGTGCACGTCGCGCTGGCGGCCAACGGCTACCTGGACCAGCTGTTGGTCGAGCCGCTCGTCCTCGCGGCGGGAGCCGCTGCCCTCACCGCGGCCGCGGGCCGACCGGGACGGGCGCTCTCGGCGACGTGCCTCGTCGCGGCCTTCCTCGTCCATTGGCAGTTCGCGATGCTGTTCGCCGGGCTCCTCGTGGTGCTCGCGCTCGTCTGCCTCCCCGCGTCGGTCGCGAGCCGACAGGGATCCCTCGTGGACACGCCATCCGGGCGGATCGCCACCGCCGCCGGCGCCGGCGCCGGTCTCGGGCTCCTCGCCCTCCTGGTAGGCGCTGCGGGAACGCCGCAGCTGCCCACCGAGTTCGCGCGGGGGAGGTCGGGCGATCGCGGCCAGGCGCCGCTCTACCGTTTGCCGGCCACGGTGCTCGCTGCGGGGGCCGGGGTCGTGTCCTTGCTGGCCCCGGGGAACACGCCGGTCCGGCGCCGGGCCGGGTGGCTGCTCGCTGCGTGGGCGCTGCTCCCTGCCGGCGCGGCGTTGCTGTACGCGGCGGGTTTGGCGGTTCCGGTGCAGCGGATGCTGTCGTTCGCCCTCGCGATCCCGCTCCTGGGCGGACTGGGAGCGATCGCCGCGGTCCGCTGGCTCCGGGCCCGGGCCGGGCCCCTCGCGGGGACCGTCGCCGCCGTGCTCCTGGTCGCCGCGCTCCTCGGATGGCTGTCCGTGGGCTGGGATGTCTGGCGCTCCCGACGACCGTGGAGCGACGGCCGTCGGCTGGCGGAGGTGCACACGCTGTCGAGGTATCTCGCCGACGCGTCGAGTCCCGCCGTGATCGTCGTCGACTCCCCAGCGACGGACATCCGTTCGACGGCCGAGTTCGGAACGATCTCGGTCCTCCGCCGCGTTCGCGCCGAACTCCCACCCTCGCAGGCGCTCCGCACGACCGTCTACCTGGGAGATCCCGATCGGCTCGCCGTGCGACGACCGACGTTCCGGCCGGACGTCCCGGGATTCGACGATCTCTCCCGGGAGACCTGGTTCGTCGTCCAGCCCCTGCTCGACCGGGATCCCGTCGTCGTGATCCTGCGGTCGCACTTCGTCGGGTTCGGGGAGGCGCTGCACGAGCACCCCGGCTGGTCCTCGAACGGTTGGATGGCGGTGGTCCAGGGTCCGCCCGCGCCGACCGTGCAGCCGACCTCTCCCGCCCGACCCGCCGCGGGGGCGCTCGCCGCGTGGTGGGCGGCGTCGCTCGCCGTGGTCACGCTCGCCGGCGCGGGTTGGTCGGGTCGCTTCGGGGCGGGCTCCCTCTCGCTCCGAATGGGGGCCGCGCCCGCCGTCGGCCTCGCCTCGCTCGTCGTCGCCGGACTCGTTGCCGAACGGCTCGGCATCCGGATGGGCGGGACGGGCGGTGTGATCGTGGTGCTGGTCGTGATGGTGGTCGGCGCGGCGGCCGCGGTCACCAGGCCGCTCCGCGCGGACGATCCGAGGCTGCGTTACGGTCCCGAGCCTGGGGAGGGTTCGCCGACCGAAGGGGGAGCCGGAGGATGACCACTCGAGAGGAGGCGATCGAGACGCTCGAGCGGGGTCACCGCGAGATCCGCACGCTGATCAAGCGGATCCCCCCGCACTGGATGGCGAGGCCCGGCGTCGGGGGCGGCGACTGGACGCCGAAGGATCTCCTCGGACACCTCTGTTCGTGGGAGGAGAAGGTCCTGGAGGCGCTGGCTGCCTGGGAAGCGGGGGAGCGCGCGCCGATCGACCGCGACATCTATTCGAGCTCGATCGGGGCGATCAACGCGGAGGGTGTCCGCCGGCGCTCGCGACACACCCTCGCGCGCGTGCAGCGAGACTGGGACAACGTCCACGGTGCGCTGATCCGCGCGATCCGCTCGATGCCGGACGCCCGCTGGGAGAACCCGGCGACCTCACGCGGAAGGAAGTCCCTCGGGCATCGGGTCGGGCAGCTGCTCGTGGGCGCAGGTCCCTTCGGGCATGCCGAGGCGCACGTGCGGGATCTGGAGTCGTTCGTCGAGTCGATCCCCGAGGGGGAGCGCTGACGGGCTACGCGTGGATGATCACGGGTGTGCCGTACTCGAGCAGCGGGAGCAGTCGATCGAGGGTCGTCTCGGACACCCGGATGCATCCCGCGCTCACGCTCTGACCGATCGACGAGGGGTTGTTCGTGCCGTGGATCGCGAGCTG
>JAJNBA010000022.1 GCA_021155985.1 Actinomycetes bacterium
CGACCAGTAGAAGCCGTTCAGCAGGAAGTGCCGCGCGGTGAGGTTCTCGACGGCGACACCGTCCGCCTCGATCACGTGGATCCCGTTGGCGAGCTCGAAGTTCCCTTCGAGGATGGTGTTGCTGCGGTCCATGCCGCGGATCGTGAGGTACGGGGTGGTGACGACCACGGCTTCGCGGTATACACCGGGGTCGATCAGGACGAGACCGCCGGGGCGGGCGCGGTCGACCGCGTCCTGGATCGTCGGGGCGTCATCGGGGACATGCACCGTGCTGGCAGGTCCGGCGGGTGTGTCGTCGGGACCCGGGACTCCGCCGCCGGGGAGCGGCACGTCGCCGACGACGACGGTGGCGGCCATCCCGATGCCGGGCCGGCCGTGGTACCGGCAGAAGAACGGGAAGACGCCTTCGGCGTCGAAGGTGCGGTCGAATTGCGATCCGGGATCGAGGTTCCCCGAGGACCACGAGCCGTCGTCCGCCTGAACGGTGTGAGGGGAGCGGCCGTCCATCGTCCATCCGACCGTCTCGCCCACGTCGATCCGGACGATCTCCGGCGTGAATAGGTTGTCGATCGCGGAAACCGACGCGCCGTACGAAGCCTCGTCCGCTGGATCCTGCGCCTCGACCGGCCCGGGCGTCATCAGGAGGAGCGCGGCGAGCGCCACGGCGGTCGCGAGGCGACGCATCGCGGCGGACCCTAGCATGGGCGGATGCCCGCGGAGCGATTGTCGGGGCTCGACGCGAGCTTCCTCTACCTCGAGAAACCCGGCGTGCACATGCACGTCGCCGGACTTTCGACCTTCGGGTCGCGCGTGGACGGCTCGCTGCTCACCTACGACGACGTGGAGCGGGTCGTGGAGGCTCGGCTTCGCCTGGCTCCCCGGCTGCGCCGGAAGCTGCGGTTGGTCCCCGGAAACCTCTCACGGCCCGTCTGGGTCGACGACGAGCGGTTCGACCTCGATTTCCACCTGCGCCGGGCATCCGTCCCGGCTCCGGGCGGGCGGTTCGAGCTCGAGCGGGCCGTGGGTCGCGTGCTGTCCCGCCAACTCGACCGAACGAAGCCCCTGTGGGAGCTCTACGTGTTCGAGGACCTCTCGGAGGATCGGACGGCGATCCTGCTGAAGATCCATCACGCGATGGCGGACGGGATCGGGAACATGATGATCGCGTCGGCACTGTTCGATCTGACCGCCGACGCGCCGACGGGCGAGCCTGAGCGGGCGTGGTCAGCCGAGCCGGCACCGCCGATGCAGGATCTGATCCTCGACGCGGTCGAGGAGACGGTCCTCCACCCGATCCAGAGCCTCGCCCACGTCGCACGCCAGCCGCGCATCGTGGCCGAAACCGTGTCCGCGACGGCGGACGCGCTCCGCACCGTCGCGGGGATGGGAACGGCGCCTCGCGGGCCGTTCGACGGGAGGGTTGGTCCCAACCGCCGCTTCGCGACGGCCGAGCGACCGTTCGCGGTGTTCCGAGGGATCAAGGAGTCGCTCGGCGGCACCGTGAACGACGTCGTCCTCGCGGTCGTCGCGGGAGGCGTCCACGCCTTGCTCGAGAGCAGGGGCGAGGCCACGCAAGGCCGGTCGCTCCGTGCGATGGTGCCCGTGTCCGTGCGCGCCCCCGGCGACGGGGGCGATATCGGCAATCGGGTTGCGCCCACCTTCGTGGACGTGCCGGTGGGGCGGATGGCGGCGCGGACGCGCCTGCGGCGCGTCCGCGCCGCCGCCGCCCGGATCAAGGACTCCGGCATGGCGGTGGGCGCCGATACGATCATCGGTCTCGGTGCGTACGCGCCTCCCGCGCTCCATGCGACGGCGGCGCGTCTGATCGCGCAGGCGCGGTGGTGCAATCTCGTCGTCTCGAACATCCCGGCCCCGCAGGTGCCGCTCTACTTCGCCGGGGCGCCGCTGGAGGCGAGTTATCCGGCGATGAACCTCAAGGAAGACTGCGGGCTCTCGGTGGCCTGCACGTCCGGGGCAGGCACGATGGCGTTCGGCTTCACCGCCGACTGGGACCGGATCCCCGACATCGAGGTGCTCGCCCGCGGGGTGGAGTCCGAGGTGGATCGTCTGGCCGAGGTCGCGGACCTCTAGTCGTACGCGTCCGCGAACCAGTCGGCGACCTCGGCGAGCCACCGTCCGGGGGCCTCCATCTGCGGGATGTGTCCGAGATCGTTGAAGAATCGCCCTCGCCATGCGGGGTGGCGTGCCAGTTCGGCCTCGGCGAACGCCGCGGGAACCAGGCGGTCCCGGCGGCCGTGCAAGAGCAGGACCGGACACGACACGTGCTCCAACGCACGGCGCGACACGCGAGGGCGGCGCCCGAGCCGGAGCATCGAGCGGGCTGCGGCGATGAACGCACGGGCGACATCTGGATCGTTCCGGCGCTCGGAGGTCAGGTCGACCAGCAGCTGGACGACGTCGTCGGGGATCGATCGCGGGTCCGCTGCGAGCACCCGGAGGCTCAGTCGCACCAACTGATCGGGGTCCATCTCGCGCACGCGCCACGAAACCGCCGCTTCACCGAGCCGCGGCGTCGCGTAGACCCCGAAGGCGGCCAGCACCAGAGGATGAGGGATGGCCCCGAGCCTCCACGGGAACACGCTGTTCGTGAGCACGATGCCGTCCACGGACAGGGGCTCGACCGCGGCCTGCAGGATGGACGTCGCTCCCCCCATCGAGTTCCCGCAGAGGACGACCCGGGAGTCGCCGACCCAGCCGAGCACGTCTGAGAGCAACCGGCGTTGGTCCATCAGTCCCGCCCCTCGACCGGCCAAGGGGGAGGCGCCGAAGCCGGGCAGGTCGAGGGCGACCACACGCCCCAAGCCGGAGAGGCCCTCCGCCACCTGAACCCACGAGAGGTGGGAGGCCCCGAGCCCGTGCACGAGCACGAATGCCGTATCGGCGGGCCCCTCCCACGTTCGGTACGCCACCGGGCCACCGAGGTCGACCGATCTGAGCTCCGGGAGGTGCACGGCTGAAGCGTATCCGGCTCCCCGCCGAGCACCATGGGAGGTGACCCGAGGTCAGGATCGGTACTCGCCGGGGAAATCTCCGAGCGGCGTTTGGCGTTGGAAGGTCCGGGTAACGGAACGGGGCGAGCTCGGCAAGCCGTGCGCGGCAGTCATTGTTCACAGAACCGCCACACGGGCCCGGCTTTACAGGAACGGGAGGCGCCCCTACCATGGGATCGAGCGACCGGGGAGGACGCCTAGTTCACTTTGCCTAAGTGGTCGCTCGGACAGACAACAGAGACGGGTACGGCCCCCACGGACCGGGTACGAACCCAGCGAGCAGGATCGAGTGAGGAGAGTGAGACGAATTGCCTGAGCCGGCGCGTCCCCTAGGGACCGACGACGCTGATGACCTGCGCCTCTACCTCGAGGCCGCGGCCCGTGAGCCGCTGCTCACGAAGGAGGAAGAGGTCGAGCTCGCCATGACGATCGAGGCGGGCAAGGAGGCCGAAGACCGCCTCCGTGCAGGCCGTCTCCGATCCGAGAAGAGCATCGCGAAGGCCCGCCGTGACATCCGGACGGCCGAGGCCGCACGTCAGCGTTTCATCATGGCGAACCTTCGGTTGGTCGTCTCCGTGGCCCGGAAGTACCAGGGCCAGGGTCTCCCTCTCCTCGATCTGATCCAGGAGGGCAACATCGGCCTCATGCGAGCCGTGGAGCTGTTCGACTGGCGTCGGGGCTTCAAGTTCTCGACCTACGCCACGTGGTGGATCCGCCAGGGCATCACCCGGGCCATCGCAGACCGCTCCCGCTCGATCCGCCTGCCCGTCCACATCCACGACCGGCTCCGGAAGCTGAACCGCACCCGGTTCCAGTTCGCGCAGTCGATGGGTCGCGAGCCCTCTCGGGAGGAGCTGGCGAAGGCCCTCGATACCACCGTCGATGAGATCGACGACCTGACCGAGATGGGCCGGCGCGAGCCGCTGTCTCTCCAGTCTCCGGTCGGCGAGGACACCGAACTCGGGGACCTGATCGAGGAGATCGACTCCGAGGCGGGCTTCGCCGAGGTCGAGGACCAGCTGCTCCGCGAGGAGATCGGCGGAGCCGTGGACAAGGTGCTCGACGAGCGCGAGCGTCATGTCGTCGCGCTGCGGTACGGGCTCGAGAACGGGCAGCCGCTGTCGCTGCGGGAGACCGGGAAGGTGCTGGGGCTCTCGGGCGAGCGGGTGCGTCTGATCGAGCGCGAGGCGCTCCGCAAGCTCCGCGACTCGAACCTGATCACGGGCGTGGCCCTCGGCGGCTAGTACTCCGATCGTTCCGGATCGCCGATCGGCGGCCCCTCGGGCGTCAGTTCGCGCTAGGAGACCGGAACCGTGCTCCGGACCTGGATCTGGTTGCTGACGTCGGTGACTCCGCGGGTGTCCCACGCGTCGTCGCCGGCGGCGCGCTTCGCGACCGACGTCCTCGCGGTGCCGGTGAGGATCACGACGCCCTTCTTGACGTCCACCTCGATGTCGTAGTGGTCCGCGTACGGGCCCGTCCGGATCCTGTCGAGGAGGTCCTGCTTGATCTCACCGTCCGATCGTTCATCCGTCGCCTCGTCCACGTACCACTCGTAGTAGTAGCGATTCTCGGGATATGCCCAGGGACTCTTCATCGGAGACCACCTCCACCGCGTTCCTACCCTCTCCGCGCCCGACCTAATCAGACTTCCGGACACGAACGAGCCGCATCAGCCCTTCGCCGACGATCACGAGCGCGACGCCCACACCGATGGCGATGCCCCAGACGCCGGCGCGCTCGTCCCGGATCGGTGCCCCGCCTTCCGAGGGGAAGATGAGATCGGTGGATCCGACCCGGTTCGTGAGCTGGGTCACGCGGGCGCCTCTGACGCAGGCGACGGATCGGAACTGCGATCCATCGAGCCGAACCACGCGGAAGCCGACGACCCGCGTCACCCCGTCGCACGCATCCCCCTGAGTCCTGCCCGCTCTGGCCACCTCGACGACGTCGAGCTCGCCCGGATCGAGGTGCTCCCATCCGGGCAAGACCTCTTCGGATGCCGCGTTCGGCGCGTAGCGATCCGGCTCGCCCGCTGCCCCCTGGTTGAGCGCGAGGAGCCATCGCTCCACGATCCCCTCCGGTCGTTCCTGGCTCGCGCACGCCGAGAACACCAAGGTCGTCAGCGCCGCGGCAACGACGACACGCCTCACGCCGTCACCGCCTCGTCCATCGCGACGAGGTTCGCGTCCTTCGTCTCGGGCACGGATCGCCACGCGATCCAGATCGTCGGGACGATCAGCGCCACCGTGGTGAGGGACATCGCATCACCGATGGATCCGATCGGCCCGGTCACGTGGTCGCCCAAGATCCCGACGACGAGCGGCGCGACGATGCCGCCCGGTATCTCGAACGCGTTCCTGCACCAGGCCGCCGCGCGACTCCGCACGTACGTCGGGAACGGCTCGGTGGCGAAGGCCGAGGTCACGGCGACGGATCCGAGCCCGAAGAAGATCGCGAGGCAGAGCACGGGAAGCATCAACCCTGGGTCGTGGATCAGGAGTCGGAGCAGCTTGCGCCGGTAGCGGTTGTCGCGCGACGGCGTTCCTCTCAGGCGGGATCACCCGCCAACGAGCGCGCCTCGGCCAGCTGGCGCTCGAGCGCTTCGCGGACGCGCGTCACGAAGGCGTCGATGTCGTCCTGGGCGGACGCGTTGCCGCTCGATCCGATCGCGGGCCCGAACGCGAAGCCGAGCCGAGGTCGGAAGGGACGTTTCCAGCGCCGGCCAGTCCTCGGCCATCGATGCTGCGTTCCCCAGATCCCCACCGGGATCACCGGCGCGGCGGTGGGGAGCGCGATGCGTGCGATCCCGCTCCGGATCCGCTGGAGTGATCCCGGCGCGGGGTTCACGGTTCCTTCCGGCGCGATCGCCGCGACGGCGCCGCGGCGGATCGTGGCGATCACCTCGTCGAGCGCGCCCGCGTCGCTCTTGCCCCGACGCACAGGGATCTGGCGGTACCGACGCAGGAACCAGCCGCTCACGGGGACGCGGAAGATCTCGAACGCGACCAGGAAGCGCACGGTCCGCCGCCGGCGCCACGCGACCTCGGCCGCGAGGCATGGCCCGTCGAGGACGCTGACGTGCACGAACGCGAGGATCGCGGGCCCCTCCAGCGGGACGTGGTGGATGCCCGCAACGCGCACTCGGAACAGGGCGCGCACGATCAGATCCGCGATCGGGACTCCGAACCGCCACCAGCCATCGAGATCGCCTCGGACGGCTCGGTCCGCTCCGAGCTCCGCGGTCACGGGTCGAACACCACCACCGAGCGGATGACCTCGCCGGCGAGCATGGCGCGGAAGGCCTCGTCGAGATCGCCCAACGCCAGCTCGCGCGTCACCATCCCGCCGAGGTCCAGCCGACCCTCGAGGGCCCATCGGGCCATCTCCGGGAAGTCCTCCGCCGGGATCGGATCACCGCCGTCGGTGATCAGGAGCGACGTCTTCCGCGGGTAGGCGGCATCCTCGGTGCCGTTCCACGAGAGCGTGACCTCGGCGGGGATCGGCGGGACACCGATCGCCACGGCGACCCCCGCGTAGTCGAGCATCGCGACCGCCTGCGACACCACCGAGGGGACTCCCGTCGCTTCGAACGCGAAGTCGACGCCGTCGCCCTGCGTGAGCTCGCGAACCGCCGCGACGGCGTCGGTGGCGGAGGCATCGACGGTGTCCGTGGCACCGAACCGCTCCGCCCACGCCAGTTTCGGGGCGGCGACGTCCACGGCGATCAACCGCTCGGCGCCCGCGATCCTCGCCCCCTGCAGCGCCGCGAGACCGATCCCACCGAGGCCGATCACCGCGACGCGAGCGCCGGGCCAGACCTTCGCCGTCTGGGTCGCCGCGCCGACCCCCGTGGAGACGCCGCAGCCGAGGAGGCACGCATCCCGCAGCGGAAGCTCGGGCGGCATCGGGACCGCCTGCGCGGCGTGGACCACGGTGCGCGTGGCGAGGGTGCCCAGCGAGAGCGTGCCCGCGAGCGGTGCGCTGTCCCGCGCCCGGCGGACGCGGGGAGGCTGCTGCCACGCGTGCGAGCAGCGACGAGGGACGCCGCGCCGACACGGTCCGCACGTGCCGCACGGGACGGCCCATGCCAGCACGACCGGATCGCCCACGCGTGGTGTGTCCACGCCCTCGCCCAACTCCTCGACGACGCCCGCTCCCTCGTGGCCGAGCAGCATCGGGAACGGCGCCCCCCAGTTCCCGTGCTCGATCGCCCAGAGGTCCGAGTGACAGACGCCGCTCGCCACGAGACGCACGAGCACCTCGCCGGTCTCCGGAGCGTCGATCGCGAGGTCCTCGATACGGACCTCGCTGCCGATCGCGTCCACCACCGCGCCGATCGCCTCTCGCGCCACCGTCTCCCTCTCGCTGCGAGCGGCTCATGCTAGCGTCGGCGTCGCTCATGGATGTCCAGATGCTCCGCGACCGCGCCCAGGCCAGGTATCCGGAGTTCCTCGACGTGCTCGAAGCCATGGTCAACGTGGATTGCGGCTCGTACTCGCCAGAGGGCGTCAACCGCATCGCGGATCTGTGCGAGGGCCGGTTCCTCGATCACGGGTGGGAGGTCGAGCGCCAGCCGCACGACGGAGAGCCGGCGTTGGGCGACCTCGTGATCGGGACCCTTCGGGGGGCCGGGGGACCGGACGTACTGCTCGTGGGTCACATGGACACGGTCTTCGACGACGGGACCGTGGCCCGGCGTCCGTTCACGATCGAGGGCGACATCGCCCGCGGCCCCGGCGTCTCGGACATGAAGGCCGGGCTGCTGGCGGGATTCTTCGCCACGCACGTGCTGCAGGACGTCGGCTTCGACGGCTTCGGCACCGTCACCTACGTGTGCAATCCGGATGAGGAGATCGGGTCGCCTTTCTCGGGGCCGGTCATCCGCGAGCTGGCCCCGGCGCACGACGTCGCGCTGGTGCTGGAGGGCGCGCGCGCGAACGGCGACATCGTCAGCTCGCGGAAGGGGATCACGGACTTCACGATCACGATCGAAGGCAAGGCGGCGCACGCCGGCGTCGAGCCGGAGAAGGGCCGCAACGCGATCCTCCAGGCCGCTCACACGATCCTGGCGCTCCAGGGGCTCAACGACCGCTGGCCCGGGGTGACGTCGAACGTCGGCGTGGTTCGGGGTGGGACCCGTTCGAACGTCGTCGCTGAGCGATGCGAGCTCCACGTCGACCTCCGGTCGCCCGAGCTCGCCGCGCTCGAGGAGGCGGAGGCGGAGGTGCAGCGGATCTGTGCCGACCCGGCGGTCCCCGACGTTCGCATCACGATCGACGCACACGGATGGCATCGGCCGATGGAGAAGGGAGAAGGGGGCCGCCGCCTCGTGGCCATCGCTGTCGGAGCCGCATCGGAGCTCGGTTTCGAACTCCGCGACGCGGCCACGGGTGGCGCCTCCGACGCGAACACGACGAGCTCGGCCGGCACGCCGACGATCGACGGCCTCGGTCCCATCGGCGGCGACGATCACGGGCCGGCCGAGTGGGTGGATCTCACGAGCATCGTGCCGCGCACCGCTCTGCTCGCGGCGATCATCTCGAGGGTGTGAGTCGGATGTCGGGGTGGCCGTCGCAGGAGCTGCATCCCGATGCCTACCGCCGACTGGTCGAGGGGGCGCCGGCGATCCTCTACATCGACCGCCCGGACGAGCTCTCGACGAACCTCTACACGAGCCCGCAGATCGTGGACCTCCTCGGGTACAGCGTCCGGGAATGGATGGAGGATGCCGAGCTCTGGGTCCGGTCGATCCACCCCGACGACCGCGAACGCGTGGTCCAGGAACATCGGGACAGCAACGCCCACGCCGAGCGGTTCCTGGCCGAGTACCGGATCCTCACGAAGGCGGGTCGGGAGGTGTGGATCCGCGACGAGGCCGTGCCCGTGAGAGCGGAGGACGACACCGTCGTGTACTGGCGCGGCGTGATGGTGGACATCACGCCCCAGAAGCTCGCGGAGGGGCAGCTGCGTTCGAGCCTCGAGGAGGTGCAACGGATGGTCGCCCAGCGGCGCGAGCTGGCCCAGCTGCTGGAGACGGCCCAGGAGGAGGAGCGTCGCAGGATCGCGGCGGACATCCACGACGACCCGATCCAGGTGATGAGCGCCGTGGACATGCGGCTGCAGCTCCTCCTCGCCCGTCCCGATCGGTTCGATGCACACGAGCTGGGTGAGCTGGCGGAGGAGCTGCGGTCGGCGATCGACCGTTTGCGGAACCTCCTCTTCGAGCTCCGTCCCGTGACGCTCGACCTCGAGGGGCTGACGCCGGCGATCGCGATGTACCTGGAGCATTCGGCGAAGGAGACCGGATGGTCCTGGGAGGTGATCAACGAGCTCGACGACGAGCCGCACCCCGACGCCCGCGTGTCCTTCTATCGGATCGCGCAGGAAGGGGTGACCAACGCCCGGAAGCACGCCCACGCCACCCATCTGGACGTCCGGTTGACCTCGTGGGAGGACGGACTCCTGCTGCGGATCGCAGACGACGGAGACGGGTTCGATCCTTCGGAGAAGGCCGCGCCGGGTCACCTCGGCCTGGCCACCGTGACCGAGCGCGCTGAGCTCGCCGGCGGGTGGTGTCGCGTACTCAGCGCACCCGGTGAAGGGACGGTCCTCGAATGCTGGATGCCGCTGACCGCGTCCGGCCCGGCCTCCTGACGTCCGATGGACCGTCGGCACGGTCGCGCCCGACGCGATGGATCAGGAGATCGATCTCGCCGACCGATGCCCCGGAGGGGGAGGAGGGAGCGCAGCGGCGCCCCCGTGATGGGGATGCGTCTCCGGTGTGCGTCGGCGCCCACGGTCGCGGATCGCGCATTCGACGCGGAGCACGCCGGTGGTGTGTCGAGCGATCGCGTACGCGAGGTCGTGGACGTCCGACGGGAGGCTGCCGCTGAGGAAGGCGGTGCGAGCGTGCACCCGAACGGTGAGCGAGGGGGCGCCGCGAGTGCGAGGCTCCCTCGCGAACGCGGTGCGGAGCCTCGCTTCGGCCACGAGGTCGCTCCGGTCGGCGGCCGACGGCGGCACGGCCCGCCACGCGAATCCGAGCCACCGTCCCACCTCCCTCCGATTCCGCCATGCCCACCACGCGGTGGCCAGGCGACCCACGGGCGAGAATCTCCACAACCACGAGATCACTCGGAGCACGTCCTTTCCAGTCGGTCTGGGATGTCTCTACCCGCGATGCCCGCGCGTCGAACCCACCCGAGACGTTTCTCCCCCGTGCGCTCCGGGTAGCGGCTATGCGAGCGCCGTCGATCGACGGCCGCTCATCCCCCAAGGAGGTGGATGTTCGTGATCGAGATGTGGACGTACCGCACCGATGTGGTGTTGCAGCCAGCTGTGGATCTCGTCGGCTTCGGCATCGAGGCTCGCGACGGCGGCATCGGGAAGGTCGATGAGTCGACGGCCGATGCCGGGAAGAGCTACGTCGTGGTGGACACCGGTCCCTGGATCTTCGGCCGCAAGGTCCTCCTGCCGGCGCAGACCGTGGAGCGGATCGACCTCGACACACGGACCGTCTTCGTCGACCGGACGAAGGAGGAGATCAAGAACGCTCCCGAGTTCGACCCGGAGCGTGGGATCGACCCCACGTATCAGGACGAGCTCGGCGGGTATTACGGTCGCTACTACTCGTAACCCGCAGGGAGTTTCGAAGGACGGACCCGGAGGGCTCAGCCCTCTGGGTCTTCCTCATCCGCGGTGGGACTTCGTCGCCCAGAGCATCACGTCATCCGCGTCGTCAGGCACGGGCTCGGCCGGAGCGTGCCACGTCACCTTCGCGAACATCCGCTGGGTGGCGGCATGGATCGGGAACACGAGCGTCTGGACGAACGCGGTCGAGAGTCGGCGATTCGCTCGGAGGGCTCGCGCCCGGATGCCCGTGAGGAATCGGGAGGGGGCGGGCGTCCACGAATAGCCCCCGATCTCGAAGCCGACCGTCCGAACCTTCTCGAACAGGGTCGGCGGTTCGTCTCGACGGACGTGACCGCACGCTTCGTCCAGGGGCGACCACATCGTGACGTGGACCGGGGTGGAGAGGATCAGTACCCCGCCGGGTCGGCTGACACGGGCCATCTCGCTGAGGAGGCCCGTGTCGTCCTCGACGTGTTCGATGACTTCGAAGGCGAGCACCGCGTCGAAGGAGTCGTCGGGGAAGGGAAGTGCCCCCTCGACGGCCGCCGTCGTCGCGCCGCGTGCCGCGAGACTCCGCAGCGCGTGTGTCGATGCGTCGATGAACGTCGACGTGGCGACGGGCGCGGTCGGCCGGAGCCCGGGACCGATCTCCAGTACGGAGCCACCACCGATCCGCGGGGCGAGCCAGTTCCACACGTGAGGCCGGACCTGGACGACGTGCTTCGATCCGCTCCAATGATCGGGTGCGGGCGTCGCGGGGGCCGCGTCATCACCCCGCTCGTTCGGTGTCTGAAGTTCTCGCACGACAGCTCCGGTCAGGTTGGAGCGGGGAGCATACCCGGCGTCCTTCCGACCGAGCTTCTTCTTCGACGCGCCCGGGCCCACCGTGGCCCGTTCCGTGGTGGGTTCAGGACCTGGCGATCAGATGCGGGTCTCCCACAGCCCGACCACGTTGCCCTCGGAGTCCTTGAAGTACGCGTAGGCGCCCATGTCCGGGATCTCGGTGCGCGGCTGGATGGTGGTGCCACCACCCGCGTCCACCTTCTTCAGAGACTCATCGATGGAGGTCACGCCGATCGTGATCACCGGGGCGGGCGTGTCCGAGGTCCGCTGCATCAGGCCCCCGTTGATGGCGCCGGGCTCCGTGGGGAGCCGCGTGGCCTCGTCGACAGCGGTGGTGGTCACCGTCGTGTACATGTTGCCGCCACCCATGTCCGCCTCGTCCAGCTCCCAACCGAAGGCGGAGCCGTAGAACTCCCGAGCCCGTGTCGCATCGTCGACCGGGATCTCGAAGTGCACGACCTTGTCCATCGTGTCTCCCTCCCGGGCCTCCAGGCCCCCTGCACGTTCTCTCAGCCTAACCCTCCACCGGTCCCGGCAGGAGCCCGGGCCCGTCGTGCCTCAGGGAACTTGCAGGTCGCGGAGGCGGACGGGAATCGAACCCGCCAGAGAGCTCGTCGCCCTCTCGTCGGTTTTGAAGACCGCGGGGCCCACCAGGAACCCTGACGCCTCCGTGCCCGAGGATAGCGGCGTCGGCGTCGGACCTCGTGGTGTAGCGTCGCGAACGTGACGGAGCCGGCGCCGCCGAAGCAGCGACACATCGCGCTGATCCTGGCGAAGGACCTGGCCGCGAACCTCGCGAGCGCAATGCTCCTCGTCGACCCGGACGGGGATCTCGTCTTCTTCAACGAACCGGCGGAGCGGATCTTGGGACGCCCGTACGCCGAGGCCCAGATGAGTAGCGAGGAGCTCGCGAAAACCTTCAAGCCCGTCGACGAGTCGGGCGAGCCGATCCCCCTCGCGGATCTTCCCCTCGCCGCGGCCTTCCGCGAAGGGGTTCCGAGCCACGGGCACCTTCGGATCGAGTCGATGGACGGGCGGACGCACGATCTCGAAGTCGTGGCCATCCCGTTGTTCGCACAGGCGGACCAGCTCGTGGGCGGCCTCGCCGTCTTCTGGGAGCCGTCCGAGGAGGCCTGACGTGCGCGCCAGGTTCTGGGGCTCCCGAGGCTCGCTGGCGTCACCGGGGCCGGACACCGTCCGCACTGGAGGGAACACCTCATGCGTGGAGGTGCGACCAGACGACGGCAGCCTCGTGATCCTCGATTCCGGCACCGGGATCCGGGCGCTCGGGGCGTCGCTCGACGGCACGGCGCCCAAGCGCATCGACATCCTGCTCAGCCATCTGCACCTGGACCATCTCGAGGGTCTTGGGTTCTTCGGGCCGCTCTGGGATCGTGGTGTGGAGCTGCACATCTGGGGACCGCCCTCGCCGACGCGTTCGCTCTCCGACCGGATCTCGCAGTACCTCTCGCCGCCGCTGTTCCCCGTGCGGCTCGCCGAGGTGCCCGCCCACCTGGAACTCCATGACGCTCCGTACGAGCCGTGGATGCTCGGCTCGGCGACGATCATCGCCCGGCCGATCATCCACCGGGGTCCGACCGTGGGCTACCGGATCGAGGACGGAGGCCGGAGCCTGGCCTACCTCACGGATCACGAACCGGCGCTGGCTGTCGATCTCGCCACCGTGCAGCCAGAGTGGGTCTCCGGATTCGAGGTCGCCACCGGGGTGGACGTCCTGATCCACGACTGCCAATACACCGAGGATGAGTACCCCGAGCGCGCCGGGTTCGGGCACTCCAGCACGCGGCACGTGGCGGATTTCGCCCGCCTCGCGGGGGCTCGGCGGCTCCTGCTGTTCCATCACGATCCGAACCACACCGATGACGAGCTCGAGCGGCTCTGCGATCGGGTGAGCGAGCTCTGGAACGGCGAAGTGGATCTGGCCCGCGAAGGTGAGGAGATCGCGTTCGGCTGAGGCGGTCTCCCCCCTCAACGTCGCGGGGTCCCCGTACGATGGTTCTTCGGATGGAAGCGGCATTCTTCGATCTGGACAAGACCGTGATCTCGCGGTCCAGCACCCTCGCGCTGTCTCGCCCCCTGTACCGGGCGGGGATGGTCTCCCGTGGTCAGCTGCTCCGCGGGGCGTACGCCCAGCTCGTCTACCTGCTGGTCGGAGCCGACGAGGGGAAGATGGAGCGCCTGAAGGAAGGGATGCTCCAGCTCACGAAAGGATGGGATCGCGCGCAGGTGGAGCGGCTCGTCGAAGACGTGATCCTGGAGGTGATCGATCCCTACGTCTACGCCGAGGCGCTCGACCTGATGGAGCTCCATCGATCCGAGGGCAGACGCATCTACATCGTGTCGTCCTCGCCGGAAGAGGTCGTCCGACCGCTGGCGCGCCACTTCGGCGTCTCCGGGGTGATCGCCACGCGCGCGGCGATCGGCGCGGACGGCCGGTACACCGGCGAGCTCGAGTACTACGCGTACGGCGAGGAGAAGGCCGCGGCCGTCCGCGCTGTGGCCCACCGCGTGGGGATCGATCTCGCGCGTTCCTTCGCCTACAGCGACTCGGTGACAGATCTGCCGCTCCTCGGCGCCGTCGGCCACCCGGTGGCTGTGAATCCCGACAAGGAGCTGCGGAGGGTGGCGGAGGAACAGGGCTGGCCCATCCGCGATTTCCATCGACCCGTGCGGATGCGGACCCGGCTGGCTTCGGCCGTCCCCGGTCCGAGGGCGAGCGTGACGGCCGCCCTCGCGGCGGCCGGCGTTGCCGCGGTGCTCATCTGGGTGGTGCTGCGGTCGCGTGCCGCCGGCCGCCGCGCCGCGTCGTCCTCGTGAGGGTCGCCCCGCTTCCACTGGGCTTCGTCCTTCTGCTCGGCGCGTGCGATGGGAGCCGTCCTCCGGCGCCGCCGCTCGACCCAGCCACGATCGACCCGAGCTCCAGCAGCGAGGCCTGCGCGGCCGTCGAGGTGAACGGAGCAACGGTGCAACGCTTCGAGGTGGACGGCTCGTGCATGCCGGGCGACGTGCTCGTCCTGTACCGCTGTGCCCCGGCCGCGGTGCCCGTCCTCCGGATCTCCTCGGTGAACGGGCCCGCTCTGTTCCTGGGAGGTCCGTTCGCCGTGTCCGTGAGCACGCTCCCGGCGCAGGTCCGGTTCGCCGGAGCCTCGAGAGGCACGGAGGTGCTGATCGCCGACCCGCTTCCGCTGCCGACGCCAACCCCGACCGGGTCGTCGAGCCTCGCAGCGAGCCCGTCGGTGGAGGGCGATCCCATCGTCGAGCCGGAGCGACTCGTCTACGTCCGTGAGGAGGGCCGCACGGAGCGGTGGCTCCGGCTCGAAGGGCGCAGGGCGCTCCACGATCCACCGATCGTGTGGGTCATCGGGGACTCGATCATGGATGGCGGGCGTGAGGAGGTGGAGGCCGCCCTCGCCGACTGGAGTCTCACCCTCGACGCCGAGGTGGGTCGATCGTCGTCGTCCGGCGTCGAGCTCGCGCAGGCGGCAGTCGATCAGGACGCGGACGCCGTGGTGATCGAGCTCGGCACCAACGACACGTCCCCTGCGGTGTTCCGTGCCCACCTCGTCGAGACCCTCGACACCCTCGCGGGCGTCCCGCTCGTGATCTGGCAGACGGCCCGGGGCCCGGAGGACGACCGGAGCATCCCTGAGATCAACGCGGCGATCCGCGAGATCGTGCCCACCTATCCCAACGTGTCGATCGCCGACTGGACCGCCTTCGTTCCGGACGAGGCGGTGCAGACAGATGGCATCCACCCTGACGAGGGCTTCCAGGATCTCGAGGCCGAGCTCCTCGTGCCGATGCTCTCCGAGTGGAGGGACGCGCTGGATCCGCGGGGAGCGACCACCTGCGGCCGAGACATCGTGCGCGAGACGTCCTGACGGCGCTCCGAGAGGAGAGAGCGGGAGGAGCAGGTATCAGGCGTCTCGTCTGCGTCGTGCTCGGGTTGCCGGACCTGACGTGGCCCGGGGACCTGAGCATGCCTCCCGCGGCAAGACTCGCGCGTGGGTTCTGCTCCCCCCGCAGCTACCTCTCGATAGCGCTCCGACCGTACACCCGCCTCGTGATGGTCCGCAACGGCGGAGGTCAGGAGCCGGACGCGGCGGGATGCTCCAAGAGGTCCGCGAGCCGCTCGGCACGATCCGCCGCGTCGCGGGGCATCCCCGAGGAGACGGCGCGTGCGATCAGCATGAGCTCGCGCTCGATCGTGGGCGCCATCCTGCCGGGTCGCCGCTGGACCACCCCATCGAGCCGGCCGACCGCTCGCTCCAGGCGCCGCATCACCACGAGCCCGGGGTTCTGGCGGTCCCGATACTCCGCGAGCGAGACGATCTCTCCCATCGGCCCATCATGAACCCCCCCTCTGACACGCTGTGGAGGTTCGCGGATCCGGGGCCTGACTAGCCGACCCGAACCGAGTTCACAGGGGCGAGTCGTTCGTGGACCGTGAACCACGAGGCTCCTGCGTCGCCAGAGCCGAACACGTCGCCCGACGTTGCCCCGAAGTACAGACCCATCCCGGAGCCGTCCCCCTCGGCTGCGAACGCCTGCCGGAGGATCGTGAGGTAGGCCTCCTCCTGAGGGAGACCATCGCTCAGCGATGTCCACGACTCGCCCGCATCGCGCGTGCCGTAGACACGCGCTCGCCCGTCGACCGTGACGCGGTCTCCGTCGCTGTTCATCGGGATCACGAACGCGGAGTCGGGATCGGCGGGATCGATCGCCATCGGGAAGCCGAAGTCCGCCGGTAGTCCCTCGGCGATCGAGATCCAACTCTCGCCGGCGTCGTCGCTGCGGTAGACCCCTCCGTGGAACTGCATGAACAGCCGTTCCGGTCGGAGGGGCGCCCGGTGCATGTTGTGGACGCACAGGTCGATCGTTCCCTCCCTCGCGTCCTCCGGGATGTAGCGGGGGACCAGACCCTCGTTGCCATGACGCCACGACTCACCGCCGTCCTCGCTCAGCCATACGCCGACCGCGGAGATCCCGATCGCGAGCCGCGATGGATCTTCCGGCCACGTGGCGATCGAGTGGAGGCAGAGCCCGCCGGCGCCCGGCTGCCACGACGAGCGGGTCGGTTGGTCGTACAGCGCCCGGTTCAGGTCCCAGTTCATCCCGCCGTCGGCGGAGGTGAACAGCCCGGCCGGCGCGACACCCGCGTACATCAGGCCGTCGGCCTCACCCGGCTTGATCGCCCAGATCCGCTCCAGGCTCCAGTCGCTCCCTTCCGGGTACCCGAGGCCGGTCGTCGGCTCCCACTCGCCCGTCGGATCCATCGTGTGCATCACGCGAGGGCCGAAGTGCCCTGACGTCACGGACGCGAGGTAGCGGCCGCTCCGGGGATCGCGGATCGCGAACTCCACGACGTTGCCGGGGAACGCGCGGGCCGCGACGTCGAAGGGCTTCTCCGCGCCGGCGTCGCCCCGGAGGACGAACAGCCCCTTCTTCGTACCCACCAACAGCTCCGTCATCGCTCGCCTCCTGAGATCGACGGGAGGACGTGCACGGTCGCGTCGGAGGCGACCGCCGCGTCCTCCCGGACACGTTCACCGTTCACGAAGACGTTCACGTGCCGGCGCACCCGGCCGTGTTCGTCCAGCACCCACCCTTCGATCCTGGGGTATTGCCGCTCGAGCTCCTGCAGGACCTCGCCCACCGATGCACCGTCGATCGTGACCTCACGGTTGCCTCCGGCGAGGTTTTTGAGCGGCGCGCGCAGCCTGACGATCGCCATCGTTCGAGCCTATCCGGCGGCCGCGGCGGCGACGAAGCGCTCCAACGGGACCTGCCATCCACCGTCGTGACCCTGCCGGGCCTCCGCCGCACGAGCCCCGAGCTTGTCCCAGCCACGGTGCTCGAGCCTCACGACCGTCCCGTCGCCGTCCGGCTCGAAGTGGATCTCGACATCGGTCGGGGGCTCGGGCCGGTCGTTCGGCTTCCACGCGAGCACGATCCGGGAGGGGGGCTCATAGGCGACGATCTCCGCCCAGACGCCTTCGACACCCTCGGACGTGACCTCGTAGAGTCGGCCACCGGCGCGAGGTTCGAAGACGACCCGTTCCACCTTGACGCCGTCGCCGTATTGCTCGTCGGCGGCCCGTGAGAGGAGCTCGACGGGCCACCACCGGTCGATGTGCTCCGTGAAGAGCCGGAAGGCCTCGTCGGCCGACCGGTCGACGCGGACGCGTTTGCGGACGGGTTCGAACACCGCTTCCTCGCCTGTCCTCTGGGTCGTCATCGCTGATCCTTCCGAGACCTGCCCGACGCGCGGCGGCACCCCTTCAGTGCTCGGTCGATCTCTTCCCGGCGGGCGCGTTGCAGTTGCCTGCTCACCTCCGGATGCACCGAACCGATCATCGCTTCCTCCTTCCCGTCGAGCCCGAGGGCACCGACTCCACGAACTCCTTGAACGCGGCGAGGCGCTGGTCCCACATCGCGCCGATGGCATGCATCCAGGTCTCCGCCTCGGCGAAGGCTCGGGTGCGCAGCTCGTAACGGGTCTCGCGGCCGACACGCGTGGCGGTGGCGAGGTCCGCCTCCTCCAGCGCGTCGAAGTGCTTCGCGATGGCCTGGCGAGAGACCGGGATCCGGCGAGCGAGCTCCGTGGCCGTGAGCGGGCCGTCCTTCGACAGCTCGTGCACGACGCGTCGCCGCGTGGGGTCGGCGAGCGCCGCGAAGACCGCTCCGGCGGGATCTCGGGTCATGCGGCTTCCAGGTAGGTCTTCAGCTCACCCAGCTCGTGGGTCCAGCCGCCGTCGTTGTCCTTCCACGCGGACGCGCGCTTGTCCTCCCGCACCTTCGAGAAGCCACTCCCAACGACCAGGAGGCGTGTCCCACCGTCGATCGCCTCGAGACTGAACTCCACTCGGGTCTGTGGCGAGTCGAACCCGGCGCCGTGCCAGAGGAAGACGAAGCGGGAAGGTTCGTCGACGACCTCAACCATTCCGTCGTCGAACTCACCGTCTTGCCACTCGATCCGGATCGCACCGCCCGGCCGCAGGTCGACCTCGGCCGCCTTGTCCGGGAACCAGCGAGTGAGCTGCTCCGCCTCGGTGAGTGCCCGCCACACACGATCCTGCGGCGCCTGGATCACGAGCTCTCGTCTCACCTCGTCAGGGATCTCCATCCGGAGCCTCCTCTCCTTGCGCAACTCGTCGGTTGCCCGAATCTTATGCAACCATCAAGTTGCATGTCAACACAGCAGGTCGTGGCACTCCGGGAACGGAGGATGTCCTCGCCCTGGCCTGCGGAAGACGTGTGGACAACTGGCTCTTCGTTGCGTCCGCTGCACCTCGCTGCCCGGGGCGAGTTGTTAGAGATCCATAACCTTTTGGCATGCATCCGATCACCCGCCGCCTCCGAGACTGGGATCCGAAGCGGTGGTGATGTGCCACCCGGACCTGAGGAGGGATGCTCGTGAGGAGAGCGATAGTGACGATCGCGGCGGTCGCCGTGTTGGCTGTGGTGCCCGGAGCGGCGTCGGCCGGCGTGGGCGGGCCGGCGTTCTACGTGAACGGGGCGGTCTACCGGACCGTGGGCACGCCGACCGATCTGTCGGGCACCGGTGCGCCGGCGCACTCGTACGACACGATCTACGAGTTCTTCGGTGCCCAGCTGAACGTCGCGACGGCAGCGCCCGGCGACGCCGGGTACAACGGGGGTCGCTGGATGGTGCACGGCCTCGACTGGAACACGTCGTACGCGGACGCCGTTGCCGAGCATGGCGGCGCCAACGGCGTGATCGATACGAACACGGAGATCGCGGCGCTCCTGGCCGACGGAGGAGCCGGAGGCGCGATGGACATCGGTGTGATCAAGTCCTTCGTCTGCCCGGTCATCAAGCTGGCGGGGTAGGTCACCGGTTGCCGTGGTTCCGGGCCGGCGTCCTCCGATGGGCGCCGGCCCTGGCCGTCCTACTGCGAGAGGGAGAAGATGGGTGGGATGAGCGATGGCTGCGTGCTGGTCGTGGACGATGAGGCGATCGTTCGCGACGTCCTCACCCGCTACCTGGAGAGGGAGGGTTTCCACGTCGAGGCGGCAGCCGACGGCGAGGCGGCGCTCGAACTCGCGGCGCGTTCCCTACCCGACATCGTGGTGCTCGATCTGATGCTCCCGAAGGTCGATGGACTCGAAGTGTTCCGCCGCCTCCGCGATCTCGGGGACGTGCCGGTCGTGATGCTCACCGCGAAGGGGGAGGAGATCGACCGTCTCGTTGGTCTCGAGCTCGGTGCGGACGACTACATGTCGAAGCCGTTCTCCCCCCGGGAGGTGGTCGCGCGGATCCGCGCCATCCTCCGTCGTGGCGACCGCGGCGGGCGCGACGGAGCCCCGCTCGTGATCGGCCGTCTCGAGATCGATCGTGATCGCCGGGAGGTCCGCCGCGATGGGTCCTCCGTGCACCTGACGCGGAAGGAGTACGACCTCTTGGAGCTGCTCGCGTCGCATCCCGGTCGCACGTTCACGAGGACCGATCTCCTCGAGAAGGTGTGGGACTTCGCGTGGGATGGGGACTCCTCCACGATCACGGTCCACATCCGCCGCCTCCGGGAGAAGATCGAGGAACATCCGTCGGAGCCGCGGCACCTGGTGACCGTGTGGGGCGTCGGCTACCGGTTCGAGCCGTGACCCGCCTCCGTCCGTTCGCGATGCTCCTGGCGCTCGTGCTTCTGGGCGCGGGGGGAGCGCTCCTCGTCGCGGCGGCGGTCGGGATGAAGGCTTCGGAGCTGGCGCACCTCGCCGGCTTGCTGGCTCCTGCCGTGGTGGTCACGGTGGTGGCCGCCACACTCGCCTCATCCCTCCTGCGGCGTACGTCCCTCCGCCAGCGCTATCTGGCGATCGCGGCCGTCGGGACGCTCGTCGCCTTAGGGAACCTCTTCGCGCTCACCCAGGCGATGTTCGTCTCGGCGCGCGCCGCCAGCGTGCTGGCGGTGGTCCTCACCTACGCGTCCGCCGCAGGCCTCGCCGCGGCGTACGCATCCGCGCGCTCGTCCGCTGGGGCGCTCGACCGGGTGACGGGGACCGCGGAGATCATCGGTGACGGGGACCTGTCCGCCCGGGTCGGATCGCTAGAGGCGGGCCCCGAGATGGACCGGCTGGCGGCCACGATCGATCAGATGGCCGTGCGACTCCAGGCCGTCCGAGACCAGGAGCAACGGGTCGAGCGCATCAGGCGTGACCTGATCACCGCGGTGTCCCACGATCTGCGAACGCCTCTCGCGAACCTGCGCGCGATGGCCGAAGCCATCGACGACCACGTGGTCGATGACCCGGAGACGCTCCGACGGTATGCGAACCAGATGCGTCGAGCCGTCGGTCAGCTGACGTCGCTCGTGGACGATCTCTTCGAGTTCGTGCAGATCGACACCATCGCGATCGAGGCCGAGACCGATCGCGTCCGGTTGGACGATGTCGTCGCCTCCGCGATCGCCACGGTCGAGACGGAGGCCGAGCGGAAGGGCGTGCTTCTGAGCACCGAGCTTGCGGGCTCAGAGGGAACTGCCTGTTCCCCCCATCTCACGCGCGTCCTCCAGAACCTGCTCGTGAACGCCGTGCGCCACACGCCGCCCGACGGAGCGGTTCGGATCGAGGGATGGAGGTTGGCCAGCGAGGTACGACTCGCGGTGGAGGACACGGGGGAGGGGATCGCCTCGGAGGATCTCCCGTTCGTGTTCGATCCGTTCTATCGGGTGGACTCGGCACGGGCGGGCAACGGCGCCGGCCTCGGTCTCGCGCTGGCGGATCGGATCGTCGGAGCACTCGGCGGCACCATCGAGGTGGCGAGCCGCCCGGATGTGGGTACTCGATTCGACGTGATGGTCCCGTTCCCCGCCGATCCGACGATCATGGCGCCCGCAGCTGGTCCGGGACGCGCCAGAACTCGAAGTGGTGGCCGTCGGGGATCAGGAAGTCGCCGCCCCAGTTGAAGCCCCAGCTCTCGAAGATCCGGACGATCTCGCGGTGCATCGTCGGCTTCGTTCCGTACGGGTTCTGGGGGGCGTTGATGTCGATCGCGGCCCCGTACGCGTGGTACGAGGGCGGCGACGTCGGGCTCCGCGAGACCGTGCGGGACGCCCAGCATCCGGAGTAGACCTTGATCTCCGACGCGAGACTCGATGCGGCGATCTCGTAGAGAGCGCCGCGGACCATCGGGATCAGCTTCCGGTGACACGTGACCGTCCCGAGCAGTGGGACCTCGGTCGAGACGATGTTCCGTTCGATCCAGGCCGGGTCGATCGTCAGGTACGCCGGGTCCGCCTGCGGCGTCGCGGCGAACTCGCCGAAGCGTTGCTTCACGAGGATCGGGGGTCGCACACCGCTCGCGACCCGCACGTACCTCGTCGCGCCCGCGATGTCGACCCGGAGGGGGTCGTCGCCGACGAATGGGAGGAGCGTCCGTCTCCAGACGGGACGTGTGAGCGCCTCGGAGGGCTGCGCCAAGAGGTACCGCTCGTGCGCGATCCCCAGCCGGCGGCCGACCTGGCGGTTCAGGAGCACCTCGGACCACCCGACCGCGTCGTCGGGGACGACCGCGCCGACCCGGACCGATCCGGTCCGGAACACGAGCCTGCCGCCGGGGCCGAGGCGGCGGAGATCCGCGCTGTGCTCACCCAGCACCGCCCGGCCGGCACCGAGCGCCCGGACGATCTCCTCGCGGACGCTCCCGTCAACGAACGGCGCGTAGTCGTTCGCGTCGACCGCGAACGCATCGATCGGGAACGCGAACGGGCTCTTCGGCTCGTCCACGACCAGCCCTTGGGGATCCTCGGTCCTGTGGAGCCACAGCGTGTCGCCGGCGACGACCACGGCTTCGTCGAGGCCGGGCAGCCGTTCCATCTTCTGGCGGAAAGCGGGATCGTCGAAGCCGCCTGGGACCCACGCGAGGTAGTTGTCGGGCCCGGAGTAGGGCGAGCTCGTTCCCTCGCCGAGGTCTGAGCGACCCGGTGCAGCATCCTGTGACGGCCAGAGGAAGAACCCAGCCACGACGGCGATGGGCGCGACGGCGAACGCGACGAAACGCCGGAGGGCGACCTGGTGTGGGGGCACGTCTTCCAGGCTACTTCGGGTCAGGCACGCATCCGAGCACCGCTCGGGTCGTGGAGCGGACCCACGGAGAGCTTGGCCTTCACCATCTCGCCTGCGATGTCCACCTGGACCGGTGCCTCCTGGTCTGAGACGACCGAGGCCTCCACCATCGCCAGCCCGACGGCCGCCCCGATAGTATGCGCGTAGGCGGCGGACATCACCGTGCCCACGACCTTCCCGTCGGCGATCACGGACTCGCCGTGGAGCAGGACCGGCTCGGGGTCCTCGAGCGTGAGGCTCACGAGTCGATGCGATCCCGGCGTCGCTTTCGCGCGGCGAGCCGCCTCGGCACCGACGAAGTCCTTCCCCAGCTTCACGACGTGTCCGAGTCCGGCGGAGAACGGGTCATCCGTCGGGCCGACGTCGTGGCCGACGTGCACGAAACCCTTCTCGATCCGCAGCGAGTCGAGGGCGTGGTAGCCGGCGTGTCGGAGGCCGAACCCCATCCCCGCCTCGACGATCTCGTCGTACACGTGCACGGCGAACTCCGACGGTACGTACAGCTCCCAGCCGAGCTCACCGACGAACGACGCCCGGATCGCAAGCACCGGCGCGCTCGTGACCTGGATCTCCTGCGCCGAGAAGAACGGGAATCCCTCGTTCGAGAGGTCGGCTCCGGTGAGGCGTCCCAGCAGCGAACGGCTGCCGGGCCCCATCAGGGCGATCGTGGCCAACGCGCTCGTCACGTCGTCGATGGAGGCGGCCATGCCGTCGGCCTCGGCACGGAGCCACTCGAGCGTCCGGTGCTGCGTCGCGGTCGGCGTGATCACGAGGAACCGGTCGGCTGCGAGACGTGCGACGGTTCCATCGTTCTCGATCCCACCGCGGAGGTTCAGGAAGAGGGTGTAGACGAGGCGCCCGACACCCACGTCGAGGTCGTTCGTGCACACCCGTTGGAGCAACCGCACGGCCTCCGCGCCCGTGACCTCGATCTTGGCGAACGAGCTCAGGTCGAAGAGCGCCACGGCTTCTCGCGTGGCGCGGTGCTCTTCGGCCGCGTAGGGGAACCAGTTCTGGCGTCCGAAGGAATACTCGTACTCCGGCCGGACGCTCGACGGCGCGAACCACATCGGGCGCTCCCATTGGGTGAGCTCCCCGAAGCACGCGCCTGCGGTCGCCAGCCGGTCGTAGAGCGGGGAACGGCGGATGCCGCGCGCCGTGCTCGCCTGGAGGTTCGGCCAGTGCATCGCGTAGAGCCGGCCGAGCGCTTCCTTCGTGCGCTCATGGAGGTAGCGCTCGTTCGCCTGCGACGTGGCGAAGCGCCGCAGGTCGACCTCGGAGGCGTCGAACGTGGGAGCGCCCTCCCGGATCCACTCGGCGAGGGCGCGACCCGCCCCCGGCGAGTAGATGATCCCCTGCGAGTTGAACCCCGCGGCCACGAAGAGGTTCCGTACCTCGGCGGTCTCGCCGAGACAGAAGTTCACGTCGGGGGTGAAGGACTCGGGAGCGCGGAGGAAGCGGGTGAACGCCGCATCTTCGAGCACCGGGATCCGCCGCGTCGCGGTCGCCCTGGTCTGGGCGAAGTGCTCCCAGTCCGGGCCGAACTCGCCGAACGCCCAGTCCTCGGGGATCGAGGCGATCGAACGAGGACGTCCGTTCGGCTCGAACGCGCCGATCATCAGCCCGCCGGCGTGGTGGCGCGCGTAGAAGGAGCCGTCGAGGCCGCGAACGAGCGGGAGGAGATCGTGCGCGCCCTCGATCGGTTCGGTCGAGACGTGGACATGCTCGGCGGCGTACAGAGGCACAGGAACGCCGACGGTGGCGGCGATGTCACGCGTCCACAGACCGCAGGCGACGACCACGGTCTCGGCCTCGACGTCACCACGATCGGAGCGAACGCCCTTTATCGCCCGGCCGTCGAGGAACAGCGCCTCGACCCGCACGCCCTCCCGGATCGTCGCGCCGCGGTCATGTGCACCCTTCGCGAGGGCGAGCGCCGCGTATCCCGGGTTCACGGTCCCGTCGCCGGGCTGCAAGAGCGCGCCGACGAGGCCGTCGGTCGAGATGAGCGGCCAGATCTCGGGGACCTCATCGGGCTCGAGCAGACGGGCCTCCGTCCCGTGGTGACGGGCGATCGCGGCCGCGTACCGCAGCTCCGTCATCCTGCCCCCGTTCTCGGCGAGCGTGAGCGAGCCGGTCGGCCTGAAGTGCACGTCGACGCCCGTCTCCTCGGCGAGTCCTCGATACAGATCCACGCCGTAGTTCGCGAGCTCGGTCATCGGGTGGGATCCTCGGACGCGCGCGACGAGCCCGGCGGCGTGCCAGGACGTTCCCGATGCGATCCGCGCCCGTTCCAGGAGCACCACGTCCGTGATCCCGAGGCCCGTGAGGTGGTACGCGATCGACGACCCCGCGATCCCGCCTCCGACGACGACGACCTGAGCCCGGTCCGGAAGCGGTCCATCGGCTGCATCGGGAGCGAACGACGTCGCGGTGAGGATGTCGTCCAGCATCCGCTCCGTCATGGCGTCGAAGCATAGCGACGCCGTCTACGGAGGGTCGACGACGGTGTTCGTCACGCCGCTCGCTGGGCCGGTGGTCGTGAGCGCGACGACGACCAGCGTGACGACGACCGCAAGGATCCCGAGCCCGATCGGGAGGAGACCGAATCTCGCTTGGCGCCCTGACGCCCAGCGGAAGTCGACCGACCCCGCGGCGATGGCGACCGTTCCGAAGGTCAGCGCGACCGAGGGGATCCACATGGAGAACAGGAGAGCGAAGGCGCGAAGGCGAGTCCTAGGGTCGTGGCGTGTCCGATCCCTTCCCACCGCGAGCGCCGTGTAGAAGCGGCCATCCCGATCGTACGGCAGGTTGTCTCCGTCGGACGCCGTTGCCAGGATGCAGGCGTGACGGATCTCGAGACGACGATGCGGGAGGAGCGGCGGTTCGTTTCCGCTCTGTTC
>JAJNBA010000105.1 GCA_021155985.1 Actinomycetes bacterium
CCTCGTGCAGGAGCGGGATCCCGAACACCGCCATGACAGCGTCGCCGATGAACTTCTCGACAGTGCCGCCGTGTCGCTCGATCACGGCCGCCATCTCATCGAAGTAGCGTCCCATCACCCGCCGGAGCGCCTCCGGATCGAGCCGCTCGCCGAGCGCCGTGGATCCGGTCACGTCGGCGAACACGACCGTGACGACCTTCCGGACGTCTCCGGCGGGTGCATCCGCTTCGCCCAGCGGCGTGGCGCAGTTCTGGCAGAAGCGAGCCCTCTCGGCGTTCTCCTCGCCGCAGCTTGGGCAGCGCTTCACGGGTCGAGCATAGAAGGCAACCGCAGGGGGAGCGCCGCGACGAGTTCGCTCGGAGGACTCGCGACGTTCTCCCGTCGACACGCTCGGGTCATCCGGAGCCGCTACACCTGGATCGGAGGTGGCAGAAGGTCCGCTCTCAGGAGCAGACCGCGCACTGCAGGACGACGCGAGGCGGCCCGGGCGGCCACGCCGGTTCCCCGGGCATCGAGGGTGAACGCATCGGACGCGTCAGCCGTTCGAAGGAACGACGCCCAGCCCCCGTCGCACGTCGTAGCGCTGCCCTCGGAATCGCAGGCCGTCGAGCTCCACCCAATCTTCCTCCCGCGTGTTCGGGGTCACGCGGAGGATGTTCCCCGCTTCCATGCCGAGCATCGACTTGATCCAGACGAACGTGGAGGCGGTCGCCCATGCCTGGGGGCTCGACGCGGACGGGTACCGGACGGGGAAGAGGGTGTCATCGCGGTCGTAGCCGGCGAAGACCTCAGGGAGCCGCGACTCCTGGTGGCCGGCCGCTTGGATCATGGCGCGCGCGATCTGGCCGGATCGATCCCACCGGCCCGCGCGTGCGAGCCCCTCCGCGATCAACGCGTTGTCGTGCGGCCACACGGATCCCACGTGGTACCCGATCGGATCGTAGCCGGCGTCATCGGACGACATCGTGCGCACCCCCCACCCGCTCCACATCGACGAGGAGAACAGGTTGTCGATGATCGCCGCCTCTCGTTCCGGAGGCACGAGCCCCGACCAGAGCAGGTGGCCCATGTTGGACGTCATCGCGTCGATCGGTCGTCCGGCGGGATCGAGCCCCAACGCGTAGAAGCCGCCTCTGTCCTCGAGCCAGTAGTCCTGCTGGAAGCGTTGCTCGAGTCGCCGCGCTTTCCCGCGCAGCTCTCGTTCGAACTCGAGATCGCCGATCACGCGGCCCGCCAGATCCGCCGTCCGGATCCAAGCGTCGAACACGTAGCCCTGCACCTCGACGAGTGCGATCGGTGGTTCCGCTACCGAACCGTTCGAGAACCGGATCCCATCTCCGGAATCCTTCCATCCCTGGTGTACGAGGCCGAGGTTCGAGCGTGTCCGGTAGTCGAGGTATCCGGTCGGCGATGCTGCGAGCCGTTCGTCGATCCAGTCCAGCGCCTGCACGGCGTTCCCCCAGAGGTCACGGACGAGGGACGTATCTCCGGTCCAACGCTCGTACTCCGAAAGGACGATCAGCCAGAGCGGCGTGGCGTCCACCGAGCCGTAGTACGGGTCGTACGGGAGCACGCCCGAAACCGTGAGGGGTCCATTCCGGATCTCATGGAGGATCTTGCCCGGCTCCTCATCACGGAAATGGTCCACCTGCTCGCCCTGGACCGCCGCGAGCGCCTCGAGCGTCCCCGACGCGAGACCGGGAGCGAAGGGCAACACCTCGTAGGCGGTGATCAGCGAATCCCGGCCGAAGATCGTCATGAACCACGGAAGCCCGGCGGCGGGCACTTCGAGGGTCCGTTCTCTCACGCGCATCGTCAGTCGAAGCGCGCCGAGATCCTCCACGGATCGCCGATACATCCGGCGAAGCATGTCGGACCCGGTCCGGAGAACCGGGAACGCGGAGATCCATCGTTCGAAGTCGCGAGCGGCGCCGCGTTCCTCTTCGAGGGCCGCTGCCCGGCCGTCGCCCTGGGCAGCCGTGAGCCGTGCGGCGATGGGGAAGCCATCGTCCCATCCCACCCGCACGCGGAGGTGCCACGTCCCGCGCGCGGGCAGGTCGATAGCGTAGGTCGCCACGCCCTCGTCGAGCTGGGGTGGCCGCGAGAACGAGACGAGCGTCGAGATCTCCCTGTCCGTGCGCGGGCTTCGGAAACGGATCGACGTGCCGTCGATCTCCGGGTCGATCTCAGACGACGACGGTGGGTCGGTGCCCGCTTTCACCTCGAAGAGATCCGCGAAGTCGGCAGCGAGGCGAAGGCGCAGGAGGAGCCGGGCGTTCTCGCTGCGGTGGCTCTGGAGCGTGATGTCCTCCAGGAGATCGTCCCCGACGACCCGTCGGCGTTCGATCGAGATCCCTCGCCCGGGCTGCTCGCCGAGCGTCGTGTAGAAGCGGGCAGCATGAGGTGCCGGCTTCCCGCTTGAGAGCGAGATCGGCCGCTGCCCGTCGATCTCGAGAGCGAAGGCCGAGAGCACCCGCATGTCCCGGTGGAAGACGCCCCAAACGGTCCCGGGCAGTATGTCGCCGGCCTCATCCGACAGCGCGAAGGTCGAACCCCACAGGACGGACGTCGTCTCCCGAGGCACAGGACGAGGATGATCAGCGTCGGAGCTTCGGAGCATCGAGCGTAAGCCTAGTCGGAGGCGTTGACCGTCTCCGCTTCGTGATCGACCGCTCGAGGCAGGTGGCCCGTCTGCACAGCGGTCCGATAGGCGGCTTCGTACCCATCGGTCATGCGCGACCCGTCGAACCGTTCGAACGCTCGCTCGCGGATGCGGATGGGTGAGAGCTCGGCCATCCGTGGGTACGCCTCGACCATCCCGTCGAGATCGTCGCACACGAACCCGGTCACTCCCTCGTCGACGACCTCCGGCACCGATCCTCGCCCGAGGGCCAGGACCGGCGTCCCACATGCCATCGCCTCGATCATCACCAGGCCGAACGGCTCCTCCCACTGGATGGGGAATATCAACGCCGACGCTCGCCCCAAGAGCTCCCGCTTCTCCGCGCCGTCCACGTCTCCGAGGAAGACGGCGTCCTTGCCGAGTCGAGGGCGAACGTATTCGTCGAAGTACTTCTCCTCCGCCTCCTCGTTGCACTTGGCCGCGATCAGAAGCTTGCGCCCGATCCGCCGGGCCACCTCCACCGCTTCGGCGACGCCCTTCTCCGGATTCATGCGTCCGAGGAAGACGACGTGATCCTCCTTCTCCTCGATCAGCGGGAAGGACTCCACATCGATCCCGTTGTACACCGTGCCGACCCACGGCAGGTCGGGGGAGGAGGCTCGCTGTGCGTCGGAGATCGCGACGAGATGCACGGATCGCAGCTCGCGGTACACCTGCTTCATCCATCCGGAGACGGGCCCGTGCACCGTCATCACCGTCGGACTCTCTCGGTGGGGTGCGAACAACGGCCCGACGGCTGAATGGTCGTGGACGACGTCATGCTCGATCTCGACCAGACGCTCATTGGTCCGCTGGGCATGGATCAGCTCGATCGCCATCGTGTCGGGACCGCCGAGTCCCTCCGGAGGGGACCGGAACGTCGGCGCGAACCTCGCGTCGGTTCTGTCTTCACCCGCGGCAACGAGCGTGACGTCGTGACCGCGCTGGCTCAAGCCCTCGATGAGGGTCGCCACCATGTCCTCGATCCCTCCGTAGCCCTCGGGAGGGATCTCGAACCACGGTGGAGCCACCATGGCGATGCGGAGCTTCCCATCCTTCGACAATGATCCGTTCCTTCGCCCAGCATCGAGAGGCCTGAGGCCCACGTCTTGCTCTCCCGTCGTTGGCCTCTCGCATCCACCGCCGACGTACTGGTGCGGTACCCGGTGGCTCGTGCGTGGAAACGGAGGAAGGTGGAGCAAAGGATGGATCCTCGCACCCAAGGCGAGTCACTCCCTTCGTTTCGGTGCCTGACTTTCCGGGTAGGCCGAAAGCAAGAGCGAGACGACACGAGGAGGTGTTTCGAGAGATGCAGTCAGATCTTTGGACGTATTCGGCGGACAGGTCGGCCGACGCCCTCGATGGGTTCGAGGTCGAGGCGACGGACGGCGATATCGGGAAGGTGGACGAAGCGACGTACGAGGTCGGCTCCTCCTACATCGTGGTCGACACCGGTCCGTGGATCCTCGGCCGCAAGGTGCTCTTGCCCGCCGGAGTCATCGAACGGATCGATCTGGACAACCGGAAGGTCCAGGTTCGACTCACGAAGGACCAGATCAAGAACTCTCCTGAGTTCGACCCGGACTCGGAGGACTTCCGTTCGGAGCCATACCGCGAGCGCGTTGGCAGTTACTACGCGACCTACTACCGCTAGGCCGTCGGCGCATCGCATCCGGCCGGACGGGGGGCCCAGCTCTCCGTTCGGCCCTCGTCTTGGCGGCTCACCACCAAGACGGAGCGACCGGAAAGGCACACGTGAACGAGGACGAGCTGCTCGGGCGGCTCCCCGCGATCCGGGCAGAGATCGAGAGATCCATCGACGACGAGGACGGTGACCGGCGCTCCACGTTGGCAGTGATCCGGGACATGGCCGACCCGAACCAACCCTTCCTCCCTCTCTAGGCAGGATCCCTCGGGTCGGGGGAGCATCAGCCTTCGCGATGCCCCGCCTGTCTCCCTGGCACGACCGTGGCTGAGTTCCCTCGTTCCCGCGAGGATGCCCAGGTGGCTGCGTCCGAGGCTTTGGCGATGAGCACGATCACGTCGCTGGGGCGGAGGACGGACGGTTGCTGCAACATCCAGTGCTTCACACTTGCCGGGCCGCCGACATAGACATCGTCGGGGAGTCGCTTGACGATCCATTCGTCGGCGAGGATCGCCAGGAGCCCCCGGACCTCCACCGGCCGGTCGATCGCGGCGGTCAGGAGGCTCGCGGCCCGGAGCGCTTCGGCCGACGCCTTCGCCAGGTAGCTCGTGCGACGCCCGTCGTGAGCGATGCTCCGCGCATTCACTCGGATCGTTCCCGTCAGGTCCTTCGTGTTGAGGGTGAAGACACCCCCCGGCCCGATCACCAGGTGATCGACGGTCGCGCCTCGCTCCCCGAGGGAGACATCGTGGAACACGAACCATCCCTCGGGTAGACGGCCGAGCCAGTCACCGGAACCGTGCTCGGCGTTCGCTCCACGGCGCCATACCCGCGTCGCGCGAAACATACCGGCCACGTGGGTTCGGACCGCACGCAACTCCGGGAGCCTCCGAGCGTTCCGGGCTGTCCCGGGAGGACGGTGATCCCCGGATCCCGCCGTCTGCTGCGTCCGCGCTTCGATCTGCATGCACACTTCCTCGGCACGCACATCGCCCGGCCTGAGCGGGTGACGACGCGAGCGTCGGTCAGCTCTCGAGCTCGTCGCGAAGCGCCGAGAGCCACTCCACGGCGATCCGGTCCTGTGGCCGGTCCGCTGCCCGCTTCATGCGGATCAGGTCGTCGAGTGAGGCCACGCGCACGACGAGCCCGTCGAGGTCCTCGTCCGTGGCCGCCGTCTCGAGATCCGCGAACCCGTCCGTGCCGGCGGGCGTGCCCAGGCAATCGATCGGACCGGCGTCGGTCATGAACGTGAAGTGATCGCCGGCCGCGAGGGCACCCGGGTCGAGCCGGAACGGCACATCTGCCGGGGCACCGCGGAGCCGGGCATGGAGGGCGTCGAGGGCGCGCGCCAACCGCTCGAGGTTCTGGGTGTCGCGCGAGTGACAGATATCGACATCGCCCGTGATCATCGGAGAGCCGCGCAGGGCGGCCGCGTACCCGCCGATCAGGACGAACCGCACGCCCTGGTCCACGAGTGCGCGGAGACCGGCGAGCGGATCGAACGGCGGTTCGATCACGGGTCGGGCCGGCGGCGGAGGCGCGCCGTTCGGTTCCACTCCCGCGCGGCGAGCCGGGCGCGCTCGGTCGGCGAGAGCCGGAGCCGCTCGCGGATCAACGTCCGATCCACGCCGCGGCCGGGCCGCTCGACCAGATCCAGCGCCAGGTCGCATGCGCGGAGCAAGACGTCGAGCGTGTCGAGCCTCGGCGAGACGTGATCGCGCTCGATCCGGGAGACCGCCGGCTGAGGCACGCCCGTCCTCCGAGCGAGATCGCGCTGGGTGAACCCCGCCCGCCGGCGGGCTTCCCGAAGGATCGTGCCGGCTTTCAC
>JAJNBA010000106.1 GCA_021155985.1 Actinomycetes bacterium
CTCGATCACGCGCTTCCGCATCGCGTCCACGATCGCCTGATCGTGCGTCGCCATCAGGATCGTGGTGCCGATGCGGTTGACCTTGTCGAGGAGCCGCATGATGTCGACGGAGGTATTGGGGTCGAGGTTCCCGGTGGGCTCGTCGGCGAGCAGCACGAGCGGGCGGTTCACGCACGCCCGCGCGATCGAGACACGCTGCTGCTCCCCGCCGGAGAGCTCGTCCGGATACGCGTTCAGCTTGTCCCCCAGCCCGACGTACTCGAGGATCTCCGGGACACGCTGGTCGATCACGTGTTTCGCCTTCCCGATCACCTCGAGGGCGAACGAGACGTTCTCGAACACGGTCTTGTCCTGGAGAAGCTTGTAGTCCTGGAAGACCGTGCCGATGTTCCGCCGCAGGTGAGGCACCTTGAACGAGGTGATCCTCGAGAGGTTCTTGCCGGCGACGAACACGTCGCCACGTGATGCCTCCTCCTGCTTCAGGAGGAGGCGGATCATCGTGGATTTCCCGGAGCCGGACGGGCCCACGACGAAGACGAACTCGCCCTTGTCGATCTCGACCGAGACGTCTTCCAGGGCGGTGACGCCGTTCCGGTAGGTCTTGGTGACGCGTTGAAGGCTGATCATGGCGTGTTGAATGCGACCGGGAGATGGGGTCGGCCAACCCTACCAGAGGTCTTCCGCGAGAGCGGGGAAGGTGCCGTAGGCTTCCTCCGTGGACGCCGCGGATGCGAGCCGGCTCGCGTCACGCGGTGCGCGGCGCACGGCCGTCTGGCTCGGACCCGCCGTGATCGTCGTGTCCGTCCTCTTCGCGCTCCGGAGTTTCGTCGTCGGCGGGGCTCTCACGAATCAGCATCCGGACCTCCTCACGTTCTGGCTCCCGCGCTGGTCCTTCCTCGGGGACTCCATCGCCGCCGGCCGGATCCCGATCTGGAACCCGTTCGAGATGTCGGGATACCGCTTCGCCGCCGACCCGCAGAGCGGCTGGCTGTATGCGCCACCGATGCTCCTGTTCTCGACCCTGTCGCCCGGGCTCGCCCTCCGCTCGTTCATCGTCTTCAACCCCCTCCTCGCCGGCCTGGGACTCTTCGGGTTCCTGCGGATGGAGTCGATCGGTCGGATCGCCGCGACGGCAGGCGGACTCGTCCTCGCGATGACGATGGCGACCTCCACGATCGCGATCTCGCTGCCGTTCGCCGGCGCGCTCGCGTGGACGACCGTCCTCCTGGTCGCGGCGGCCGGCTTCCGCCGGAGCCCACGATGGTCTGGGCGGCTCGCCTGGCTCGCGCTCGGCGGTTTCGCGTGGAGCCAGGTGGCAGCCGCGCACATGAGCCACGGGCTCGTGATCGCGACGGCGTTCGCGACCGCCTACCTGGCGGCGGGAGCCGTCGCGGACGCCCTCGTCGCACGGACGAGCGTCCGATCCGTCGTCGGGCCCGTGGCGTTGTTCCTCGTCGTGCTGCCTCTCGCGGCTCTGCCGATCCTCGTGCCGCACGTCGACTTCCTGGGTGGATCCAGCCTGCAGGGTGGCTACGGCGCGCTCGGCGATGCGGGGCAGTCGGAGGTCGGCGATCCGCTCGGTTCGGACGGCGTCTGGGCGGCGTGGCCGTTGGGGTTCGCCTCGGCGCCGGGCGCCTACGCGGGCGCCGTGGCGCTGGCGTGCGTCCTCGTGGCGACCCGCGCGTCCCGGCTCCGATCGCTCGTGATCGCGGTCGGCGGGCTCGCGCTCGTCGCCTACGCGCTGACCTCCTCGTTCCTGGTCGGGTCCCGGTGGTTCCGCTCGCTCATGCTCGAGATCCCCTTCGGGGACGTCTATCTCCACAACCCGGGGCGCCTGCGCTACGTGGCCGTCCTGGCGCTGCCGATCCTGGCGGGCGCCGGACTCCAGGGACTGGTGGAACGACCGCTCTCACGTCGAGGCGGGATAGCCTGGCTGGGCGCCACCGTCTCCGTGTTCTTCCTCTGGCCGCTCGCCGCCGGCGGGAGCGCCGTTCGGTTCGGGCTGTTCGCCGCGGCGCTGCTGCTGGCGGCGCCGGTGCTGTTCGGGTTCGCGACGCGCCGCTGGCGGTGGGCCTCGGCGGCCGCGCTCGTCGGACTGCTCTCGATCGAGCTGGTTGCGAGCGCCGTCTACGCGCAGACGTACGAGGGCGGCACCGTGTTCACCGGGCTGGAGACCGGCGAGCATCCCGCGCTCGTGCCACAGGTTCTGCGCTCCCCATCGCTGAGCGAGGACGACTACCTCGTCGCCACGCCCATCGTCGGACACATCCGCCGGCACCCGGGCCGCTACGCGACCTGGGCGCCGCCCGCCGCCTTCTACGAGAAGGGCTACCTCTGGATGAGGTCTCCTCTCGATTGGCCGGCACTCGCTCCGAGCAGAGGTTCGCTCTTCGGGATCCCTGACGCCCTCGGCTACAACCCCGTGCAGCTCCCTCGCTACTGGCGATTCATCCGCAGCACGAATGAGCTGTCGGTCTTCTACAACGCCTCGGTCCTCAACGTGCCGTCGCCCGAGGACGTCCGCGTGCTCGGGTTGCGGTACCTGGTCGTCCCCACCGGCATCGAGCCTCCCGTCGGCGGCCGCGTGGTCGAGGAAGCCGGCGGCTACTCGCTGTGGGAGTTGGACGACACGCAACCCCTCTCGACCGTCTCGTCGGTGGTGGAGTTCGTGGACGACTTGCCCTCGGCGATGGACAAGGTCACGTCGAGCGGCTTCGATCCATCGGAGCAGGCGGTGCTCGAGCTCTCGACCGAGGTCTCCACGTGCGTCGGGGAGTGCCCTCCCTCGGTCCCGGCGGTCACGACGCCGATCTCCGGGTCCGAGCTCGTGATCCAGATCCCGGAGTCCGGCGGAGGCATCCTCACGATCCGGAACGCCTACGAAGCCGGCTGGCGCGCGGCCGCGGACGGTCGGGCGGCGACCACGATCCCGGTGGACGGATTCCTCCAGGGCGTCGTCCTCCCCCCGGGAGCCCGAGAGGTCGTCCTCACCTATCACGACGACGCGGTGGTGCTCGGACTCGCGCTCGGTGCCGGTCTCTGGCTCGTCCTCCTCTCGGCGCCGATCGTCGCGCTCGCGTTCGAACGGCGGAGACACGAGGGTGACGCGGCTAGACCGACTCGCCAACCGCCGCCCGACGCCTGAGCTCGGCTTCGATGAATCGATCGATGTCCCCGCCGAGGACGCGCGAGGGGTCGCCCACCTCGAGCTCGGTCCGATGATCCTTCACCATCTGATACGGGGCGAGGACGTAGGAGCGGATCTGCGAGCCGAAGTCCACGGCCTTGCGCTCGCCTCGCAACACGTCCATCTCTTCGTCGCGCTTGCGGCGCTCCAGCTCCGCGAGACGGGCTTTCAGGATCCGCATCGCGACGGCACGGTTCTGGAGCTGTGACCGCTCGTTCTGACACGCGACGACGATCCCCGAGGGCAGGTGCGTGATCCGCACCGCGGAATCCGTCGTGTTGACCGACTGTCCGCCCGGGCCGGATGAGCGGAAGACGTCGATCCGCAGGTCCTCGTCGGGGATCTCGACCTCCTCCTCCTCGGCGGCCTCGAGGAGCGGGATCACGTCGAGCGCCGCGAACGACGTGTGTCGGCGCTTCTGTGAGTCGAACGGGCTGATCCGGACGAGCCGGTGGACGCCACGCTCGGCCGACAGGAGCCCGTAGGCGTTCGTCCCGTGCAGCATGAACGTCGCGGACTTGATCCCGGCCTCCTCCCCGTGGTGGATCTCGTCGATCTCGAGACGGAAGCCGAGCTTCTCCGCCCACCGTCCGTACATCCGCAACAGCATGTCGGTCCAGTCCTGGGACTCCGTGCCGCCCGCGCCCGCCTGGAGCGTGGCGATCGCGTCGTGGTCGTCGTACGGCCCCGAGAGGAGCGCCGTGAGCTCCACCCCCTCCAGCTCTCGCTCGAGCCGTTCCAGCCCGGCCTCCAGCTCCTTCGTGAGCTCGGGGTCCGTCTCCTCCTCGAGGAGCTCGTCGGTCGCTTCCAGGTCGCCGAGGGAGCGCTCGAGCCGCTCGTAGCGGTCCAGGTGATCGCGCAGACGCGCGAGGCGTTGGGTCAGCTGCTGCCCGCGGGCAGGGTCGTCCCAGAGCGATGGATCGGACGCGTCCCGCTCCACGTCGACGAGCTGGGCTCGCTTGCCTTCGACGTCAAAGGAACTCCTTGGCGGCCAGGATACGGTCGCGGAGCTTCCCGATCCGTTCGGTGTGATCGCTCATGTGCCGGATTCTAGTGGCGGCCCCTCCGACCTCCCCGCGTGACGAGCGTCACGTCCCCGATGTGCTCGGTACCACCGACGCGATCCATCCCGGTCGGTACCGTCGCCGTGAAGGACCGGGTGGGCCGCGAGGAGGACGACGATGAGCACGAGGAGCGAGGCCCTGAGCCCAGGGATCTCGTGGAACGCGACGCGCGCCGCGAGCGTACTCCTGGTCACGATCATCGCCGTGATCGCACTGCTGTTCTGGCCGTCCTTCGAGTCCGCTGGTCCGACGGCCCCCGCGGCGCGGGAGTCGACCGGGCTCGCGGTCCCGCACCAACCGATCGTGGTCGACGGCAAGGTGTGCGTGCAGTGCCTGCCGTGACCTGACAGGAGAGAGGTACCCCCCTCTCATCGGCGGCCGGCCGGGCCGAGGCCCTGGCCGGCCGCCTCCTTTTCCGCTCCGGTCCAGGCGGCGGTGCCTCGACACCGGAACGACGTGGCGAACGTCACTCACGAACCGTGTGACCCGGCACTGACCCCACGAGGTGCGGTGCGTACGGTCGGTGCATCGACCAGATCCGAAGGGATCGAGAGGAAAGGGGGAGCCATGAGCGCCCAGGGAGCAACCCTCGGAAGAGGGACCGTCCACATCCCGATCTGGCCCGTGGCCGTCGTCGTTCTCGCCGCCGCCACCGCCGCCGTGATCGGGCTGTCCTCGATCGACACGATCGCGCCGGCCCGGCCGGTCACGATCGTGACGGACGCCCAGCGGCTCGCGAACTCGACCGCCGCGATCCGTGAGCAGGGCGCCGCCCTCCCCGTCGTCGTGGGCATCTCGCACGTGACGCCGAAGGGGACCGGATTCGCCGGGTTCGAGAACCCGGGGGCATATGTCACCCAAGCGCCCACCTTCGCAGGCTTCGAGTACCCCGGCGCCTACGGGATCTCGCAGGTGACGGAGGCCACGTATCCGGTCGGGCTGGAGAACCCGGGGGCGTACCCGTCGGCCGGCTCGGTGTCGGACGCGGGCTTCACACCGACGATGGGACCAAGGCCCGGCATGAACGGGAACGAGATCTGCGGGCAGTGCCGCTGATCGATCCGGAACGGGAGGGGCCGGCGCGAAGCGCCGGCCCCTCCCTTCGTCATGTCTGGGACCTCCTACGCCACGGCGCCGTGGCACTTCTTGTACTTGCGGCCGCTGCCGCACGGACACGGCGCGTTCCGAGGCACCTTGTCACTGATCACCTGGTTGGGGTTGGCGTCCTGGCCCGAGGCCGACGAGGCCGCCGCCTCCTCCTCGTCTCCGTGTCGCTCGCGCACGGCGGCGACCTTCTGCGCCGCCGCACGCCGCTGCGGCTGCTCCGGCCGGACGAGCTCGACGCGGTAGATGTAGCGGACGAACTCCGCCTGGATCGTCGAAGTGAGCTCGTCGAACATGTCGAAGGCCTCTCGCCGGTATTCCGTGATCGGATCCTTCTGAGCGTAGCTCCGCAGATAGATGCCCTCTTGCAGGTAGTCCATCTCGTAGAGGTGCTCGCGCCAGCGCGTGTCGATGATGTTGAGCAGGACCACTCGCTCGAGCTCCCGCATCATCTCCACGCCGAGCGACTCCTCCTTCGCGGCGTAGGCGGTGAGCGCGTCCTCCACGAACGCTGCCTGCAGCGACTCCGTGTCGGTCATCTGGTCGACCTGCTCCTTCGAGAGCGAGACCGGATAGACCTCGGTGAGGGCCGTGAGGAGACCCTCGCGATCCCATTCCTCCGCGAAGACGTCCGCCGGGCAGTACGTGGCGACGGTCGCCTCAACGATGTCGCGCACGAACCCGAGGGCCTCCTCGCTCAGATCCCCGCCCTCGAGGATCTTCCGGCGCTCGCCGTAGATCACGGTGCGCTGGCCGTTCATCACC
>JAJNBA010000023.1 GCA_021155985.1 Actinomycetes bacterium
GGCCTCCGGTTCCTCCGGACCTCGACGGAGCCTCCACCCGACGCCTTGGACTGGGACCGCACAGAGACACCCGAAGGGTTCCTTGTCTTCACGCCGCCGCGGATGCGAAAGCCCAGGACCCTCGGTCTCGAGGTGCGGGGATTCTTGACGAAGCTCCGCATCAACGCTCTCTGGAACGGCTGCGCCTTCGTGGTCTAGCGCTCAGCTCCAGTCCCAGGTCGTTCCTCGAAGGCGTCGAGCTCCCAGTGGCTTTCGAGCAGGACATCCGTCTCGACTGAGATCGACTGCCAGTCAGCCTCGATTCGATCCTCGAGTTCCTCCTTGGTGAGACCCGGCGGACCCTCAATCGTCGTGTTGATGCTGAACTGAAAACAGGCGATCAGCTCGATCGCATACTCCGATTCATTCTCGCCCTCCGACACGGCGGGAACGTATCGATCACACCGGTGATCGTCAGATCGAATCCCCGATCGTGATGGATCTCACAGACGGCGACCTTCATGGGGATCTGACTTCAACGATGAGCACTTGGTTGATCCTCATCACTGATGGAACGGTCATCGACTACCCGCCGGAGGCGTATGACTCGCTAGACACGGCGCGAGACGAAGCGCGACGATGGGCCTGGATCATCTCCGGGATGGGCTGGATTCCGATCGAAGAGTTCCCAGATGATCGTTGGACCGTTGACGACCGTAACGTTCGGCTCGTTCGTGTGGAGGGGGAGGGCGGATGGGTCGGCACCTTCTGGACTTGGGACGGCTATCCGGATCCGGAGGCAACACTCCTGGAGGATCGGACGACCGCGAGGGCTTGGGTAACCGCCACGCTCCATGACGTCCTCACTCCCGTTGCGGTCGAGGAGAACGATTGGATGATTGTTGCCAAGTTTGACCGCGGCGGAGAAGAGGCATACGCCGTGGCTCACTTGCTCAAGCGGGTGGGAGGTCGGAAGGTTCTCCGAGCGGGATGTCCCCGAACTCACCAAACACGATGACCTCTTTTTCGGAGGATTCCTCTGCCCGGATGTCCGACCTGAAGTTCACTTGGTACTGCACTCGACGGGCTTTGGTGCGTTGCTCCACCTCCTCGAGGTTGAGGAGAACCGCGAAGGGTTTGGCGTAGACGTTCGTCTTGTTCAAGACCACGAACGCGAAGCAGTACCGGGGCCCGAGTGCCTTTGCCATTGCATACTCGCGCTCCGTCGCGCCGAAGAAGAAGCCCCGCAGAGCCTGGTCGACTATTGCTTTCTTTGTTGTCTTCATCTCAATGAGTGTCAGCGTCGGGAAGTGCTCGTCGACAGTCTCGAGTGTGATCGGTGGAGCTACGGCGGAGGTGAACACGAGATCGAATGTCTGGGTCCCGAAGGCACCTGTGATTCCGATCAGCTCGAGAATTCGCCGCTTCGTGAACAGGTCCACCAGCTGGAATCTGGCATCCCGGAGGAGGAGAGAGAGCCCCTCCTTTTCCGTGCGTGTATTGATTCCGCTCTTTTCGAACTTGCTCATCGCGTTCGATGATCCCCTTGGCCCCCTCTAGGATCAAGTTGACCCATCACCAGCTGGGGGGCGCATGGCCGATTGGATCGAGGTGGCGCTAGAGGCGAATCTCATCGACAGGAAGCCAACGCGGGTCATGTTCGGCGATGAGCCTGTTCTCTTGCTAGAAGCGAGTGCGGACGTGTTCGCGATTGGGAATCAGTGCACACATCAGGGCGCTGGTCTCGACAAGGGAGTCGTGAGGATCGCGGGATCTGTTAGGACCGTTACCTGTCCGGCTCACGGGAGCATGTTCAACCTCGAGACGGGCAAGCCGATGCGGCCGCCGGCCACGAAGTCCGTGCCTGTCTATGACGTGAGGATCGAGGACGGGCGCGTCTACATCCGGCCGCGAGCTAACTCCTAAAGCTTCTCGATCGAGCGGGCTTCCATCCTGGGTCCGTAGGCGGGCGGCATGATCTGGCTCCGCTCGAGGAGCACCTGCACCCTCCCTCGCTGGCCTCGGTAGGGCTCCAGGAGCTCCAGCATCCGCTCGTCGGTCCCGCGCTCTTCTCGCGCGAGTGCCCAACCGACGATGTCGGGCAGGTGGTAGTCGCCCACCGACACCGCGTCCGGATCGCCGAGCGAGAGGCGCATGACCTCCGCTGCGGTCCAGAGGCCGATGCCCGGCATCGCTACAAGCCGGCGCCGGGCCTCGTCGAACGGCACGTCGACGAGCGCCTCGAGCGACGCCGCCCGTGCACACACGGCTCGGATCACCTCGGCGCGGCGTCGCTCCACCCCCCACGGGTGGAACCGGTAGTACGGCACCTCGGCCACCTCCGGGCGCCGGTTCGCTCAGGGCGATCGTCATCCGACGCCACGCTCGGCGGGCCTCCATCCCCACGACCTTCTGCTCCAGGATCGCGGCGACGAGCGTTCGCACCACGTCGAGGGCCCGCGTGAGCCGAGCCGACCGGTGCTCCTTCCACATCCGCGCCATCACATCGTCGTGGGCCAAGAACGCCGACCCGTCGTCCTCCGCGCCGATCAATCCGGGCGCGTGGTCGAGCGCCAACGTGGCGCCCAAGCCCCAAGCGGTCGCCCGCACAGCGCCGTTCATCTGTTCGAGGAACAGCGTCACAGGACCGTCCGGGGTCCGCCCGGCACGCCAGGCGACTCCTTCCTCGATCCGCATCGTGGGGTCGCCCGTTCCGCGCCGGAGCGGGAACAGCGTCCCCGCGAGGTCGTAGGGCTCCTCGATGGGGATCGAGCGGGTCACGTGATCGGTCACGAGGTTCACGATGGGCTCGGCGAGGTCGGCGTGAGCACCGATGGGCTCGGCGAGAGCCCCACGTCCGAGGCCAGGTGGCGGGTGATCTGGAGGCTCCCGGTCTCCGGGAACTGTGTCACGACGTCCCACGCGACCAGGTCCATCCGCCCCTCCTCGTCGGGTTGGAAGTAGAGCACCTCGGCGGAGAAGGGGACGTCGCCCTCGGCGGTGAAGCCCGTCGGGCCGGCGCCGCCGGTCGTCCCCACACGGAGGAACACGGTGCCGTCGGGCACCTCGTCGCGCGCTTCGTGGAAATGACCCGAGAGCACGAGCGGGACGAGCCCCGCGATCTCCGCTGCCATCCGGTCATCGTGCACGAGGACGAGGTCGGGCGGCTCCGGCAGGGCGGTCACGTCGGCGAGGACCTGGTCGGCCGCGCCGGCGACCAGCTCGACGACGTCCTCGTCTCCGACGGGGGTGCCCCGTTCCTCGTTGAAGTACGGGTGACCGAGCCCGTAGACCGTGAAGCCCTCGACCTCTTCCGTGTCTCCGTCGAGTACGACGGTCCCTTCCACCCGGTCGAGGGCCTCTTGGAAGGCAGCCGAGTCGTGGTTCCCGCGGACCCAGACGTAGGGGAGTCCGAACGCGGGGATCTCCGACAGGATGAACTCCTCATCGGGCGCCCCGAACGACGTGGTGTCGCCGGTGTCCATCACGAGGTCGACGTCGAAGCTCCGGGCGAGCTCTTGCGCGAAGTCGTAGCCGAGGGTGGAGAGATGGATGTCGGAGATGTGCAGCACGCGGATCTCGTCCCCCCGCCCGAGGGGGTTGGACTCGATCGCCGCGTACGCGCGCGCGGCGCCGGCCACCACGCGGCGCAGCTCCTCGCGGAAGTAGCCGACGCGCTCGATCGCGCCCTCGACGGGGCCGAACAGCTGCGGCACCAGCCGGAGGGAACCCGTGTAGCTCGGCGCCTGGAAGGCGGCCGCGTCGAACCCGAGTGCCGTGAACCCGACGGAGAGCAGGACGGCCGCGAGCCCGGAGACCGTGGCGCGAAGCACGAGGAGCCATCGGTTCCGGAACGCGAGCAGTCCGAGGGCCGCCGCACCCGCGATCCCCACGAGCACCACCCAGGCGGCGAAGCGACCCGCGGCGTCGAGCGTGTTCCGCTCCACCTCTGCGGCCACGGAGTCGATCCCACGCCGGAGTCCTTCCTGGAGCTGTTCGACGTCGACCTCCCGGAGCGACGCGCGGAGATGGAGCGGGGCGCCGTGCGTATCGGCGCGGACCCGGCCGAGCGGGGGAAGCGAGATGTCCGTCACGCTCCGGCCGAAGTCCGCCTCGACCTGGATCTGGAACGGCCCGGCGTCGACCGTGGTCTTCGCGAACGCCTGGAGGGCGAGGGCGGCGCCCGCGACGCCCACCAGGAGGGGCCCGACGACCGCCGCCCACCAGGCCCAGCGAGGCGAGCGCGCCATGGCGGGCACCGTAACAGCGACCCGCCGACGGCTGTCCCGCCGGCGGGCCGCTCGGATCGCCTGCTACGCGGCGTCCGCGGCTCGACGGATCTCCGCGATGTCGATCTTCTGCATCTGGAGCATCGCCTGCGTCGCTCGCTGTGCTCTCCCGGCGTCGAGGTCGCCGAGGAGGTCGTAGAGCTCCGTGGGGATGATCTGCCAGGACAGGCCGTACCGGTCCTTCAGCCAGCCGCACATGCTCTCCTCGCCTCCGTCGGTGAGCGCGGACCAGAGCTCGTCCACCTCTCCTTGTGTCGCACAGCTCACGACGAAGGAGATCGCGTCCGTGAACGAGTGGTCCGGACCTCCGTTCAGGGCGGTGAACTCCTGCCCCTCGACCTCGAACGCGACGGTCATGGCGGTGCCCGCCGGGGCCGGCATCCCCTCGCCGTAGCGAGCGACGTTCGTGATCTTCGACGTCCCGGGGGTGGCTCCGCTCCACTCGGTGAAGACCTTCACGTAGAACTCGGCGGCCTCCTCGGCCTTGTCGTCGTACCACAGGAACGGACTGATCTTCGACATCTCGGTCCTCCTCTTCGGCCCCTGGCTGGGGCGTTCACCATCCGGTCGGAGCGGCCTCGCCGTTCTCGACATCACGCGGAGAGAAACCGTACGCCCCGGTTTGCTGGCCCGACCAGGAGGGAATCTTCCCCTCGGTTCCGAGGGCCATGCCTCGGAGCCGAAGGTGAACGGAGCCGGCCCCTTGGGGAAGCGGGCCGGCTCGTTCGCGTCTGGTGCTGGGTCGCGCCCTACACGTCGTAGTACAGGTGAAACTCGTGCGGATGCGGCCGGAGCCGGATCGCGTCGACCTCGTGGGCTCGCTTGTACTCGATCCAGGTATCGATCACGTCCTGCGTGAACACGCCGCCTTCGAGCAGCCACTGGTGGTCGCCCTCGAGCGTGTCGAGCACCTCCTCGAGGGAGCCCGGGACCTGCTTGACGGACGCCTTCTCCTCGGGCGGCAGGTCGTACAGGTCCTTGTCCATCGGCTCCGGCGGCTCGATCTTGTTCTTGATCCCGTCGATCCCCGCCATCAGCATCGCGCTGAACGCCAGGTACGGGTTGCAGGCCGCATCCGGCGTGCGGAACTCCAGACGCTTCGTGGCCGGCTGCCGTGAGAACACCGGGATCCGCACGCACGCGCTGCGGTTCCGCTGCGAGTAGACGAGGTTGATGGGCGCCTCGTAGCCGGGCACGAGCCGGCGGAACGAGTTCGTCGTGGGGTTCGTGAATGCGAGCAAGGCCGGGGCGTGCTGGAGCAGCCCGCCGATGTACCACCGGGCCATGTCCGAGATACCTGCGTAGCCGACCTCGTCCCAGAACAGGTTCTCGTCGTCCTTCCACAGGCTCTGGTGGGTGTGCATCCCAGAGCCGTTGTCCTGGAATATCGGCTTCGGCATGAACGTGACGGTCTTGCCGGCCGCCCACGCCGTGTTCTTGACGACGTACTTGTACTTCATGACGTTGTCGGCCGTCGCCAGCAGCGACCCGTAGCGCATGTCGATCTCGGCCTGGCCCGCGGTGCCCACCTCGTGGTGGTGCACCTCGATCTTGACGCCGACCTTCTCGAGGTTCAGGACCATCTGGGAGCGGAGGTCCTGGTAGTGGTCCATCGGCGGCACGGGGAAGTAGCCCTCCTTGTAGCGGGGCTTGTAGCCGAGGTTGGGGGAGTCGTCGGCGTTCTTCACGGCGCCGGAGTTCCAGACGCCTTCGGCCGCATCGATGTGGTAGTAGCCCTCGTGCTGGTTCTGGTCGAAGCGGATCGAGTCGAAGATGTAGAACTCGGCCTCCGGACCCCAGTAGGAGACGTCGGCGATGCCCGTCTGCTTCAGGTAGAGCTCGGCTTTGCGTGCGACGTAGCGGGGATCGCGTGAGTACCACTCACCGGTCACCGGGTCCTTCACGTAGCAGTGGATGTTGAGCGTGGTGTGCTGGGTGAACGGGTCGAGGTAGGCGGTGTCAGGGTCGGCGACGAGGAGCATGTCCGACTCCTGGATCTCCTGGAAGCCGCGGATCGAGGAACCGTCGAAGCCCAGGCCGTCCTCGAAGACGCCTTCGGTGAGCTCGGAGACGGGAACGGAGAAGTGTTGGGTGAGGCCCGGCAGATCGCAGAACCGCAGGTCGACGATCTCGACGTCGTTCTGCTTCGCGATCGCCAATACCTCTTTCGGCGTGGTCACGTGCGATGCACCCCCTGTGCTGGTCGGCTGGCCGATGGCGGCTGGTGGCTGTCGGGGCCAAGAGTAGGGGCCGCCGAGAAGGCCGCGGTTCCGGGGGCGTTAACTCTGCGTGAACATGGCCAGGGCCGGCGACCGCGGGCGGCGTGAGCCGCCACGGGCACCGGCCCGGGCTTGCGAGCGGAGCGGGAGCCGCGACCGAGGGGATGAGGCGTCCCGAGGGGGAGGGGACTGAGCCGCTCCCGCCCTGCTCTTGTTGTGTCCCCATCATCGGCGGCGAGGTCCCCTCGAGAGCAGGGCCCGGCGGTGTCATTTCCTCCTGGCGCCCCGTGGCTAGGTCTTCCGCGGGGCTCGGTCCGGAAGGCTTCCCCCGGGCACGCCCGTGGGCGGCCCCGTCCGGTGGCCCCTCAGGCGTCCTGTTCGGCTGCCCGGTAGCCGACGCTCCGCACCGTCTCGATCAGGTGCTCGTGCTCGGGACCGAGCTTCGATCGCAGGCGACGGACGTGGACGTCGACGGTTCTGGTACCCCCGTAGAAGTCGTAGCCCCAGACCTCGCGGAGCAGCGACGGCCGGGTGAAGACGCGACCGGGACGCTGAGCCAGGAATCGGAGGAGCTCGAACTCCTTGAACGTGAGGTCGAGCGGACGGCCGGACGCGGTGACGCGGTAAGACTCGGTGTCGATCGCGAGGGCGCCGAGGCGGATCACGGTGCCGTCGCCCGCTCCGGCGCGGCGTCGGAGCATCGCCAGGCGCACCCGCAGCTCGGCCGCCGGCGCGCCTGGGTAGACGAGCTCGTCGGCCACCTCGTGCCACGGGTACCGCTCGAGGGTATCCCGCTCCACGATCACGGCCGCCGGGACCCGCGCGTCACGCTCGCGGAGCGCCCTGAGGACGGAGAAGGCCTGGGGGGCGTTCTCGGCGGCGTCGACGAGGATCGCCTCGGGCTCGAGCTCCAGTACGTGCTCCAGCGAGGCCGAGGAGAGGGGCTCGACCTTCAGGTCGGGGGCGACCTCGGGGAGAGCGGGACAGGCCACGTGGAGCGATCTGTCGCTCAGCAAGGCAAGGAAGGACATCTTCGGCTCCTTCGGGCACGATATCCGTTCGGCATCGCCCTCGGTAGGCTTCAGCCGCGATGGAGCGGGGACCGAGCCAGAGATGGTGCCGGAGATGGTGAAGGTGCGGCTGTTCGCCGCGCTCAGAGAGCTCGCGGGCGCCTCCGAGGTGGAGGCGGATGGACGCACGGCCGGGGAGGTGGCGGACGCCCTGTCCGCCCGGTTCGGCGAGCGATTCGGGCAGATCGCGGCCGTCGGCTCCCTCGTGGTGAACGGCGAGCGGGCCTCCCGGGGCACGCCGGTTGCCGAAGGCGACGAGGTCGCGCTCCTCCCCCCGGTCTCGGGCGGAGCCCCCGCGCGCAACTCGCCGGTCTGAGGCATACTTCCTGGACCTCATGCGATTCCATCGGGTCCTCCTCATCGTCAATCCCGTGGCGCGCACCTACTCGAAGCCCGTCCTGGCGGTGATCGAGAAGGCGCTCTCTGCCGACTTCCGGCTCGAGGTCGCGGAGACGAAGGGCCGGGGGCATGCACGGGAGCTGGCCGCGCAGGCTGCAGCCGAGGGCGTTCACATGGTCGCGGTGCTCTCCGGCGACGGCACGATCAACGAGACCGTGAACGCGCTCGCCGGCACCGAGACGGCGCTCGCGCCGCTACCCGGCGGGGCCACGAACATCTTGGTCCGGGCACTCGGGCTGCCGCTCGACGCCGTCGAGGCGACCGGGATGCTGATCTCGAAGGCTCTCGACGACGATGCCTTCAAGCTCAACCTCGGCCGTGCGGACGGGCGCTACTTCGCCGTCAACTGCGGGGCGGGCGTCGACGCCGCGGCCATGAAGCGCCTCGACGCGAAGTTCCCCAGGACGAAGGCGAAGTTCGATCGGGTCGCCTTCCGGGTGGTCGCCTGGCAGTTGCTCGTCAGCTACGCGGGCCGCAGTCCGGACCTGCGACTGTCGGTGGACGGCGGCGAGCCGACGCCCTCGCTCTCGGTGATGGTGGGGCGCACCGATCCGTACACGTACTACAAGGGCGTGGGCCTGCGGATGACGCCCGACGCGTCGCTCGACGCGGGGCTCGACGTCTTGTCGGTGCGCAAGCTCGCGCGACGGAGCATCCCGCGGATCGCGTGGCAGGTGTTCGGCTCGGCACGGCACGTGTTGGGGCGCGACATCGACTACATCCACGATGCCGCGAGCGTGGTGGTGACGTCGGACACCGCGTTCCCGGTGCAGGTCGACGGCGACATGCACGGGGAGCACCGGCGGCTGGAGATGACGCTGGCCCCCGAGGCCCTCTGGGTCGTCGCCTAGCCCGGCGAGGACGTGGGCTCGATCGTTCCCTGCTGCGCCGACTCGTTCATGTGGATCCCGCACTCCCACTTCGCGATCCCTGCCCAGCGCCCCGCTCGCTCCGGCTCTCCGGCGAAGCGCAGCCGTGTGCACGGCGCACAGCCGATCGAGGAGTATCCGAGGTCGTACAGGGGGTTGTGCGGCAGGTCGTGCTCCTTCAGGTAGCGCCACACCTGCGGCTTCGTCCAGTTCGCCATCGGGTTCACCTTGACGATCGCGTTCCCGGGCTCCAGGTCGTAGCGCTCGACGATCGGGGTGTCCGCGCGCGTCGGCGAGGAGTCCCGTCGCACCGATGTCACCCACCCATCCAGCCCTCGGAGCGCCTCGAACATGGGCCGGACCTTGTTGATCTCGCAACACATCTCCGGGTTGCGCTCGAACAGCCGTGCGCCGAACTCGGCCTCCTGGCGATCGTTCGAGTACTCGCCGACCAGGTCGATCACGTTCAGCGAGAGCCGCTCCGCGAGCTGCTGCTTGAACGCCAGCGTCTCCGCGAACTGGAACCCGGTCTCGAGGAACAGGATCGGGACGTCCGGTCGGATCCGCGTCGCCATGTGGATCACGACGGTTCCCTCGGTCTGGAAGGCCGAGGCGATCGCCAGCTTCTCGAGGCCGCTCTTCTCGAGCGCCCACGCCAGGATGTCACTCGGCTGCGAGGCCTCGAAGTCGACGTTCAGCGAGGCGATCTCGTCATCGGAAAGGAGGGTCTGCATCGGCACCGAGGGCTTTCGGTCGGAGTTGTCAGTCTACCCCGCACGCCGCATGTGGCTTCAGGAAGGGCTGCGCGGCCGACCAACTCGTATCCTGGGTGCTCGACCCCGCGGCCTCACCGCTCCGGGTCTCCGTCGTCTACGGCCATCGTCTACGGAAGGAAGAACGTTCATGCCCACCATCGATCCGCACGGAGGAACGCTCGTGCAGCTCCTCGTCGACGGCTCCGCCGCCGAGACCCTCTTCGAGGAGGCTCGCAACCTGCCGACCCTCGTCGTCTCCGAACGGGAGCTGTCCGATCTCGAGATGCTCGGCGTCGGCGCGCTCTCCCCGCTCACCGGATTCCCGGGCGAGGCCGACTACCACTCGGTGCTCGAGACGATGCACCTCCAGAACGGCCTGCCGTGGTCGATCCCGGTCACGCTGTCGGTCGACGAGGACGGCGCGCACCGGCTGGGTGGCGCCGACGCGGTGGCGCTGGTCGCCGCCGAGGGGAGCCAGCCGCTCGCGGTCCTACGGGTCACCGAGATCTTCAAGCGCGATCGGGCCAAGGAGGCGACGTCCGTCTTCGGGACCGAAGACCTTGAGCACCCCGGCGTCAAGGCGCTCCAGGACGCCGGCGACCGATGCGTGGCGGGGACCCTCGAGGTGCTCACGCTCCCGCCCCACGAGGATTTCGTGGCCTATCGCCAGACGCCGGCCGAGACCCGGGCCGAGTTCGAGCGGCGAGGCTGGCGCACCGTGGTCGGCTTCCAGACGAGGAACCCCATCCACCGGGCGCACGAGTACATCCAGAAATGCGCCCTCGAGATCGTCGACGGGCTGCTCGTCCATCCGCTCGTCGGAGCCACGAAGGCCGACGACGTCCCGCCCGACGTGCGCATGCGCTGCTACGAGGCCCTGTTCGAGGGCTACTACCCGAAGGACCGGGCGATGGTCTCGGTGTTCCCCGCGGCGATGCGCTACGCGGGCCCGAAAGAGGCGATCTGGCACGCGATCTGCCGGAAGAACTACGGCTGCACGCACTTCATCGTGGGCCGCGACCATGCCGGCGTCGGGGACTACTACGGCACCTACGACGCGCAGAAGATCTTCGAGCGCTTCGAGCCGAGCGAGCTCGGGATCACGCCCCTGATGTTCGAGCACTCCTTCTGGTGCGATCGCTGCGAGGGGATGGCCTCACCCAAGACCTGCCCCCACAGCGAGGAGGAGCGCGTCTCCCTGTCGGGGACGAAGGTGCGCGAGATGCTGCGCGACGGCGAGCGGCCTCCGCAGGAGTTCTCACGGCCGGAGGTCGCGGACATCCTGATCGAGGCGATGCGGGACTAGGACTCCTCCCGGAGATCACCCGCGAGGAGTCCCATCACGAGCAGGTCCACGCGTCCGCGGTGGGCCATCGCGGCCTCGCGGAGGCTCCCTTCCTGGACGAACCCGACCTTCTCGCAGGCCCGGATCGCCTGGGCGTTGTCGGCGTTCACGAACAGCGTGATGCGGTGCAGGTTCACGTGGTCGAAGCCGAACCGGCAGATCGTCCGCGCGGCGTCGGTGCCGAAGCCCCCGTGGCCGGTCAGGAACGGAGGATGCGGCTCCACTGGCGGAGGATAGATGCCGAAGAAGAGGGGACGGACGGCGCACCCCGAGGGAGTTGAGCCCCGACCGGCACCCCGAGGGAGTTGAGCCCCGACCGGAGTCACTGGTAGCCTCGGTCGCGCCGTCGATGCCCCGTCGGATGCACAGGGAGGCAACAGCCACGGCCCCTTCCCGCAGAGTGATCAGGTCCGCCGTCGCGTTCCTCGTGAGCGCCGCTGCGGTCACCGCGTTCCCCGCCTGGGCGGACACCGGATCGGAGCTCGAAGCTGCCGAGGCACGGCTCGACGACGCCGAGGCTGAGCTCGAGAGGGTCACGGGTCTCTGGCAGGAGACCGAGGCGCGGCTCGCGACCGCTCGGGATGCGGCAGCCGCGGCCGAGGCGGAGATCGATCGCCTCGGGGACGAGCTCGCGAGGATCCGCAGGGACCTGAACGACCGGGTCGCGGCTGCGTTCATGACGGGCGGGTCGTTCTCGATCGGCGCTCTGTTGACGTCGGACTCGATCGGGGACGCCACCGACCGACTGCAGTACACGCAGAGCGTTGTCCAAGGCGACGCCGACCTCGCGACGAAGGTCGCCGTCACCACCGAGGAGCTCCGTCGCCAGGAGACCCGCCTCCGCCAGTCCGCTCGGATCGAGGCCATCGCGTCGGAAGCGCTCGCGGAGCAGCGGGCCGACCTGCTCCTCCGGATCGAGGACATCGACACCCTGATCGCCGACCTCGAGGCGGAGCTCGACGCCCAGCAGGAGGCAACGCTCGGGTTGGGTGGTGGTGTGGTCTTCCGGTCCGGCGCGATCCAGACGTGCCCGGCGGCCGGGACGCACTCGTTCGTCGACTCCTTCGGCGACCCGAGGCCGGGCGGTCGGTCGCACGCGGGCATCGACATCATGGCGGCGCCCGGCACACCGGTCGTGGCGGTCGCCCCCGGCAACGCCCGGCCGGCGGGGAGCATCGGCGGCCTCGGCGCCGTCGTCGAGCACCCGAACGGCGACTGGACCTTCTACGCCCACCTGTCCTCGTATGGCACCCTCGGTTCGGTCTCCACCGGAACCGTGATCGGCTACAACGGCGACCACCTGCACTTCGAGTACCATCCGAGTGGCGGCGCGGCCGTGAACCCGTACAGCATGCTCCTCGCCGTCTGCTGAGCACGGGGGCCGGGTGTAGCATCGGCCCGTGGACGAGGAGCATCCGGGCAACCGCCGCATCGATCGGATCCGCGAGCCCTCGTACCTCGAGGCGATCGATTCCAAGTCGCTCGAGGACGTGCGGGCGCTTCGCGACGAATGCATGGCCGAACGCGAATACCTCTCCTTGCTTCGCAGGCTCGTCCAGGGCCGCGCAGAGATCCTGAAGGCCGAGCTCGCATCCCGGGGGAGCGACGACCATCGACCGCTCGTGGATCGGCTGTCGGAGATCCTCGCGTCTGATGAGCCCGCCACGTCCCGCGGCGAGGCGATGCACGTCTCCCTGCCCGAGGAGGAGATGCTCCTCGCCCGACGCCGGATCGAGCGACTGGTTGCTGATGCAGGCATCAGTGACCCGACGGAGCTGGACGATCCCAAGCTCGAGGAAGCGATCGACCTGCTCGCGGGCGAGGAACGGGAGGTCTCGGCACAACGAACCGACGTGCTCCGGGTGCTCGACGCGCTCCAGGACGAGCTGAAGCGACGCTACAAGGAGGATCCGAGCCTGGCGCTCAGCTGAGGCTCCGCGGCGTCCTGGTGGCGTCCCCCGGCTGCCGGCCACGAACCCCCCGGTCGCCCGATACCCCGCTCCGAGAGCCCGTGCGAACGTGTGCCCCGCTTCTCCACAACTGGGGATAACGAGGACCGGGGCGAACATGAATCTCGAACGAGGGGGATCCGAGGCCGTCACCCGGGATCCCATCGAGGATTCCGAGGCGGGCTCGCTGCACGACCAGCTGAAGGTGTTCGCCCGTGAGGTCGGCGTCCTGTATTCGGCGGAACGTGTTCGCCGGCGCGAGCTGGAGCACGCACTCGAGAGCGCCCGCGAGATGTACCTGGCCACGATGAAGTCCCTCGCCCACGTGGTGGAGGCCAAAGACCCCACGACGCGGGGACACCTCGATCGCACGGCGCACTACGGTCTCGCGCTCGCGCGGAGGGTCGACCCCGAGCTCGCGGAGCGACCGGAGGTCGCCTACGGGTTCTTCCTCCACGACATCGGGAAGGTCGGGATCCCCGAGTCGATCCTCTGCAAGACCGGTCCCCTCACCGAGCTCGAATGGGTCGTGATGCGATCCCATCCGAATCAGGGCGCACGGATCGTCGAACCGATCCCTTTCATGGGTGAGGCCGTCGACATCGTGCGGTGTCATCACGAGCGCTTCGACGGGGAGGGATATCCGATGGGACTCCGCGGAGAAAACATCCCCCTCGCCGCCCGCATCTTCTCGATCGCGGACTCGTTCGACGCGATGACGAGCGACCGGCCCTACCGTTCGGCGCTTTCCCTCGATGAGGCCGTTGCGGAGATCCGCGCCGGTGCCGGCACCCAGTTCGACCCGCGCTGCGTGGAGGCGTTCGAGGAGCTCGCCACGGAGGAGGACGTCCTCGTCCTCCCCGACCGGCGCCGCAGGCCGTCCTTCGCCACGGGCTGAGCCCGGCCGCCCCCGACGGGCGTCGGTAGGCTGCTGCCCCGATGACCGCTCCCGTCGAGCTCGTCCACGTCGTCCGAAACGGCCTCGTCGAATCGGTGCACATGGGCGATGTCGCGGTCTGCGACGCCGACGGCACCCTCCGCGCCGCGGCCGGCGATCCCGAGCGTCTCCTGTTCGGTCGCTCCTGCGAGAAGCCGTTGCAGGGCGCCGTCTCGTTCTCGGCGATGGACGAGCCCGATCTCTCCGACGACGAGGTCGCCGTGATGTGCGCGTCCCACTCGGGCGAAGCCGTCCATGTGGCGGCCGTGCGGCGCCTGCTGCGGCGCGGACGCGTTCCGGTCGGCGCCCTCCGAACACCGCGCGACCGCGCCACCAAGGGGGCCCGTGCGCGGATCTGGGACGGCTGCTCGGGCAACCACGCCGGGCTCTTGGTCGCCGCCGCGCACCGGGGGTGGGATCTCGCCACGTACCGAGCGCCGGGCCACCCCGTCCAACGACGCGTGCTCCGGGCCGTCACCGCCGCCACGGGCGTCGAGCGCCCGATCATCGGCGTGGACGGGTGCGGGATCCCCGTCCACGGCGTGCCGCTCAGGGCGATGGCGACGATGTTCGCTCGGTTCGCTTCTCCCGACCGGATGGGACGGCTCGGCCCGGCGACCGACCGGGTCGTGCGGGGCATCCTCGCCGCCCCGCACCTCGTGGGCGGCACGCGGCGCCTGGATACCGATGTCATCACGGCAGGCGCCGGTTCGGTGATCGCGAAGGAAGGGGCCGAAGGGCTCGTGTGCGCGACGTCCCTGACGCAGGGGATCGGCATCGCGTTGAAGGTCACCGACGGCAACTGGCGGCGGCTGGCCCCGGCGTTCATCGAGGTGCTGCGCAGGCTGGACGTACTCTCGCCGGAGGCCCTGGACCGTCTGGCCCATCACGAACGGCTCCCCGTGCTGGGCGGCGAGGAGCCCCAGGGGGTCGTGGAGGCGGTCGTCAACCTTGGCCGGCGCCGATGAGGGTGCCGAGAGGATCGCCCGGTTGGCCGTGCGACGCGGGATGAAATCCGGTCCCTCACGAGGTTGACCTGTCCGTGAGCATCGGAGCACCGCGGCCGCGCGTCGCCGTCCTGGCTGTGCACACCTCACCCGTCGACCAGCCGGGCACGGGTGACTCGGGCGGGATGAACGTCTACATCCGTTCGGTCGCCGAGCGACTCGCCGGACAGGGGATCGAGGTGGACCTCTTCACGAGGTGCCGCGGTGGGGCCACGCACGACGTCCGCGAGATCGCGCCGGGCATCCGGGTCGTGAGCGCCAAGGCGGGGCCGTGCCAGCCCGTGCCGAAATCCGCGGTCCAGCGGTACCTTCCGGAGTTCCTTGGCGGTGTCCTGCGGGTCGCCCGAGAGAACGGCAACCGATACGACCTGATCCACAGTCACTACTGGCTGTCCGGATGGGTCGGGCGCGCCGCGAAGGACATCCTCGGTGTCCCGCTCGTCGCCTCGTTCCACACGCTCGGCAAGGTCAAGAACTACTCGCTCGCGCACGGGGAGACGCCGGAGCCGGCCGAGCGGCTCCGTGGCGAGGAGCGGGTGATCGGCGAAGCGGATCGCATCCTCGCTCCGACGCCGGAGGAGGCGGGCCAGCTCGTGGGTCTCTACGGCGCCGATCCCGAACGGGTCCGGATCGTGCCTCCCGGTGTTGATCACGCGATCTTCCGGCCACAGGATCGGGATGTCGCTCGAGCACGTCTGCACCTGTCCGGTCTGCGGCTCGCCCTGTTCGTCGGTCGTCTGCAGTCCCACAAAGGCCCCGACGTGGCGATCCGGACGATCGCCGAGGTGGTGGCGAGGAGCCCGGCGCTGGCCGAGGATCTCGTGCTGGCGATCGTTGGCGGCCCGAGCGGGCAGCACGCCGGTGCGGAGGTCGCGCGCCTGATGGAGCTGGCGACCGCCCTCGGGGTGTCCGACCGGGTCATGCTCTTCCCTCCGCAGCCGCACGCCCGGCTCGCCGACTTCTACTCGGCGGCCGATGTCGTGCTCGTGCCGTCGCGATCGGAATCGTTCGGCCTCGTGGCCCTGGAGGCGCAAGCCTGTGGGACGCCGGTCGTCGCGGCGGCCGTCGGTGGTCTCCGGACCGTCGTGCGGGGAGGCGGGCTCCTGGTTGAAGGACACGACGCCGCCGACCACGGCGAGGCGGTGCGCGCCGTCCTCGGCGATCCCGCGCTCTCCGAACGGCTCGGGACCACCGGTGCTCGAGAGTCGCTCGCGTTCACGTGGGACGCCACGACCACGGAGGTCGGCTCGATCTATCGAGAGCTCGTCGAGGCGGCCGCATGATCCACGGGGCGCACGTCCTGTTGCGGCCCGTGGAGGAGCGAGACCATGTCCTGATCCATGCCTGGCAGAACGACCCCGAGGTGTGGTGGCTGATGGACTACGAGGGGCCGTTCTCCATGCAGGACATCGTCGAGAGCGAACGACGGGCGCGCGCGGAGGGTCATCCGTACGTGATCGAGGTCGACGGGACGCCGATCGGTCGGATCGGGCTCAACGCCTTCCGTCGCCGCGACCGCATCTGTTCCCTGAACGTCCTGATCGGGGAACGCTCGGCCTGGGAGCAGGGATACGGGACCGATGCCGTGTCGGTCCTGTTGGATGAGGCGTTCGATCGCTACGACCTCCATCGCGTCGAGCTCTGGTCGACGGCCGACAACGAACGGGCGATCCACGTCTACGAGAAGTGCGGCTTCGTGGTGGACGGCCGGTTGCCGGAGCGGTCTTGGAAGGGCGGCGCGTGGGTGGATCGCATCGTGATGTCCGTGACGCGCGAGGGCTTCGCAACGTCGCCCACGGGCGATGACCTGCGACGACGCGGACACTGAACGTCCACCGAATTGTCACTCTTTGTCCTACTTCGTCTACCTGCACGTTCATGCCCTGACCTGCGCGGATGCGAAGTTGACCGCCCTTGGTGCCGCCGGTATCTTTCGCCTCGCTCCAAGCAGTCGAGGTGATCGACGCGAGAGGGCCGGACGGGCGGCCGGGACACCGAAAGGTGGATCGGACGCGAGGGAACCGGGAGGACCCGTAAGGATCCGATCGGAAACCCCCACCGCCGGAGCGGGCCGCGAGGTCCGAGCCGGTGGGCCCGGCGGGAACGCCGAAAGGTGAGCCCGTCGGGTGTCCGCGGGACACCGGGCGCCGCGAGGCGCGACGGAGCCCGCGAAGGCGGAGACGGGCCGCGAGGTTCGCCACCGCCGGCGGTTCGGCAGCCGCGCGAAGAACGCGGAGGTTGCTTGGGGCACCAGAGCCCGAGGGGCTGAAGGTGGCTGGGAGCTTCGGTTCTCAGCGAGCCAGAGGTCCCTCGGGTTCTCTTTCTTTCATCGGTAGACCCGCTCGCGCTGGAGCGCGCTCCTTGCGTCCCCCGAACCCCCTTTCCGCTAGCGTTCACGCGCATGGAGGAGACCCGCCGTGATCGGATCCTGGAGGCAGCGATGCGGCACTTCGCGGACCGCGGCTATCGCGGGACCCGCGTCGAGGACGTGGCGAACGAGGTGGGGGTGGCGAAGGGAACCGTCTTCCTCGACTTCGGATCCAAGGAAGGACTGTTCTTGGAGGCGTTCAAGCGCGCGGTCTCCCTGCTCCCTGCGTGGCTGGACGCTCCGGCCGACGTCGTCGAGCAGGGGTTCTGGGCCGTGCTCGACTGGTGGCTCCAGCGGGCCGAGGACCTCGTCGCGTCGGACCCCGTCCCCAACCGGGTGGCTCTGATCGCCCGGTACGACACCAGCCTGGACATCCGCCGGCCGGTCGACCGCTTCATGCGGAGCGAAGACCCGTACGGCACGCTCGAGTTCGTCGAGTTCGGGGTGAAGCGCGGCGAGCTCCGCGACGACGTGGACGCCGAGATGATCGCGTCGACCCTCGACTGGATGGCCGAGCGGTTCCAGGACGCCCTGGTGTCTGAGGACCTCGACCCCGGCCTGATCCACCGCCGGCCGGAGCGACGCCCGATGCGGATCAAGGAGTTCGTCGAGGTGCTGCGCGGCGGCATCGCACCCCAGCCCGAGTGACCTCTCTGCGGTACGGTGTGCGCCGCGACATGGCGGCCGGATCCGCCGGCCTCGAACCTGTTGAGGATCAGATGACCGAGCGTTCCATCGCATTCCTGGGCGGCGGCAGGATGGGGGAGGCCCTCGTCGCGGGCCTGCTCCGGTCCGGCGGGCGGACCACCGACGAGATCCTCGTGACCTGCCGTCGCGAGGAGCGCGCCCGCGAGCTGACCGAGCGGCACGGCGTGGCCGCGACGCTGGACAACGTCGAGGCGTGCCGTTCCTCTCGGGTCCTCGTGCTGATGGCGAAGCCCCAGGACTTCGAGGTCCTCCTGCGGCAGATCGCGGAGCACGTGACGACCGAGCACCTCGTCGTGACGTTCGCGGCGGGCATCCGCACCTCGTTCGTGGAGCAGCACCTCGCATCCGACGTCCCGGTCGTGCGCGTGATGTCGAACGTCCCCGTGATGGTGGACGAGGCGATGTCGGTGATCGCTCCGGGCACACACGCGGAGGACAAGCATCTCGCGATCACGGAGGAGCTGCTCGGGTACGTGGGCACGGTGCTGCGGCTCGATGAGCGTTACCTCGACGCCGTCACGGCCACGAGCGGCTCGGGGCCGGCCTACTTCTTCCTGCTCGCCGAGGCGATGATCGAGGCGTGCATCCTGCTGGGTCTGTCGCGCGACGTCGCGAGCCAGCTGATCATCCAGACGATGCTCGGCTCGGCCAAGATGCTGCGCGACACCGGCACGCACCCGGTGGAGCTGCGTGAGATGGTGACGTCTCCGGGTGGGACCACGATCGAGGCGATCCGCCACCTGGAGGAGGCCGGCGTTCGCGCCGCCTTCCTGAACGCGATCGATGCCGCGAAGCGCCGCAGCGAGGAGCTCGCGCGCGGCGGCGACGAGAACGACTGAGGATCCGAGGGAGAGACGACATGGGACGAGGGGATCTGGCGAAGGTGCGCGACGCACGCGACCGGGGGCGGAAGAAGAAGGAACGAGAGAAGCGGCAGGCCGCCGAGCGCGCCGCCGCTCGGAAGGAAGCCAAGAAGAAGAAGTAGCGCCCTACGGCCGCGCGCCGAGGCGGTTCCTGAGGGTTCCGATCCCTTCGGCCGCGAGCTCGACGAGCGCCCCTGGCCACAGTCTGCGGTTCGGATCGTCGTCGCGCACGGGGAACGGCCCCAGTGCGAACGCGTCCCCTCGCTCCAAGGCGGTCCCGCGAGAGGCCGCTGCGATCAGGCCGAACAGGCTCCGAGCCGATCCGTTCAGGTTCCCCTTCGCCAGCTCGCCGCCGTCCACCTTGGCCTGCAGGAACATCGCCTGGGGATCGCACTCGTCCACGGTGACCACGCACGGGCCGATCGCGATGGGGACGCCCTCGGAGGTGCCGACGGGGTCGCCGGAGGCATCCTTGGCCACCCAGTCGCTCACGAGGGTGTAGCCGAAGATCCGCTCGGCGACGGCGTCCGTGTCGACGTCCTTCGTCTCCACGGCGAGGACGGCGGCCACCTTCGGCTCGTAGTCGAGCCACGCAGCGCCCGACGGCCACGGGATGTCCTGCTCCGGGCCCGCGACCCGTCGCTCGAGGCCTTCGCTTCCATGTCCCAGCTCGGCTCGGCTCTCGGTACCGGCTGGCAGGAGTAGGGATCGAGGGAACAGCGGCGGCAGGACGCGCGCCTGCTTCACGACGTGGTCCTTCACGTCGCCTCGAGCGAGGGCGGCGCGGGCGGCGTCGAGCACCGTCCCCCGGCTGCTCTGCACGAACGCCTCGAGGGTGGTGGGAAAGGCCGGGTGCCCGACAGCGTCGGGCAGATCGACCACCCTCCCATCGAGGATCGCCCCCAGACGCCGGTGCCCCCTCCGGTCGTAGGTCACGAGCCTCATCTCAGGGAGACCGAGCATACGCCGGGCCTCCGACGGAATCTCCGGTTCCGCCCGGAAATCGCGGGTCATCGGACCGGTGCCCGCTCCGTGCTCGCCCGGGGCGCCCGGCGATAGCATCCCTTTCCGCCGCAGGATCAGCGCGAGACGCAAAGGAGTCGACCGATGGCCGAGAAGTTCCGGATCACCTACGCCACCCTGTCCGCGGACAACGAGGACCTGCAGCGCAACTACGACGAGGCCGTTGAGCGAGCCCGGGCCGAGCTCGGCAAAGAGTGGCCGTTCGTCGTGAACGGCGAAGAGCGCTGGACCGACGAGAAGTACGAGGAGCCCTCGCCGATCGACTCCGACATCATCATCGGCCGCTTCTCGCAGGCCACACCGCAGGACGTCGACGATGCCGTGGAGGCTGCGAAGGCGTTCTCCCTCGAGTGGGAGCGGATCGGATGGCAGGAGCGGGTCCGGATCCTCCGCAGCGTCGCCGACGTGATGGAGGACCGGCTGTTCGATCTGGCCGCCCTGATGGCGTTCGAGGTGGGGAAGAGCCGTCTCGAGGCGCTCGGCGACGTTCAGGAGACCGCGGAGCTGATCCGCTGGAACTGCGACGAGGTCGAGAAGCACGAGGGCTTCCGGACGCCGATGTCGGGCCTCGGCTCGCCCGGCGACTACTACGACGTGATGCGCCCCTACGGCGTCTGGGCCGTCATCAGCCCGTTCAACTTCCCGTTCGCGCTGGCCGGCGGCCCGTCCTCCGGTGCGCTGGTCGCCGGCAACGCCGTCGTGCTGAAGCCCTCGAACCAGGGGGCGTTGATGGGCTACAAGCTCTACGAGTGCTACCGGGACGGCGGCGTACCGCCGGGCGCGTTCCACCTCCTCCTGGGCCGTGGCGCGGTGGCCGGCGAGGCACTGTGGCGACACGCCGACGTGAACGGGATCACGTTCACCGGCTCGTACAACGTCGGCATGGACATCTACAAGAACTTCGTCCAGGACGTCCCGAAGCCGGTGATCGCGGAGATGGGCGGGAAGAACCCCGCGATCGTGACGAAGCATGCCGACCTCGACGTCGCGACCGACGGTGTGCTCCGCTCGGCATTCGGTTTCGGCGGACAGAAGTGCTCCGCGAACTCGCGGGTCTACGTCGAGCGCGAGGTCTACGACGACTTCGTCAGCCTTCTGAAGGAGAAGACCGAGAAGATCAAGGTCGGCAACCCGATCGAGCGCGACGTGTTCCTCGGGCCGGTGGTCAACGAGGAGGCCATGAGCACGTTCGAGCAGGCAGCCGGTGAGGCCAAGAAGAACGGGAACGTGATCACCGGCGGCGAGCGGATCACCGAGGGCGACCTCGGCCGCGGTCTGTTCGTCCAGCCGACGATCGTGGAGGCGCCGGACGACAGCTGGCTCTGGAAGAAGGAGCTGTTCGTCCCGTTCGTGGCCGTGGCCCCGTTCGACGAGCTGGACGACGCGATCGACAAGGCGAACGACACCGAGTACGGGCTCACGGCCGGCTTCTTCAGCAAGGACCGGCACGAGATCGAGGAGTGGCTCGACAAGATCGAGGCGGGTGTCGTCTACGTGAACCGGCGGGCAGGGGCGACGACCGGTGCCTGGCCGGGGGTGCAGCCGTTCGGCGGCTGGAAGGGGTCGGGGACGACCGGCAAGGCGGGCGGAGGCCCCTACTACGTGCTGCAGTACCTGCGCGAGCAGTCGCGGACGGTGATCGAGGAGTGAGACCGGGGGGTCTGGCGGGGGCGGAGGCCCCGAGGCTGCGCATGGAGCTTCCCGGGCCGAAGGCCCGGGAAGTCCTCGAACGCGACGGACGTACCACCTCCCCCTCGCTCCCGCGCGCGTACCCGTTCGTCCCGGCGCGCGGGGCGGGATCGGTCATCGAGGACGTCGACGGCAACGTCTTCCTCGACCTGAACGCGGGGATCGCGGTCACGTCCACGGGTCATTGCCACCCCACGGTCGTCGAGGCGATCCAGCGGCAAGCCGCGGAGCTGATCCACTACTCGGCCTCGGACTTCTACCTGCCGATCTACTCCGAGCTCGCCGAGCGGCTCGCCGAGGTCGCGCCGATGGCGGGGGGCGTGCGGTCGTTCCTGACGAACTCCGGCACCGAGGCGGTGGAGGCGGGGATCAAGCTCGCGCGGTGGTCCACGGGGCGCCAGTACGTGATCGCGTTCTACGGCGCGTTCCACGGACGCTCCTACGGGAGCGTGTCGCTCACGGCCTCGAAGGCGAAGTACCGGGCCGGTTTCGGTCCGCTCCTGCCCGGCGTGCTGCACGCGCACTACGGGGACGGCCGCGACATGGCGGTGCCGCCGCGGGGCGACGAGGAGGGATTCCCGACGATCGACCACATCGAGGGGCTCCTGATGGAGCGGATCGTGGCTCCCGAGGAGGTGGCCGCGATCGTCGTGGAGCCCGTGCTCGGAGAGGGCGGGTACATCGTCCCGCCCGAGGGGTGGCTCCGGGCCCTCCGAGATCTCTGCGATCGACACGGGATCCTGCTGATCGCCGACGAGGTGCAGTCGGGGATGGGACGCACCGGGAAGATGTGGGCGATCGAGCACGCGGGCGTGGAGCCCGACATCCTGCTCTCGGGCAAGGGGATCGCGAGCGGCATGCCGCTCGGCGCGATGATCGCCAAGGAGACGGTCATGACGTGGACGGCCGGCACGCACGGGTCCACGTACGGGGGGAACCCGCTCGCGTGTGCCGCCGCGATCGCGACGCTCGACGTGATCCGGGACGAGGAGCTGCTCGAGAACGCGGCCAAGGTCGGCGACGTGCTACGGAACGGCCTCCGGGACGTGCAGAGCCGGCACGACGTGATCCGCGAAGTGCGTGGGCTCGGGCTGATGATCGGGATCGAGCTGCCCGATCACGACACGGCGGCCGCGGTCGAGCGCAGCACGTTCGAGCGCGGCCTGCTGATGCTCGGATGCGGGGACGCGTCGATCCGGATGTCGCCCGCTCTCGGGTTCCGCGAGGACCAGGCCCGCGTGGCCCTCGAGCTCTTCGAAGAGGTCGTCGCCGAGACCGTCGAGCGATGACCCTTCGCCTCGACACGCTCACGTTCGACTGCGCCGACGTGATGCACGTCGCCCGGTTCTGGACCGACGCGCTCGGCTGGGAGCTCGATCCGGAGTCCGAGCCGGACGGCGCGCTGGTGCGGGATCCCTCCGGGCGTTCCGACGGCCTGTACTTCCAGCCGGTCCCCGAATCGAAGGTCGCGAAGAACCGCCTGCACCTCGACCTCCGTCCGTCCGGATCGATGGCCGCCGAGGTCGAACGGCTGGAGGGGCTCGGCGCCACCGTCGTGAGGCGCGTGGATGAGGAGGGCAGCTTCTGGACCGTGATGCAGGATCCGGAAGGCAACGAGCTGTGCGTGCTCCGCGGGCCTGAGGACGGCTGGTCCCCCGAGGGATGACGTCCAAGGTCGCGCCCATGCGGGAAGCCGTCGCGGACCTCGTCCGTGACGGCGACACGGTGGCGATCGAGGGCTTCACGCACCTGATCTGCTTCGCGGCGGGCCACGAGATCATCCGCCAGCGCAAGCGGGATCTCACGCTGGCCCGGATGACGCCCGACGTCGTCTACGACCAGATGGTGGGCGCCGGGGTCGCGAGGAAGCTGATCTTCTCGTGGCTCGGCAACCCCGGCGTCGGTTCGCTCCACGCGGTCCGCCGCAGGATCGAGGATCGCGATCCCGCGCCGCTCGAGATCGAGGAGTACTCGCACTTCGGCATGGTCTGCCGGTACGTGGCGGGCGCCTCGAACCTGCCCTTCTTCCCGATCCGCAGCTACTACGAGTCCGACATCCCGGAGGTGAACCCGAAGATAGTCCCGATGACCTCCCCGTACGACGACGGCTCCGAGGTCTACGTGGTCCCTCCCCTGAAGCCCGACGTCACCATCGTGCACGCGCAGCGCGCCGACCGCGAGGGGAACGCTCAGATCTGGGGGCTCCTCGGCTGCCAGAAGGAGGCCGCGTTCGCGGCCGATCGGGTGATCGTGGTGGTGGAGGAGCTCGTCGACGGCGACGTGATCCGTCGCGATCCCAACAGGACGGTCATCCCCGGCATCGTCGTGGATGCCGTCGTGGAGGAGCCGTTCGCCTGCCATCCCTCGTTCGCGCAGGGCTACTACGACCGCGACAACGCGTTCTACCTCGCGTGGGACGCGATCGCGCGCGACCCGGCCACCCTCGAAGCCTGGCTCCGGGAATGGGTCCACGGGCTCGACTCGCATGCGGACTACGTCGAGAAGTGGGGCGCGGAGCATTGGGCGTCGTTGAGGCCCGGCCCGGCGCTGTCCGGCGAGGTCGACTACGGGAGCTACGCGTGAGCGTGCCGTCGAGCGACGACGGCGGCGGGACGCGGTACAGCAAGAACGAGCTGATGATCGCGGCGAGCGCCCGGCTGCTCGCCGGCGTCGAGAACTGCTTCGTCGGCGTGGGGTTGCCGAACATCGTCTGCAACCTCGCGCAACGCACGGTCGCTCCGGAGCTCCAGCTGGTCTACGAATCCGGCGTGTTCGGCGCCCGCCCCCGTCGGTTGCCGCTGTCGATCGGCGACCCGACGCTCGCAACCGGATCCACGGCCGTGACGTCGATGTTCGAGCTGTTCGCGTTCTACCTCCAGGCGGGCCTGATCGACGTCGCGTTCCTCGGCGGCGCGCAGATCGACCGGTTCGGCAACCTCAACACGACGGTGATCGGGGACTACGCGCAGCCGAAGGTGCGCCTGCCCGGCTCCGGCGGTGCCTGCGAGATCGCGATCCACGCCCGGAAGATCCTCGTCATCATGCGCCAGGCGGAACGATCGTTCGTGGAGAAGCTCCACTTCCGCACGTCGCCGGGTCACAGTGGCGATCCGGCGCACGACCGCGATCGCGGCTGGTCGGGGAGCGGCCCGACGAACGTCGTGACCGACCTCGCGACCTACGCTTTCGACGAGGAGACGGGCGAGATGACCCTCCGCACGATGCATCCGGGTGTTGGGCTCGAGGACGTTCGCGCGAACATGGCGTGGGAGCCCCGCGTCGCGCCGGATCTCGCCGAGACCCCTCGGCCCACCGCGGACGAGCTCCGGCTCCTCCGTGAGGAGCTCGACCCCGGCCGCATCTACACGAAGTAGCCTGACCGACGTGAGCCACGTGTTCTCGCGGGCGACCCGTGACCTGCCGACGGCCGTGTCCGCGGACGGTGCCTGGATCACCGACGCCGACGGTACGCGCTACCTGGACGGCGCTGGCGGCGCGATCGTCGTGAACGTCGGTCACGGCGTGGCGTCGGTGATCGCCGCGATCGGGGAGCAGCTGGAGCGGACGCAGTACATCCATCCGACCGCGTTCACGACCCGCGCGGTCGAGGCGTACGCGGAGGAGGTCGCCGGCATCCTGCCGATGGACGACGCGAGGATCTACCCGGTATCGGGCGGCTCCGAGGCCGTGGAGACGGCCGTGAAGATGGCTCGCGCCTACCACCTCGCGCAGGGTCGGGGCGGACGCTCGATCGTGATCGGACGGCGCGGCTCGTACCACGGGAACACGCTCGGCGCCCTGGACGCTTCCGGCAAGGCGCCGCTCCGCAAGCCGTACACGCCCTGGCTCGGCCGGTTCCTCCACGTCTCGGCCGCGTACGAGTTCCGCTGCGAGAACCCGCAACACCCGCACGGGTGCGGAGCGTGGCAGGCCGCGGAGCTGGAGAAGATGATCGCCTCCTACGGCGAGGACACGGTCGCGGCGTTCATCGCCGAGCCGATCTCCGGCGCCACGCTCGGCGCTGCCGTCCCGACCGACGACTACTGGCCGGCCATCGCCGAGGTCTGTCGGGCTCACGACGTGGTGCTGATCGCGGACGAGGTGATGACCGGCTTCGGCCGGACGGGGAGATGGTTCGGGATGGACCACTGGGACATCCGCCCGGACATCCTCACGGCAGGGAAGGGGACCACGAGCGGCTACGTCCCGTTCGGGTTCGCCGCCGCCTCAGGCCGGGTGCACGAGGCGATCACCGGCGGCCCTGGGTTCGTCCACGGGTTCACGTGGTCCCACAACGCTCTCGGCGCCGCTGCGGGTCTCGCGGTGCTGGGCGAGCTGAAAGCCGGGCTCATCGATCGCAGTCGAGAGCTCGGCGCTCGACTCCTGGAGGGACTCCGGAGCGAGCTCGCGGATGCGCCCGGGGTCGGCGACGTCCGCGGGCTCGGCCTGCTGATCGGGATCGAGCTCGTGCGGGACCGTGAGACGAACGAGCCGTTCCGGCGCGCCGACAAAGCCGCCGAACGCGTCCTGCAGGCGGCCCGCGAGTCCGGGCTGCTCCTCTACTCCTCGACCGGGCACGTCGACGGGACGAACGGCGACCTCGTGGTGCTCGGGCCGCCCTTCTCCCTCTCCGACGACGAGGCCTCCCTCCTGCTCGACCGGACGGTCGCGGCCGTTCGCTCCTTCCCGTGAGCGGCGACGCCGCTCTGGTCCGGTGCCCGGAGGCGCGGATCTACGACCACGGCCCCGGGCATCCGCTCCGGCCGGACCGGGTGCTCCTGACGTGGGACTTGATCGCCGCCACCGGCCTGGACCGGCGCGACGGCGTGGAGGTGCTCGCCTGCGAACCGGCGTCCGACGACACCCTCCGACTGGTCCACACGGAGGAGTACCTCGAGGCGACGAAGGCCGCGGGGAACGGGGAGGCAGGCGATTGGTCGCGATTCGGCTACGGCCCGGGAGACAACCCGATCTTCGATCGGATGCACGAGGCCGGCGCTCTGGTCGCGGGTGCCTCCGTGGAGGCCGCCCGCGCCGTCTGGAGCGGCGACGTGCTTCACGCGTTCAACGCCGCGGGTGGTCTCCATCACGCGATGCCCGCACGTGCGAGCGGCTTCTGCGTCTACGACGATCCGGCCGTCGCGATCGCGTGGCTCCTGCGGGAGGGGGCCGGGCGGATCGCGTACGTCGATGTCGACGTCCACCACGGCGACGGTGTCCAGGCGATCTTCTGGGACGAGCCCCGGGTGCTGACGATCTCGATCCATGAGTACTTCCCCGGGATGTTCTTCCCCGGCACCGGCGCGGCGTCAGAGCGCGGTGGTCCGGGCGCGGTGGGGTCCGCGATCAACGTGCCTCTTCCGCCGGAGACGGGCGACGACGCGTGGCTCGACGCGTTCCGTGCGGTCGTTCCGCCCGCCGTCGAGCGGTTCGCTCCGGACGTGTTGGTGACGCAGCTCGGGTGCGACACGCACGCCACCGACCCGCTCGCGGAGCTCCGGCTGACGACACGCGCCTACCGCGCATGCGCCGAGGAGCTCCACGGCCTGGCGCACCGGGTTGCCGCCGGCCGCTGGGTCGCGACCGGCGGCGGCGGCTACCAGTGGGCGCGTGTGGTCCCGCGCGCCTGGACCCTGGCCTTCGCTGAGATGGCCGGCGCGCTCGCCGACCTGCCCGACCAGCTTCCCGAAGCGTTCATCGAGCACGCGGAGCGGCGGTTGAGGGACGAGGTCCCGGCGACGTTCTCGGAGCCCGACCTCGGTCCCGGCCGCGGCGACGACGAGGCGCGGGCGGCCGCCGACGAGGTCCGGCGCCTCGTCCTGGACCCATGAGCGCGCGCACGAAGCTCGTCTGCACGCTCGGGCCGGCGAGCGCGACGCCCAAGATGGTGCGGGGCCTCGTCGAGGCGGACGCGTCGGTCTTCCGGATCAACTGCTCGCACGGCACGCGGGAGGATCATGCGCGGAGCGTTTCGATCGTGCGCGAGGTGGAGGGAGCGACCGGCCGCTCGCTCTCGGTCCTCGCCGATCTCCCAGGGCCGAAGGTCCGCCTCGCGGACGTGCATCCCGATCCTTTCGTGTTCCGGCCCGGCCAGGCGTTCGAGATCCGACCCGGCGGGCCCGGCAACGCGACGGGGGCCGCCACGTCCTACCCGGGGCTCGCGGGGGATCTCCGGGTCGGTGACCGCATCCTGCTCGCGGACGGTGCAGTGGAGCTCACGGTCACGGGGACCGAGGGCGGCCGGGTGCAGACCGAGTGCGTGCGCGCCGGGTCGGTCCGGAGCCACCAAGGGGTGAACGTGCCCGCCGAGCGACTGAGCTTGCCGCCCGTGACGGAGAAGGACCGGGAGATGCTGCGCCACGTGCTCGACCTCGGAGTCGATCTCGTCGCGCAGTCCTTCGTCAGGGGTCCCTCCGACATCGAGGAGCTCCGCGCGGCGATGGGGGAACGTCCCGTCCCGATCGTGGCCAAGATCGAGACTCGCCCGGCCGTGGACGGCTTCGAGCAGATCCTCGAGGTCTCGGATGCGGCGATGGTCGCTCGTGGCGACCTCGGGGTCGAGTTGCCGATGGAGCAGATCCCCCTCGTCCAGAAGCGACTGCTCAGAGCAGCGAGGGCCGCCGACCGGCCCGTGATCGTCGCCACCCAGATGCTGGAATCGATGATCCGGTCGCCGCGGCCGACCCGGGCGGAGGCGAACGACGTGGCGTCCGCGGTCCTCGACGGCGCCGACGCGATCATGCTCTCCGGCGAGACGGCGATCGGCGAGTTCCCGTTCGAGGCCGCCTCGGTCGCGACCCGGATCGCGCGCGCCGTGGAGTCGCAGGGCGCCGAGTACCGGGCCGCGCAGCCCCCCTGCCTGCACACCGGCGAGGCGGCAGCGGTGGCCCACGCCGCCGCGTCGATCGTCCAGGGTGACTCCGACGCGGTCGCGATCACCTGCTACACGACCACGGGCCGGACGGCGGCGTTGCTCTCCGCCGAGCGGCCGCGCGTGCCGATCCACGCGTTCATCCCGGACGCGCGCGTCAGGCGAGCGAACGGGCTGCTCTGGGGGGTGGAGACGCACGGCGCGGAGCGGCCGGACGACACGGACCAGATGATCTCGATGATGGACGAGCGCCTCCGTGCTGCCGGCCTCGCCGCCGAAGGCGACACCGTGGTGATGGCGGCGTCGATGCCCGCGGGTCGGACCACCACGAACATGCTCAAGGTCCATCTGGTGGGCTCGCTCGAGGTCTGAGCAAGGACGTGCACGTCGGGAGCAGGCCGATGAGCAAGACAGCGCAAGCAGGCGGTTGTGCCGAGTTCGGAGGACGCCTAGCGTGAACGAGCGATGGCGCTCCGAGCTCCGAACGAGATCCCCGGCCGCCCCTCGGGCGTGCTCGTCCCGACGTACAGCGACAACGAGCACCCGGGCACGAAGGCGGAGCAGCGGCGCCTCGCGGTTGAGTGGCGGCGTCGGCACCCTCAGTGGTGGAAGCGGCTGCTCCGCCTGAAGTCAACTCCCCCCGCGGACTGAGTCCTCTCCCTCGTGGGGGGGCTCGCCCACGTCGGGCGCGCCGATCCCCTCGAGCAGCCCTTGGAGGAGGAAGCCGAGGAACTGATAGACGCGGTAGGTCTCGTGTCGAGGATCGTCCGCGGGGAAGTCCTCGTCCGTCGCTTCCTCCGTGATCTCGATCCGCGTGCCGAGCACCAGTCGCAGATCGTTCACCACCCCGATCCACGCGAGGAGCTCGTCCTCGGTCAGCGTCGACGCGTTCGCGGTGCGCTCCACGACGTCCAGGGCCTCCAGCTTCGCCGACCGGGGGGCGGCGCCGAGGCTCGTCTCGAACTCGAGGTTCTGCAGCGGGTCGTCCGGGTAGGCCGGCGGGAAGAGCCGGGACACGGCCGGGTCGCTCGATGGGTCCTCCGCGTCGAGCAGGGCACGGGACTGCCGGCAGAGTTCGACGAGAAGGCCGCGCACACCCCGGCTGAGGCGCACGGTGAACCGGTCGCCCTCCTTGGAGAACGCGGGCTCCATCACGCGTCCCGCTGCAGCGTCGCCCACAACCCGTGTGCGTGGAGGCGGGCGACGTCGGACTCCGCCTTCTCCCGGGGCCCGGAGGAAACGACCGCGCGTCCCTTCGTGTGGACGTCCCACATCAGGCGCTCGGCCTTCTCGCGCGGATACCCGAACAGGCGCATGAACACCCACGTGACATAGCCCATCAGGTTGATGGGGTCGTTCCAGACGATCACGATCCACGGAAGGTCGGGCTCATCGACCTCGTCGACGTGCGGACGCTGCACGCGACCCGGTCTCGTCGTGGTCGTCCGGAGCGACGTCATCTGCTCGGCGAGGATAGACGGGCCCGACGGGCTTTCCGGATCCCCCACCGGTAGAGCGTTGGCGTGGCGACGCGGAAGAGCTGGAATGCGCTCAGCCATCGCGGTACGGAATATTCGGGCGCGATGTCTTCGCGGACCACCTTCATGATCGCGTCCGTCACCGTCCCCATCTTGAGCACCGCCCAGTTCGGGAGGTCGCCCTGCGGGAACCCTTCCGTGTCGACGAACCCGGGATTGACCGACGTCACGTGCACGTTGCGTCTCTCGGTCTCGTAGTTCATCGCTTCGGAGAACGCGACGACGGCGTGCTTCGTCGCGCCGTAGATCGCGTTGCCTGGTGTCGCGAAGCGTCCGGCCAGCGAGCCGATGTTGACGACATGACCCTTGCCGCGTGCCAGCATGCTCGGGAGGAACGCCCGCGTCCCGAACAGCACGCCGAGGACGTTCAGTCGGACGGGGTCCTCGATCCGGTCGTAGTCGAGCTTCGTGAACTCACCTCCGCCCCGCATCCCCGCGCTGTTGACGAGGATGTCGGCCGGGCCGTACACCTCCTCCGTCACCACGCGGAGCGTCGTGAGCTGCTCCGGCTCGGTGACGTCGCAGGTGGCGGCGAGGGCCTTCCCGCCCGATCGCTCGATCCGCTCGGCGATCGCATCCAGCCGCTCGGTTCGGCGCGCGGCAAGCACCACACGCGCACCGCGTTGCGCGAACGCGAGCGCCGTCGCCTCGCCGATGCCGGAGGACGCCCCGGCGACCACGACTACAGCTCCCTCGATGCGCAGGACGAACCCCCTCGTACGATGGTGGTCCCTTGGACGTTATCGGAGCCCACGCCGGTCGTCTGCCGGCGCTCGACGAGCGCTGGGAGCCGCGGCCGTATCCACGGGAGGAGTTGGAGCGCGCCCTCGTTGCCGGCGGGGTGGCGGGACCGGCGGGTCATCCGCATCACAACGTGTTCGGGAACATCCGGAAACTCGTCGAGCACGATCCCGACAAGCTCTTCGGTCTTTCGAACATGCCGGAACCCTTCGGCTTCGACGACATCGTTCGGATCGTTGGCGAGGCGTCGGGTGTGCCGATCGACGCGCTGGCCACCGAAGGATCGCCCGACATCGACGCGGGGGCCGTGATGGACGCGTGCGAGCGCCTGGGGGAGCGACTGGCGGGCGCCGCGCGCCGTCGCGAGCGCGTGTTGTTCGCCACCGGGCATCCCGGAGACCTCGACCCGTTGTACGGCGCGATCGCCGACCTCGCGTCGGCGCGGGGCGCTGCGATCGTCCGACCCGCCGACGGCGAGACCTGGTTCGACGATCACGCGGGCGAGGGGTGGACGATCGCGTACCACGGCGCCGTCGGCATGGTCACCGACGGAGAGCGGCCGAGGCACACCCACTGGCCGGAGGCGATGCGTCGGATGCTGGCCGACGAACGGCCGGATCTCGTGATAGCCGATCATGGACTCGCGGGAGCCGCGATCGAAGCCGGGGTCGAGACGCTCTCGATCGCCGACGTGAACGATCCCGCGCTGATCGTGGCGAAGGCGCAAGGCCGGACCGAGATCGTGGTCGTCCTCGACGATCACGTTCCTCCCGAGAACTACTGGCCCTGCTTCCAGGCGGTCGCGGGGCGCTTCGGTCCGAGCTAGTCGCGGCGCGCGCCGCGCGGATCCGGCTCCCGGACGTCGACGATCTCGTCCTCGGACGGGTCGTCATCGTGGTGTCCGGTGCCGGCGAGTGACTTCAACTTGTAGGAGACACCCTGGCGCGTGATCTGCAGCGCGTCGCCGATGTCCTCGAGCGAGGCGCCCAGCTCGCGAGCACGCAACAACGCCTCCGCTTCCATGGCATCGAGGTCGATGCGGAGCTCGCGCAGCGCCTGCAACGCGACCAAGGGGAACGCATCCGCGTGCTCGAGCTTGCGCAGCAGCGCACGTCGGGTGTCGGTCATCCGGCAGAGCATATGAGACGTTGACGCAAGTAGCAAGGACCTGCTGACGCAGGAGAACTTGCAGAGGGTTCTCCTCCTCATCTTCTACCCCGCGGAAGGCCATTTAAGCACAAACGACCCCTCATCGGTTGTCAAGGACCCTTGGCGTAAGACGTTCGGCTGTATTGACGGCTGTCCCCCATCTCACCTAGGCTGCCCATCACCGCAACCGCCTACAGCAGTCGCGGGGTGGATGGGATACCTGTCGGGCGCGCCCGGAGGGGCTCTCCGGAGCTGGGCGCGCCGACCGGTTCGACTGAGAGGACGGGTGGATGCGCCGAAGGAAAGTAGCTTCAACGGGCTCGGGCACGCAGTTCGGCGATCGATGGTCCTTCGGGCCGCGTCGTTCCCACGGAGTCCGGGGCCGTCGCACTTCAGTTCTTGCCGCGGCAGTCTCGTTGTTCATGGTGCTCGGGATGACCGGCGCCTTCGCCGATCAGATCGTTGCAGACGCTGACGCCCTCATCCTCGACTCGCCGCATGGGAACAGCCAGACAGCGTCGCAAGCGGTCGGAACCACGCACGCATACGATTTCAGCGCGGCCATCAGGGAAACCGGCAACGCCGGAGACAACGTGTTTCCGGGCACCGTAGCCGTGTCCATCGCCAAGTCGGGGGACTGGGTGGGCTCAGGAGGTACCCCCGGACCCTGGATCTTCACTGGGTACGAATCGGGTCAGGCTGGGACCATCGATATCACCGTTCCGTCCGATGCGTGTGACGTCACGAAGACGATGTCCGTAACCCTCACAGCGGGCACGTCGAGCAACGGCAAGAGCTTGAGCCCGAACAGCCGTGTGTTGACCTACGTGATCACCGGAACCGGGACGTGTGCGCCGAGCGATTCGACGGCGCCCGTCATCAGCTACGTGCTCACTCCGGCCGCCCCAGACGGCGACAACGGCTGGTACAGGAGCGATGTTTCGCTGACGTGGACCGTGACCGAGAACGAGTCGCCGGCTTCGCTGGTCAAGACCGGATGCGTGAACCAGTCGATCATGCGTGATCAAGACTCCACGACCTATCCCTGCGCAGCAACGAGCGATGGCGGTAGTGCGGGTCCGGTGAGTGTGTCCGTCAAGCGGGACGCGACCGCTCCGACGATCAACGCGAGCCTGTCCCCGCCAGCCGACGCTGGGACTGGCTGGTACAACATCGCGACGGGCTACCCCACGGCCTCTTTCACATGCAGCGATGACACATCGGGGATCCCCACGGGGACATGCCCCGGAGCCCACACGTTCAACTCAGACGAAGCGAACCAGTCCTTCAGCGCGAACGTCGCCGATGCCGCCGGAAACACGGCCAGTGCGGGCGTCTCAGACATGGATGTTGACCTGACGGCGCCGGAGATCTCGTTCGTCGGAGCAGCCCCTGCCCCCAATGGGGCGGGGTGGAACAACACCGACGTGGTTCTCACGTGGGCATGCGCCGACACCACGTCCGGTGTCGTGGACGCGACCGTCCAGGAAACGATCGATACGGATGGATCGAGTCAGACCGCGACCGGCACCTGTCACGACCACGCAGGGAACAGCAACTCACTGGAGTCGGGCGACGTCGACCGCGACACGGTTGACCCCACCATCATCGCCGGCCTGGCACCGTCCGACCCGGCGGCAACGGGTTGGTACAACGCCGCGACGGGTGCTCCGACGGTCTCGTTCTCCTGCGACGACGATCGATCGGGCATCCCCGCCGGCACCTGCCCGGCCTCCCACACCTTCGGGAACGGAGAGAACCAATCCTTCAGCGCGAGCGTGTCCGATGCTGCCGGGAATGAGTCCGACAGTGCCGGAGTCTCGAACGTCGACGTTGACCTGACGGCGCCGGGGATCACGTTCAGCGGTGCATCTCCCGCCCCCAACGGGGCCGGCTGGAACAACAGCGACGTCACCCTCACCTGGGCATGCACGGACGGGACGTCGGGTCCTGTTCAAGCCACCGTGACCCAGACCATCAGCACGGACGGCACCGATCAGTCCGCGACCGGGACCTGCTTCGACAACGCTGGGAACAGCGCGTCGCTGGTGTCGGGTGACGTCGATCTGGACAAGACGGCGCCGACACTGAGTTGGAGCGGCGGACCCGCAGGTGGTGCGACCTACGTCTTCGGCTCGGTTCCGACCGCCCCCACCTGTGAGGCTCACGATGGTCTCTCTGGACCGAAGGATTGCGCGGTCAGTGGGTACTCGGCCGCTGTCGGCTCGCACACGATGACGGCGACGGCACATGACCACGCGGGCAACACGCACACCGAGTCCCGGTCCTACACCGTGGATGCCTGGACCCTGAGGGGGTTCTATCAGCCGGTCGACATGAACGGCGTCTACAACGTCGTGAAGGGTGGGAGCACGGTCCCGCTCAAGTTCGAAGTCTTCGCGGGCCTCAGCGAACTGACGAACACGAGTGCGATCGATTCGCTCGGCACGATGAAGGTCTCATGCGTTGGCGGCCTCGAGGAGGACGCCATCGAGACGGTCGCCACGGGAGGCACGAGCCTGAGATACGACGGTACCGGGGGTCAGTTCATCTACAACTGGCAGACGCCGAAGCCGACTGGGGTCTGCTATCGAGTCACGATGACGACCGACGACGCTTCGACCTTGGTCGCGTTCTTCAAGACCAGGTGACCCCCGGGTTGGACAAGGAGAGCGGGCAGCGACCTGATCTCCCGAAGCGAGGAAGGGACCCCCGCGGGGGTCCCTTCGGTTTCCGAGAGCTTGCGCCGCAAGCGTTCCCTCGCGTCTCCGGAAGCCCGGGGCTATCCAGCTGTTGGGGGCTGGGGTACCATCGATGCACAGAATGGTGATGCCAGAACCCTTCACCGAGGCTCGGCTGCTGACCGCGAACGAGGTCGCGGATCTGATGCGTGTGTCCAGGATGACCGTCTACCGACTGATCAAGACCGGCGAGATGCCCTCGCTCCGCGTGGGGAGGGGCTACCGCTTCCGCGAGGAAGACGTCCACGACTACCTGAGGGGGCGCTACACCGAGGCCGGCTGACGCCGGCACCGTGCAGGGCTCCGACACGCTCGAGGCCGAACCTCCGCGAAGGGGCGGAGGGCGCGATGAACGAGCACGACCGGCTCGTCGACCGGGCCGCGCGAGAGGCGCGGGCCGTGCTGTTCGTGGGCGGTCTCGACTCCGGGAAGAGCTCGATGGCGCGCGCCACCGCCGCGTACGCGCTCACGCTCGGTCGCTCCGTCGCCTACCTCGACGCCGACGTCTCCCAGAAGACGGTGGGCCCGCCCGGCACGGTCGGGCTGAAGCACATCCGAGAGCCCGACGATCTCACGCACGATCGCATGGCCCAAGCCGACGCGATCGGGTTCGTGGGATCGACCTCGCCGCAGGACCATCTGCTGCCGCTCGTGGGCGCGCTCTCGCGCCTCCGCGAGCAGGCGCACGACGAAGGCGCGGAGCTCGTCGTCGTCGACACGGGCGGGGAGGTTTCGGGCATCCGGGGACAGCTGGTGAAGTACTACAAGGTGGACACGCTCGAGCCCGATCTGGTGGTCGCGCTGCAGCGAGGGGAGGAGCTCGAGCCGATCGTGGGCGTGGTGGAGCGCTTCTTCGGGGTCGAGGTCGTCCGCCTGGGGATCCATCCCGCGGTGGTCCCCACAACGGTGGACGAGCGGATGGCGAAGCGCGAGGAGTCGATGCGCCGCTACTTCACGCAGCCACTCCAGCGGTTCCGCGTCCGCCCGACGGTGTTCATGCCGAGCCTGCCGCCGCTGTTCGACCTCTCGCAACTCGACCGGCTGCTGGTGGGTCTGTCGGACGGCGAGGGGGGATTCACGGGCGTCGGCTACCTCGAGCCCGTCTCGGGCAACGGCGGGCTCCGGCTGATCTCACCCGTGGCAGAGGCGCCCAAAGCGCTTAGACTGGGCTCCGTTCGTCTGGAGGAGAGCTTCCGAGCGAAGCGGATCGACCTCCGGAACCTCTTCGGAACCGAATGAAAGGCGTGGTTCGTTGCCGTCCCTCGTGAAGAAGCGCCGGAAGAAGATGCGCAAGAAGAAGCACAAGAAGCTGCTCAAGCGCACCCGGCACCAGCGTCGAACGGTCGTCGTCCTCTCCATGTTGTGCTCGATCCTCGCGTCGTGCGACGGCGACGCGCCCCTCGGTTCCACGGCCGCGTCGGAGGAGATCACGTTCTCGGCGTCGGACGGTGTCACGCTCTCCGGAAGACTCTTCGGTCCCGGCGAGGGCTCTGCCGGTGTCGTGCTCGCGCACATGTTCCCCTCGGACCAGAGCGCATGGTTCGCGTTCGCGGAGCGGCTGGGGCAACAGGGGTATCGCGTCCTGACGTTCAACTTCCGTGGCTATTGCCCGGGCGGAGCCGCCGGGTGCTCGCAGGGGGAGAAGACGATCTCCGCCATCTGGCAGGACGTCGAGGGCGCCATCGCCGCGCTCCGCGAAGAGGGCGTGAGCCGGATCGGGCTCGTCGGGGCGAGCATGGGTGGGACGGCCTCGTTGGTCGCAGCCTCCAAGGAGGGGCAAGAGATCGACGCGCTCGTCACGCTCTCTGCACCGATCGGCTTCGAAGGGCTGGAGGCGAGCCGCGAGGTCCTCGCGCAGGTGACGGCGGCGAAGCTCTTCCTCGCGGGTCACGAGGACACGACCGCGACCGAGGCCGTGGACACATTGTACGCCGAGACCCTGCAGCCCAAGCGCCCGATGATCCTCACGACAGGGGACCACGGGACGGACATCCTGACCGGCAACCAGGCGGGGATCGCGAGCACGGAGATCATCAAGTGGCTCGAGCGTTACCTGCCGGTGGACGCATGAGTCGCCCGATCGTCTTCCTGACCGACTACGGCCGGAGCGACGCGTTCGTGGGCATCTGTCACGGCGTCATGGCGCGGATCGCGCCGGATGCCCGTGTCATCGACCTCTCGCATGCCGTTCCGCGGCAGAACGTGCTCCGCGGAGCCGTCGAGCTCTCTCGCGCCGTCCCGTACATGCCGACGGATGCCGTCTACGTCGCGGTCGTCGATCCCGGGGTCGGATCGAACAGGCGGGCGGTGGCGGTCGCGGCGGGCTCGACACTCCTGGTCGGACCCGACAACGGCGTGCTGTCGCTCGCGTGGGATGCGCTCGAGGGAGTCACGGAGGCCGTCGAGATCCAGAATCCGGACGTCCTGCTCGCGCCGGTCTCGCGCACGTTCCACGGCAGGGACGTCTTCGCACCGGCGGCCGCGCATCTCGCCGCAGGGACACCGCTCGGCGACCTCGGGACGGCCCTGGATGCTGCTTCGCTCGAGCGGCTCGACGTTCCCGGCCCGATGGTGGCCGCCGGCGCCGTGGGCGCGCGCGTGACCGCGACCGACGGGTTCGGGAACGTGCAGCTGAACGCGACCGAGCTCGACCTCGATGCCGCCGGGGTCGCCGAGGGCCGCGTCCTCGTCGTGAACGGCCGGCGACTGCCTCGCGCCGGTACGTTCGCCGAGCTCCCGGAGCGCGAGCCGGGGCTGATCATCGATTCCGACGGCCACCTGGCGATCGTGGTCAACCGAGGGAACGCGGCGCTCATGCTCGGCCTGGCCGCCGGCGATGTCGTGGTCGTGGAGGGTTCCTAGGACGACGCCCGGAGCAGGTACAACCGGAACGTGTCGTGCGCGACCGGGAGCACCTCGAAGCCTGCGAAGCCGGCCTCGGACGCATATCGCTCGAGCGTGTCGGGGCGCATCGCCGTCCCCGTGCCCGCCGAGGGCTGCTCGAACATCCCGGACGGAAGGCAATCGAACACGCTCCAGCCGTAGAAGTAGGCCTCGAGCTCATCGGGCTCACCCGAGAACGTCTCCTTCGTCCGTTCGTCCACCACGAGCATCGTGCCCTCGTCGTCGAGCGCGGCACGGACCGCGCGCAGCACCTCGACCGGCCTGGCCATGTCGTGGATGCATTCGAACGCCGTCGCGAAGGCCACCGGCTCGTCGGTGGTGAGTGCGCCCGCGTCCTCCTGGTGGAAGCGGACGCGGTCCGAGACTCCCGCGGCCTCCGCGTTGCGGCGGGCCAGCTCCACCGAGGTCCGGTCGGGGTCGAACCCGTCGACGGTGACGGTCGGGTACGCCGTCGCCATCGCGATCGAAGACCATCCCGTCCCGCATCCCACGTCGAGGATCCGCGCCGGCGGGCTCGACGAGAGTCGCGTGTGCACCTCGGGGATCGCGGGGAGCCATTCGTTCGGCAACGTCGTCAGCAACGTGGGCCGGTTCGCGCCCCCTTGTCCTTCCACGCCATCCACCCCGTACGCGTCATAGGCCACGCCGCCCCCGGTCCGGAACGCCTCCACCACCTCGTCGAAGGCGCCGCGCAGCGACATGAGCTGGGTCACGCTCGCCCCCATGAACGAGAGCGAGTCGCCGTCCAGGAGCACCTCGGCGTGGCCGGCGGGCAACCGGAACCGGTTCGCACCGTCATCTCGGATCTCGGCCGTGAGGATCCCGGCCGTCGCCTGCTGCTCGAGCCACTCGCGTGCGTACCGTTCGGCGATGTCCGCACGCTGGCCGAGCTCCTGCGGGGTCATGGGCCCAGCCTCGGCGAGTGCGCGGTAGAGGCCGAGCCTCGCGCCCAGATGGATCGAGAGGATGTCGAAGTACCCCAGCACGGATCGGAACAGCTTCTCTGCGAACGCGTCTCGCTCCACTTCCGGTGCCGTCTCGTCCGTGGGCATGGATGACGAGGGTATCGACTATCCAGGCGGCGGGCTCGGGAGCTGTCCCGGGCTGGTCGGCCCCGGGAGCGGACCGTGGTCCTGGCCGGCGAGCTGCAGCTGCCAGATCCCTGCGGCGAACAAGAGCGCGAGCAGAACGATCAGGACGATCAGTGTCGGACGTCGCACGTGGCGAGGCTAGCCGCTCACCGAGCGGCGCGTCTGGCCGACTCGAGTGCCCGCTCCGTTCGCTCGCGCATGTCCACCATCACGGCTGCGAGCCGCTCGTCGTGGCCGAGCGCCGGACGCAGATCGACCTCCAGCGACACGGCGCCCTCGTAGTCGGACTCCGCGAGGTCCTCGAGGAAGCCGTCGAGGTCGAGCACACCCTGTCCAGGCGGCAGGTGGGAGTCCCATCCTTTCCCGGCATTGTCGGACAGATGGACGTGCCGGAGCCGGTCGCCGAAGAGCTGGCGAACCTCGATCAGATCGTGCCGAGCCACCGCCGCATGGGAGGTGTCCAGCGCGAGGTGGTGCATCCCCTCGAGGACGTCCAGATCCTGGTTCGAGTGGAACGTGAGGTCCCTGCCTGCGACGCGAACAGGGAACATGTTCTCGACCGCCACCGCGACGCCGGTGCGCTCCTCGACGCTCGGGAGGTCGTCGACGAGCCAACGACGGAACGGCCGTTGCCATCGATAGGGCGGGTGCACCACGACCACGGGGATGCCGGCGTCCGCTGCGGCCTCGACGGAGCGGTCGATCTTCTCGATCGGGTCCGTCCCCCAGACCTTCCGCGTGAGTAGCAAGCACGGAGCGTGCAGCGCCCCCACTGAGAGTTCGAACTCGTCAGCCAGGGCCCGGATGAGCGCCGGATCCTGGCTCTCCGCGTCCTTCGTGACCATCACCTCGACGCCGCGGTACCCGCACTCTGCCGCGAGTCGGAAGGTCCACGACAGCGGTCGAGCGAAGAATGCGGCCGACGAGAACAACACGGGCGGGGAAGCCATGGCTCCGATGCTACCGGCTGCTCCCGGACCGGCCATGCGTATCCTGTGGGCACATGTGGGTGTTCCCGCTCGCCGCCGCGGTCGTGGCGTTCGCGTTCGCGGCGGTGCTCGCCCGTCGGTTCGCCCGCACCCGGCGGCTCCATCTCGCGATGTGGTGTGCTGCCCTCGTGATGTACGGCCTGGCCTCCCTCGCGGTGGCGGGGGGCGCCGTTTCGGGGTGGAGCCGCACCCTCTTCGAGGTGTACTGGATCCTCGGCGCGGTGCTGAACGTCCCCCTGCTCGCCGCCGGTGAGGTCCATCTGCTACGGCGAGGCCCGGTCCTGGACGTGGCGGTGTGGGTGATCCTGGCGTTCGTGTTCGCCTACACCGTCGCGGTGACCCGGGGCGCCGCGATCGATCCCTCGGCGCTGGCGGAGCGGCTCCCGTCGGGCAAGGAGGTCTTCGGTGACCGGACAGCCGCCTATCGCCTCCCACAGGTGATCTCGATCCCCTCCTACGTGATCCTCGTCGCCGGCGCGGCATGGTCGGCCTGGCGGATGCGCGGACGTCCGGAGTTGCGGAGCCGGTTCATCGGGACGCTGCTCGTCGCGGCCGGGGCCACGATCACGGCCGCCGCGGGCTCCGCGTTCGCCGCGTTGGGCAACCTCCCGGCCTTCTCGCTCTCGTTGCTCGCCGGTGTCGCCGTGATGTTCCTCGGTTTCCGCCGGGCGAGCGAGTCACGTCCCGCATCCGAACGGCGCGATCTTCCGGCGCACTGACCCCTTCGCGGGTGATCCACCCGCGCGCGGCGCGCGAACCAGGGCCTGACCGCGCCCGTGGGGAAGGGGGCACAGGGTCCGACCGGGAGGGTCCCGGGCGACGGGCGGTGCGGACGAGTGGTGCTTCCGCTCCATCGACACGAACCAACCCATGACCTCAGGAGGGGAGAGCTTTGTCTTCTTCACGCATCAGGCGAGCCGCCGCGCTCGCCGTCACCGGGGCGCTCGCCGTCGCGGCGTTGGCCGGGCTCGGCCCGGTCGCCTCGACGGCGTCCAGCCACCGCGAAGCGCCGTTGGTCTCCGCCGATCCTCCGATCGACGCGACCGATCTCTATGCGTTCGTTCCGGACGACGCGCCGAACAAGGTCGCGCTCGTCGGCTCGTGGATGCCGTTCGAGGAGCCCGCGGGCGGCCCGAACTTCTACCTCTGGGCCGAGCGAACGAACTACGACATCAACATCGACAATGACGGGGACGCGCGTCCCGACGTGATCTTCCGTTGGCGGTTCACGACGCATCACCGCAGCCCGGACTCCTTCATCTACAACAACGGGCCGGTGACGTCGCTGAACGACGAGAACCTGCTCATCTACCAGACCTACGACCTGACCCGCATCAAGGGAGACAACGCGGTCAAGCTGCTCGACAACGCGCGCGTCGTCCCCTCGCATGTCGGAGACGCGTCGATGCCTGGGTACAACGCCGACCTCTTCGACGCGGGCGTGCGGTCTGCCGGGAGCGGCAGGCGGAGCTGGGTCGGTCAATCCGACGACCCGTTCTTCCTCGACCTCCGGGTCTTCGACCTCCTCTACGGCGGGGACTTCTCGGAGGCCGGCGACGACACGCTGGACGGCTTCAACGTCAACACGATGGTCCTCGAGGTGCCGAAGAGCCAGCTCCGTGGGCCGGATGGCGGCGTGATCGGTGTCTGGACCACCGCGTCCCGACCGTCGATCCGCATCCAAGGCGCGGACGGGTCCATCGAGTGGCAGGGACCGACCGTCCAAGTCTCGCGACTCGGCATGCCGCTCGTGAACGAGGTCGTCGTGCCGATCGGGTTCAAGGACTACTTCAACGGGTCCAACCCGCGCGGTGACGCCGCCTTCCTGCCGAAGGTGAACGACCCCGAGCTGCCCCACCTGATCTCAGCGGTCTACGGCGCGTTGTTCCCCGAGGTTCCGGACTCCAACGGTGACAAGGCAGGGGTCCAGCGGGCCGATCTGGTGCAGGTGTTCCTCACCGGTCTGCCGGGCCTGAACAGGCCGGACGACGTCCGTGCGGCGGAGATGCTGCGGCTGAACATGGACGTCGCGCCGTGCATGGTGGACTGCTCGACGCTCGGTGCGATCGACGGCGACATCGCCGGGTTCCCGAACGGCCGTCGTCTGAGCGACGACATCATCGACATCGCTCTGCGCGTCGTGATGGGGGTCCTGATCCCCGGTCACGACACGGACGCCGACGGCCTGGCCGACGGCGTGGACGAGAACGATGCGTCGTTCCTGTCGGAGTTCCCGTACGTCGCGTACCCGCACTCCGGGTCGGACGCCGACCCACACGCGGTGCCCTGAGGAACGAGGGAGGAAGGGGAGTGGCCGCTGCGGCGGCCACTCCTCCTCCCCGGAGGACCGTCATGAAGGCTCGAGTCGTCTCGATCGCGACCGCCGTGGGACTCGCGGTGGTCGTGTTCGTCGTCGGGGCACTCGGACACCCGAGCGATCCGAGCACCCGACCTGAGCCGATCACGAGGGGCGCCTCGGCGGATGCGTTCCTCTTCCCGGCGTCCGCTGCCGGCACGCTCGATGCCGCGATCTCGTCGCTCGAGGGTCGCCTCGAGGCCGTACCGAACGACTGGGAGGCCTCGGCGGCCCTCGGGACCGCCTACGTCCAGCAGGCTCGGATCACGTCGGATCCGTCGGCGTATCAGCTCGCCCGAACCGCCCTCCGGCGCTCGCTCGCGCTGCAGCCGACGGGCAACGCCGGAGCGCTCGTGGGGCTCAGCTCCCTGGCGGCCGCGCGGCACGATTTCGCCGACGCCCTCCGGTGGGGGCGCGGCGCCGTCCGAACCGCTCCCTTCGACGCCGATGCCTACGGGGTGCTCGGGGACGCTCAGCTCGAGCTCGGACGGTACCGTGCGGCGTTCGCGTCGTTCCAGCGGATGGTCGACACCCGACCGGATCTCGCGTCGTATGCCAGGGTCAGCTACGCGCTCGAGCTCCGAGGCAACGTGGCCGGATCGATCGACGCGATGCGGGCGGCGTTCGACGTGGCCGCGAGCCGGCCGGACGTCGCCTGGGCGGCGGCGCAGATCGGGAAGCTCCACTTCGGAACCGGCCGGATCGGGGACGCTCGTCAGTGGTTCCGGCGAGCGTGGGCCGCCGACCCCGACTCGACGGAGGCGGCGGCGGGCCTGGGGCTCGTCGCGTGGGCCTCCGGCGACCTCCCCGCCGCGATCGCGGCATATGAGCGGCTGGCGGTGCGGTACCCCTCGCCGGACCACGTGGCCACCCTCGGCGATCTCTATTCGGCGGCGGGTGATAGCGAGGCCGCCGCCGCTCAGTTCGACCTCGTCCGCGCGGAGGCACGCCTGTTCCGCGCGAACGGCGTGAACACCGACCTCGAGATCGCGCTCTTCGAAGCGGATCACGCCGGTCCCGGCGCGGCGCGGGCGGCGCTCCGCGCCGCCCGCGCCGAGTGGAGGAAGCGCACGAGCGTCCATGTGGCCGATTCCCTCGCGTGGGCGCTCTACGCGAACGGCCGCTACCGGGAGGCCGCCGCCGCCTCGGAGCAGGCCCTCCGACTGGGCACACGCAACGCCCTGTTCCTGTTCCACGCGGGGATGATCAGGCTCCGGCTGGGTGACCGGGACGCCGCGCGCGTGTTCCTGGACGAGGCGTTCGAGCTGAACCCGTTCTTCTCGGTGCGCTGGTCGCCGGTGCTCGGGGAGATGCGGGAACGCCTCGGCGATCCGTCCGACTAGGCGGCGGCCGTTTCCTCCCAGACCACGTCCCCGGGCTCGTCCGGCACGGTGCCCTCCCGCTCGAGCGTGACGAACACGAGGTCGAACCGGAGCCGATCGAACGGAACGCGGACGACCGTCATGCCGGAGTCCGGGAGGAACGATCCCGCGTAGATGGCTTCGATGCCGCTCCGATCGGAGAGCCAGACGCCGTAGACGAACCCCGCCGGCGCGTCAGGCAGGTCCCTTCCGACCAAGAAGAAGTGGTCGACGTCCGGAGCCGAGATCGCGGAGAGCTCGGTGGGTTCGGACGTGTCCAGTCGCGCCGTGTCGGCGTCTGGACGCTGCGAGAACGCGAGGGCGTCGCCCAGCAGGTCGTTGCTCGTCTGGAGGGTGCCCGCCCGCAATCCGAGCGAGACGGTGAGACCTCCCACGACCAGGATCGCGGCGACCCCGGACGCCACCGCCACCCACCTGCCTGGTGCGGGGCGCGCCGTCCGAGGCTCCAGCTCGCGATGGAGGCGGGGGAGCAGGGTCTCGGGTGGCGCCACCGGGTCGACCCCGAGGGCGAGGTCCGCGACCCTGTCACTGAACGCCATGAGGGTCTCTCGGCACCTGGCGCAGCCCGGCACGTGCTCGGAGAGCAGACGGTCGGCCTCCGCGGCGTCCTCCCCGGAGAGGCTCCGGAGCGCGTACCCGGCGAGCAGCTCGTCAGCCCGGTCGGCCTCGTGGGGGTCCGTGCGTGGCCCTCCTGACCGTGGGCTTTCCGGTGGTGTTCCTGTCGGCGTCACACGTCTCCTCGATCGTCGGTCCGGAGCGCCCCACGGAGCTTGCGGAGCGCCGCGAACGTCCTCGTCTTCACCGTGCCGAGCGGGATCCCGAGCTCCTCGGCGATCCGCACCTGGGTCATCCCTCGGAAATAGGCCATCTCGAGCACCTGTCGTTGCTCTGCGGAGAGGTCTCGGAGCGCTTCCCGGACGTCGCGACGGCGCTCGGAGAGGTCGTCGTCGTCCACAACACGCTCCGAGGGGTCTTCGTCCACGACGGGCTCGAGGTTCGCCGCCCGATCCTGGCGCGCCCGGATGCGCTCCTCGCGCCGGATCGTGTCGACCGCCCGATGATGGACGAGCGAGAGGAAGAAGGTCCGGAAGGCGCCTCTGGCGGCGTCGAAGGCCTCCGGCGCTCGCCAGAGCGCGAGGAAGGCGTCGTGGACCACGTCCTGTGCGAGCAGACGTTGTCCCGTGAGCCGGAAGGCGATCCCGTACGCCGTGGGGGAGTAGCGGCGGTAGAGCTCGTCGAAGGCTCCTCGATCGCCGGTGGAGAGGCGCCGGTGCAGCTCCAGATCCTCCCGGTCGCCGTCTCTCATCGCTCTCGGCGCGGCACGCTACCATCGGCCGATGCCGGGCCCGCGCGGATCGGATCGAGGCCCGGCTCCCGGCGACGCACATCGGGTGGTCCTCTACACGCGCCCGGGGTGCCATCTCTGTGACGTCGCCCGTGAGACGGTCCTGTCCCTGCGACCGCGGCTGGGGTTCGTGTTCGACGAGGTCGACATCGAGGCGGACGAGGAGCTCGAGCTCGAGTATGGGATCCGGATCCCCGTCGTCGAGATCGACGGCGAGGAGGCGTTCGAGGTCACGGTCGATCCGATCCAGCTCGAGGAACAGCTGGCCGAAAGGGATCGACCGAGCCGCTCGTGAACTTGTGAACGCAGGCACATTTTCGGCTAGGCTCCCTGCCATGAGGCACCGGCCGGGGCCGCACGTGAGGGATCGCTCGATCCCGGAGGCGACGGTCGGGCGGCTCCCGCGCTACCTCCAGGCGCTCGCCGGGATGGCCGCGGACGGCACCGCGGTGGCGTCCTCCGAGGAGCTCGCGCTGGCCGCCGGTGTCACCTCCGCGAAGGTTCGGAAGGACCTCTCGCACCTCGGCTCCTACGGCACCCGGGGTGTGGGCTACGACATCGCCTACCTGATCCACCAGATCCGGCGGGAGCTGGGGCTCACGCAGGACTGGGGGATCGCGATCGCGGGGATCGGGAACCTCGGGCACGCTCTCGCCAACTACAAGGGGTTCGGCGACCGTGGGTTCCGCGTCGCCGCGCTCGTCGACGTCGATCCGGCGAAGGTCGGCGAACGCGTGGGGGAGCTCGAGGTGGTGCACATCGACACGCTCCCCGAGCTGGTCAAGGAGCTCGGGCTCGCGATCGGCGTGATCGCCACGCCGGCGATCGCGGTCCAAGACGTCGCGGACAGGATGGTGGCCGCGGGGATCCGCTCGATCCTCAACTTCGCGCCCGCCCCGCTCGTGGCACCGCCCGGCGTCTCGGTCCGATCCGTGGACCTGGCGGTGGAGCTCCAGATCCTCGCGTACTACGAACAACGGAAGGCGGTGCTGGCCGACGTCCGGCGGCGGGGCGGGGCGGTCGCGTTCGCGCCGACGCGCTAGCGCCGGAGACTACTTCGCGATCGTGATCCAGAGGACGACGAAGACGGCCAGGATCATCACTCCGAGGAGGATGAACTGGATGCTCCCCTGATCCAGAAGGGGTACCTCGGCACCGATCACGCTCCCACCTCCTCCCGCCGTTCGCCCCGTCCCATCACGCCGGTCCGTACCAGGGCGGCGCCGCGCCACCGGTGAGGAAGTCTTTGCGCTTGCGCTCGGCGATGTCCAGAAGCGGCAGGTGGATCGCGAACAGGATCACGGACCCCGCCAGGAACATGTAGGAGTACCGCGGAACGCTTCCTTCGTCGAAGTACAGCGACACGGTCCAGAGCGGTCCGCCTTCGAGGAAGTGCGCTCGGGCCACGGCGAGCTGCGTGTCGCCGGCATTCGCGAAATGGATCGAGTCCACGGCGAAGTCGACGCCGGTCACGGCGGTCGGGTCCACCTCGGGGATCTCGAGCTCTTCGTTCGCGTGCTCCGCCAGGAAGTCGCTGACGATCCCGCTCACGGACTGGACTTCGGCCGACTTCTCGCCCGGCGCCGGCTGCTCCCACGGTCCCTCGGGATAGGAACGGAACTTCTCGTAGCGGTCGCTGGTGTCGGCCGTCGAGGCCAGGAGCGGGATCCAGGCGGGCTCCGCGCCCCGCGGCCCCAGGTTCACCGGCGTGTCCTCCCCCTGGGAGTAGAAGCCGAACGCCCAGAGCGCAGAGAGTACGATCATCCACCCCGAGAACGCGACCATCAGGACCAGGTAGCCCATCCAGCGGCCGAGGACCGCCGTGAGGAGCAGGTACACGCTCCCGACGAACAAGATGAAGGCCATCAGGACCACCCCGGCGCCCTTCACGAGGACGCCGCAGTCGATGTTGAATCCGAGACAGGTCTCCATCACGGATCCCTCGGGTTGGAGCCGGGATTCTCGAGGGCGGCCTCGGAGGCATCCTCGTTCAGGCAGACGTTCTGTTCGAACGGCACGCTCTCGTCCTCCGACGAGAGCTCCACCAGATACAACACGATGTCGTTGATCTGCTGGTCGTCGAGCGCGCCCTCGAAACGGATGCTCCACGACGGCATCGACGGTGGCCGGCCCTCCGAGATCACCTGGTAGATGTCATCGGTCGAATAGATCGCCGCATGGCCAGCCGACGGCCCCCCACAGACGTTGGTGAGGTTGGGCGCCGTGGTGAACCCGTTGCCGAGCGGGATGATGCCTCCGGTCAGCTCCGGTCCGTGACACCGAACGCACCCCACCCCGAGCTGGTTCTCCTCCGAGAACGGCAGGACCGAGCGCGCGCCGCGGTCGACGGCCAGCTCCTTCAGCTCGTGCTCCTGGTTCAGGTTGGTGGACGGCTCGAAGATCCACGTCACCGGGATCCACACGACGAAGAAGGCGAGCATCACGACGCTCCACCCCTGGAGCTTCTGCAGGAGCGGCGTCTCGAGGGCGGCGTCGGAGGGACCGGGGCGGAGTGCCTCGGGGATGTCGGGGCCCGTCTCGCGTGTCCGCTGGCGCAGCGCGAGGCCCGCCACCGCGGCGGCCGCGATCAGACCGCCCGCGATCGCGAGGGCGATCCCGGCGGTCGTCGACAGTGCGAGCATGCTCCCGTCCGCCCCTATCCCGGTGCCACGCAGAAGGCGCCTTGCGGCGGCTGGTCGATCGTGTCGGTTCCGCGCGCGGGCCCGAGCACGACCTCGGACGTGTCGACCATGACCCGGCCGCCCACGACCTCCATGTGGAAGCGGTCCATGCCACGGGGGGCCGGGCCGAGCTGGTACTCGCCCGCCTGGTTGTACTTCGATCCGTGGCACGGGCACTCGAACCACTTGGACTGGCCGCAGAAGGGGACGCGGCACCCGAGATGCACGCATCGCTGGTAGAGCGGCATGATGCCCTCGCCCGAGACGCCCTCGGACGCGTAGTCCACGCCACCCTTCGGCGTGCCGTTGTACGGCACGATGTAGAAACGACCGGTCCCGACGTAGAACGGCTCGCCGGAGCTCACGGCCGACTTGATCTCTCCGAGGTCGCCGGCGTCGATCAGCGCTCCGAATCCGCCCTTCAGGCTCGGCCACAGGAACGCGATCGACGCCCCACCGAACTGCGCGCCGAACACGAGGAGCGACGAGATCAACGACCTGCGGAAGAAGTCCCTGCGCGAGACTGCGGCGGCGCGCGACGCCGGCGGAGGCAAGCCCGCCGCCCGCGCCTGCGACGCGGCAAGGGCTTCCTGCTGGCGTTGGTAGGAACGCAGCGAGACGACGAAGAACGCGATCGCGAAGATCAGGATGCCGAGCAGCGCGGCGATCGCGGCGACGAGCCCGGCGGAGGCGGCGAGCATCCTCACAGGTCGAAGAACACCCCCTGCGCCCACGGCCACACCCAGTTGTACCCGGGCCCTCGGAAGAAGGAGCCGATGATCGTGAGCACGGCGCCGAACATGAACATCATCGTGAACAGCGTGAGGGCGATCTTCCTGTCGCCGGGGCGGGTGCTGGGGTTCCGGTCGACGAACGGGACCGCGGCGAGACCCACGAGGATGAACGTCGGGATCGAGATCCCGGCGACCATCGGATGGAAGTAGCGCAGCAGTTCCTGCAGTCCGAGGAAGTACCACGGAGCCTTCGACGGGTTCGGGGTGAGGTTGGCGTTGGCGAGCTCGCGCAGCGGCGCGTTCAGGAACGTGGAGAACACCACGAGGCCCACCGACAGGACGAACATCGCGACGAACTCTTCGATCAGCAGGTGAGGCCACACGTTCACGCGGTCGCCTTGCTCCCGCTCGACGCGCTGGATCCCCTCCGGTGGCACCAGCGCGAGCAGCCGGTGCTTGTCCGGGGCGCCTTTCTTCGGCGTGGGGATGTTCCCCGTGGGCAGTGGCGCGGTCCGGGTGGGCGCGCTCGCGGGGGCGGCCGCCACCATCGCCGCCTGCGCAGGCGCGGCTGCCGGCGTCGCCGCTGCGGCCGCCGGCGCCTGGGCTTCCCCGTTCCCTCCGGCGGCGGGCGCTGCGGCGGGCGCCGCCTCCTCCTCTGGATGGGCGGTCTTGTAGGCGCGGACCGCCGCCGAGCGGGCGCGACCCTCGGCGACGCGCTTGTCCGTCCCCGCGTCCAGCTGCTCCTTCAGGACGCGGTCGAAGACCTCCTGGTCGAGCGGAGTGTCTTCGCGCGCCATCACCGACCCCCGATCGTCGCCATCAGAGCGGTCCCGAGATCCCGCCGTCCTTGCGGATCCGCCAGAAGTGAACCGCGAGGAACAGCACCAACACGAACGGCAATGCCAGCACGTGGAGCACGTACCAGCGCAAGAGCGTCTCGGGCCCGACGACCACGCCGCCGAGCAGGAGGAAGTTCATCTGCTTCGCGATGAACGGCGAGTAGCCGGCGAGCGAGGTCCCGACGGTCACCGCCCAGATCGCGAGCTGGTCCCAGGGCAGCAGGTAGCCGGTGAACGACAGGCCGAGCGTGAGGAAGAGGAGGATGACGCCGACGACCCAGTTGAACTCGCGCGGGGGCTTGTAGGCGCCGGTGTAGAACACCCGTGCCATGTGCAGCGCCACGCTGAACACCATCAGGTGGGCGCCCCATCGATGGAGGTTCCGGACGAAGTCGCCGAAGAACACGGTCGTGCGGATGCCCTGCATGTCCGTGTAAGCCTGCGCGCCACCGATGTCTGCCTGCTGCCGGTAGAAGAACATCAGGAAGATGCCCGTGACCGTGAGCAGGATGAAGAGGAAGAAGGAGAGGCCCCCTAGGCAGAACGTGTAGGTCAGCTTCAACCCGTGCCGCTTCACCTTCACCGGATGGAGGTGGTACAGCACGTTGTTCATCGTCGCGAGGGCGCGGTCGCGCGAGGTGTCCTTGTAGCCCTTCCGGAAGATCGAGCCCGGCCGGAAGATCGACTTCCAGACCTCCGAGTCCCGGAGACGGTCGCCGAGCTCGCTCGGCGACGGGGGCTTCAGCTTCAACGCGTTCCCCCTCTCGCGGCCGGTGCGATCATTCCTCCGCCGCCTGGGACGTCGGGACCTCGGCCATCGTCCTTCGACCGCCGGAGCCCTCCGGCAGCCGCGCATAGTACAGCGTGTCCGTCGGGCACCGGTCGACGCACACCGAGCACCGCGTGCACGCGTTGTCGTCGACCACGAAGATCGCCGTCGAGTTGATCACCTCGGCCTCGGCCGCCGACGTCTGCGCGCCTTCGACGATGTCCGGGGCGAGCATGAAGATGCAGTTCCAGGGGCAGACGTCCTCGCACGCCCGGCACAGGATGCAGTTGTCGGGGTCCAGCATCAGGTGCTTGGGAGACTTCACGCCCTCGCTGAGCCACGCGGGATCGACCGCCTCGAGCGTGTAATCCTCGTGGATGTCGACCTCGGTCTTGGTGAAGGGCATCGCTCAGCTCCTACCGGTACCCGCCGGTGGGTCGGACGTCGCCGGACTGCCCGCGCAGCTTGCGTCGCCAGTTCTGCAGGACGGCGGAAACCACGAGCACCGTGATGATCGGGCCGGTCGTGAGGCCCATCGCGATCGCGTCCCGCAGCATGAGCAGACCCTCGTAGGAGAGCCAGAGGAACGACTCGCGCGAGAAGAAGCCCCCGCCCGTGTTGAACGGATCCCGGAGGAACGCCTCGAGGTCCGTGGGGCCCTGCCACCCGAGGACCTGCTCGGCGTAGTACATCCACCACGACGGCATCACGGAGGTGGTGATCAGCAGGAAGAACAGGAGCGCCATCGAGAACAGCACCGCGCTGGTCCACGACCACTCGAAGTCCCGCAGGAACGACTCGACACGGCGCTTGACGGTCTGGATCGGCGCTCTGGCTACGGTCTCGACCTGGCTCATGCGCTCGCTTGCTCCATGGGCGGGCGAATCATACAACCGGGCCTCGGAGGGCTTCGCGTGGCCGCTGGGCCCCCGCCTCCCACTCGTGAAGGTTTTCACGAGCGCCTCCACACTATGTCGCGACCAAGGCACAGACAACCCGCCCGCAAGCACGACCGGTGGGAAACTGAGCACGATGGTGGGGGGAATGGTCGACACCGGGCTCTCGTCGTGGTGGGCGCCCGCCCTCGCCTTCGTGGCCGGGGTCGTGTCCTTCGCGAGCCCCTGCGTCCTGCCCTTGGTGCCGGGCTACGTCTCGTTCGTCACCGGGAGCCGGGCGACCGAGGGCGAGGGCCGGCGACCCCTCGTGCCGATCCTGCTGTTCATCCTCGGCTTCACGATCGTGTTCACCCTGCTGGGCGCGTTCGCCGGGACGTTCGTCGGGTTCTTCCGCGATCCCTGGTTCCAGCGCCTCGCGGGGCTGGTGGTGCTCGCGCTCGGTCTGCTGATGCTCGGGTACGCGTTCGGTCGGGGGTCCCCGGGCCTGTACACGGAGCGCCGGCCGCTCCTCGAGCGAGTGCGACCGGGCCGGGCCGGGGCCTTCCCGCTCGGCGTCGCCTTCGCAGCCGGCTGGACGCCTTGCATCGGGCCGGTGCTCGCGGGCATCCTCGCCATCGCGGCGAGCGGCGGCACGGTGAAAGGTGCGGCTCTCCTCGTCGTGTACTCGCTCGGTCTCGGGCTCCCGTTCCTCCTCGTGGGGATCGGGGCGGACCGCCTCGTCCGAAGCCTCGGGTGGGTCAAGCGCCACTACCGGGTGATCGCCGGGGTCTCGGGTGCACTCCTGGTCGTGGTGGGCGTCCTGTTGATGACGGGACTCTTCCGTCAGGTCTTCCTCCCGCTGGCGCGGTTCGCTCCCGGGCTCTAGGTGCGGGCTAGCATCCGGACGCCATGACGACGACGTCCGACGCCACCGTCCGCCGGTCCGTGGCGCTCGTGTGGCGCACGTTGCGCTCGATGCGGACGGCGCTGATCCTCCTGTTGATCCTCGCCGCCGGCTCCGTGATCGGCTCGCTGTTGCCTCAGATCCCGAACTCGCCGGAGCGGGTCGGGCGCTACCTCGACGACCATGGCGTCTGGGGGACGTTCCTCTTCAGCGCGGGCTTCTTCGACGTCTACGGGTCCTGGTGGTTCGCGCTCATCACGGCGCTGTTGTTCGTCTCGCTCGCGGCGTGCCTGTTCCCGAGGACCCGGGCGATGGTGCGCGCACTCCGGCAGCGACCCGTCCAGGCCCGAGAGCTGGACGCGTTCCGGCATCACGCCGAGCTCCGGGTCGACCACGGCCCGGACGTGGTCGCGGCGGACGCGGCCCGCTACCTGCGACGGAAGCGCTTCCGCGTCTCCCGGCAGGACGACGGCGTCGCCGCGGAGAAGGGCGTGCTCCGCGAGGTCGGGAGCCTCCTGTTCCACTGGGCGTTCTTCCTCCTCCTGGTCGGGGTGATCGTGGGCAAGGGGACCGGCTTCACCGGCCGCGCCGTCGTAACCGAAGGTGAGACGTGGATCGACGCGCGCGCGAACTACGACGGCGAGCTCCGGACGGGGCGATACTTCGGAGGAGCACACACGGGACTCGGGATCGAGCTGCTGGACTTCGACGACAGCTACCGTCGGAACGGACTGCCGATCGACTTCGTCTCCCGTCTCCGGTTCCGTGACCTGGACGGATCGCTGCAGGGGGTGGAGGAGATCCGCGTGAACCATCCGACGTCCCGGGACGGGATCCGGATCTTCCAGGAGGGGTTCGGCTGGGCCCCGGTGGTGACGGCCGAGCTCGACGGTGAGTCGATGTGGTCCTCGCCGATCGAGATGACGCGTGACGATCCGCCGGACGGCGTGCCCGCGACCGCGATGCCGTGGCGCGGCGCGATCAAGCTCACCGCACCGGAGCCGGACGTGATGATCAGCCTCGAGCTCTGGTCGGACTACCGCGCGTTCGCGAACCTCCAGCTCACCGGCCGGCCCACGCCGATGCTCGTCCAGTTCGACCCCTTCATCCGGTACTCGGTGTACGTGGGCCGGATCGCCGATCCGGCGCGATCGTCGATCGAAACGACGGGACTCCGGCGGGTCGCGCGCGGCGACCTCCACGCCGCCGGCAGCGAGGGGACCGAGGTGCCCGGCGTGGGTCAGCTCACGCTGTCCTTCCCGGAGCTCCGGCAGTACTCGGTCCTCCGGATCAGCAAGGACGTCGGCATCCCGTTGGTCCTCGCCGCCGCTATCCTCGTCCTCGTGGGACTGATCCCCGCGCTGTACGTCTCCCGACGGAAGGTCTGGGTCCGAGCGGAGGCCGCCCCCGGCGGCGCCCTCGTGAAGATCGGAGGCTTCGCGCTGCAACGGAAGGACTCCTTCGAGAACGAGTTCGATGCGATCGTGCGGGCCGTCGGCGCACGGTCGCCCGCCGCGCAGCGAACCACCGAACGACCGGGTCCGGAGGAGCGGGTGGGAACGTCGTGAACGCGGCGAGGCTCTCGAGCACGGCGTTCGACCTGACCCTGTGGCTGTACCTCGGCGCGATGGTCCTGTCGTTCGCCTACCTCGCGGCCCGGCGTGATCTGCTCTGCAAGGTCGCTCGCCTCGTCGCGATCGCGGGCGCCACGGCCAACCTCGTGTCGATCGTATCGCGGGGGGTGGCGGCGCAGCGCGTGCCCTGGGGCAACATGTTCGAGTACTCGACGGTGCTCGCGTTCCTCGTGGTGGTGGGCACGCTCGTCCTCGTCGAGGGCGTCGCGAGGATCAAGACCCTCACGGGCTTCTCGCTGATGTTCTCGGTGCTCACGCTCGCGGTGGCCGCGATCTTCTTCCCGGTGGAGCCGAGCCCGTTGCAGCCGGCGCTCAACTCGTACTGGATCAAGATCCACGTCGTCGCGGCGATCACGGGCTCGTCGCTGTTCGCGATCGGCGGGATCGCGACGATCCTGTTCCTGGTCAAGGACCGCTCGGAGCGACGGGCGCTCTCCGTCCTCCGCGACCGCACGCCGCCACCGATCATGGGTGGTGCGATCGAGGTCGACGCGCCGCACGACCTCCTCCCGGATCCGGAGGGGGCCGGCACGCCCGCCCCCGAGCCGGCGCGCGGCGGCATCCTGCCGTCCGCCGCGGCACTCGACCGCGTGGCCTACCGCGTGATCGCGTTCGCGTTCCCGATCTGGACGTTCGCGGTGATCGCCGGCGCGGTCTGGGCGCAGGACGCGTGGGGGCGCTACTGGGGATGGGACCCGAAGGAGACGTGGTCGTTCGTCACGTGGACGATCTTCGCGGGGTACCTGCACGCGCGTTCCACCGCCGGGTGGAAGGGCCGCCGCGCCGCCGTCATCGCCGTCGTCGGCTTCGTGTCGCTCTTGATCACCTACTACGCAGTGAACCTGTGGATCGTCGGACGTGCGGAAGAGGTTGCTCTGGGCGGCGGCCGGTATCGGCCTCCTCCTCCTGTTGAGCGGCTGTGCACCCGAGGCCACCCAGGACACCCTCCAGCCGCAGGGTCCCTATGCCGAGAAGCTGAAGGACCTCTTCATCCCCGTCTTCTGGGTCGCGGTCTTCGTCTTCATCGTCGTCGAGGGCGGCATCGTGTGGATCGCGATCCGGTACCGGCACCGCAAGGGCCGCGAGCGCATACCGGCGCAGGTCCACGGCAACACCCGACTGGAGATCGGCTGGACGATCGCTCCCGCGCTGATCCTGGCCGGCGTGATGGTGCCCACCGTCGCGACGATCTGGGACCTCGCGCGGAAGCCCCCGGACGATGCGATCAACGTCACGGTCCGCGGCCTTCAGTGGTGGTGGGACTTCGAGTACACGGACGACGACATGCGCACGTCATACGGGGACGGGGCGTCGATCAGGGCTGCGGACGTCCTCGTGATCCCGGAGGACCGGGTGATCTACCTCTCCCTGGAGGGAGCAGGCGGGGGGATCGGGGGGGATGCCGAGGCCAGGGACTACATGGTGATCCATTCCTTCTGGATCCCGGAACTCGCCGGCAAACAGGACGTCGTGCCCGGCCGAACGAACCACATCCTGATGCAAGCGGACCATCCGGGTATGTACGAGGGACAGTGCGCCGAGTTCTGTGGGCTCCAGCACGGGCGGATGCTCGTGCGGGTGCGCGCGCTCGCGGCCGAAGACTGGGAGGCATGGGTCGAGAACCAGAAGCAAGCGTCGGTCGCGCCGACCGGCCTGGCTCGGGAGGGGATGGATCTGTTCCTCGAGCCCCTCTCGGACGGTCGCGGCTCCTGCGTCACGTGTCACGCCGTGGGAGGGACGGACGCGACTGCCCCAGCGGGTCCGGACCTGACGCACTTCGCCGATCCCACGCACGAGTGTTTCGCGGGCTGCAACTGGGAAACTTCGGATCGCGATGCGCTGGAGGCCTGGCTCCGGAACCCAGACGCCGTGAAGCTCGGTTCGAAGATGCCGGATTACCATCTATCGGAGGACGAGATCGACGCACTCGTGGCCTACCTGTACAGCTTGAAGTGAGACCGCACGTACGACGACGGAGTGGATGATCGATGGCGACCGTGACCACCACCGCCCGACGAGAGGGGATCCTCCGGCGACCGATGGCGATGACCGGCGTCCGGAGCTGGTTCACGACCATCGACCACAAGAAGATCGGGATCCTCTACGGCGCGACAGCGTTCGTGTTCTTCGTCGTGGGGGGCGTCGAGGCGCTGCTGATCCGTACCCAGCTCGCCGGGCCCGATGGCACGCTGCTCAACGCCGACCAATACAACGAGGTCTTCACGATGCATGGGATCACGATGATCTTCCTGTTCGTGATGCCGATGGCGGCGGCGTTCTTCAACTACTTCATCCCGCTGATGATCGGCGCGCGGGACGTCGCGTTCCCACGGTTGAACGCCTACAGCTACTGGGTGTTCCTCTTCGGCGGTCTCTTCCTCTATTCAAGCTTCTTCCTCGGCGGTGCCCCGAACTGCGGGTGGTTCTGCTATGCGCCGAACTCGATCTTCGACCCCACGATCGGCCCGACGTTCTACGCCCTTGGCCTGATCATCACCGGCATCGCCTCGACGGCCGGCGCGGTCAACCTCGCCGTCACCGTGATCAACATGCGCGCACCCGGTATGTCGCTGTTCCGCGTCCCGGTCTTCGTGTGGATGGGTCTCGTGGTGCAGCTGCTCCTCGTGTTCTCGCTCCCGATCATCACGGTGGCGCTGTTCCAGTTGCTCTTCGACCGGCAGTTCGGGACGCACTTCTTCGATCCGACGGCGGGTGGGGATCCGATCCTCTGGCAGCACCTCTTCTGGCTGTTCGGGCACCCCGAGGTCTACGTTCTTATCCTCCCGGCCTTCGGCATCTTCTCGGAGGTCCTGCCGGTCTTCTCGCGGAAGCCTCTCTTCGGGTATCAGTTCGTTGTGTTCTCCGGGATCGCGATCGGCTTCATCGGGTTCGGTGTGTGGGCCCACCACATGTTCGCGGCGGGACTGGGGCCGGTGGCCAACACCGCCTTCGGCGTCTCGACAGCGATCATCGCGGTCCCTACCGGCGTCAAGATCTTCAACTGGATGGGCACGATCTATCGCGGTGACATCCGACCCACGTCGGCGATGCTCTTCACGCTTGGCGGGATCATGATGTTCGTGATCGGCGGATTATCGGGCGTGACGCACTCGATCGTCCCGTCCGACTACCAGCAGACCGACACCTACTACATCGTTGCCCACTTCCACTACGTGATCTTCGGAGGCGGCGTGTTCGCCTTCTTCAGCGCGATGTTCTACTGGTGGCCCAAGGTGTTCGGGCGCCTGCTGAACGAGCGGCTCGGAGTGATCGAGTTCGTGTTGATGACGATCGGGTTCAACCTGACGTTCGGGCCGATGCACATCCTCGGCCTGCAAGGGATGATCCGGAGAACCTACACGTACCCGGAGTCGCTCGGTCTCACGTTCTGGAACCAAGCCGCCACGGTCGGCGCGTTCCTCATCGCCATCTCGGTTCTGCTGTTCATCGTCAACGTCGTGATCAGCCACTCGAAGGCGAAGCCAGCCGACGTCGCCGATCCCTGGGACGCACGGACCCTCGAATGGATGACGACCTCACCGCCGCCGGTCCACAACTTCGACGAGATCCCCACGGTGCACGCGCTGGACGAGTTCTGGCACCGGAAGTACGTCGAGGACGAGCGGACAGGCCGGCTGGTACCCGCGCAGGCCGGAGCGGCGAACGGACACGACGCGGACCACGCGGACGGTTGGCAAGCGATCCACCTGCCGAGCCCGTCGTACTGGCCACTCGTCGCGGCGCTCGGGATGCCGGTGATCGCCTACGGCGTGCTCTATTCCTGGTGGTGGCTCGTCGGGGTCGGCTTCGCGACCGCGCTCATCGGCTTCTATGGGTGGGCGATGGAGCCGTCCGTGTCCGAAGAGGACGGATAGCGATGGCCGACGTCGCGATCGCGCACGGCGAGGGGCACGCCGCCGACCATCCCGAGACGACCACCGGGCTGCCGCACACGAAGCTCGCGATGTGGATCTTCCTCGCGTCCGAGTGCATGTTGTTCGGCGCATTGATCACCACGTACGTGCTGTATCGGGGGAGGAGCGAGGAGGGGCCGTTCCCGGCCGACGTCTTCGATATCCCCTACACGTCGGTTTCGTCGTTCGTCCTGCTCGCCAGCTCGCTGACGATGGTGCTCGCGCTCTCCGCCGCTCAGGAGCGGGACACCGGCCGGATGCGGCTGTGGCTCCTCACGACCGCGCTGCTCGGCACGACGTTCGTCGGAGGACAGGTCTACGAGTTCACGGCGTTCTACGACGAGGGCCTCCGGCTCTCGACGAACCTCTTCTCGACGACGTTCTACGTGCTGACCGGGTTCCACGGGGTCCACGTCACCGTCGGCGTCCTGATGCTGCTTTCGCTCGTCGGGCTGTCGTCGGCCCGGCGCCTGCCGGCGGATCCCTCGTTCCCGATCGAGATGGTGGGGCTGTACTGGCACTTCGTAGACATCGTCTGGATCGTGATCTTCACCGTGGTGTACCTGGTCCCGACGCCGACGCCGGGGGGATGAGTGGAGGTTGAGGAGCGACACGACGCTGACACCGGCGGCGCCCACGCCGGGGGTCACCCCAGTCCGAAGGAGTACATCCGGATCGGTGTGGTTCTCGCGGTCCTGACTGCCCTCGAAGTGGCGGCCTCCTACGCTGGAGTGTCCGGATCCATCCTGATCCCAACTCTGTTCATCCTGGCGGTCGTGAAGTTCGCCCTGGTCGTCCTGTGGTTCATGCACCTGAGGTTCGACGACCGGCGCTACGCGCGGTTCTTCGTGATGGGGCTCTCGGGCGCTGCTGTCTTGTATCTCGTCGTCTTGATCTCGTTCCGGGTGTTCGCCTGATGGCCCTGCCCCCGTTCCACGTCCATCTGGACGTCCTCGCGATCCTTGGCGGGCTCGCCACCGTGTTCCTTGTGGCGGCCGCCCGGCACGAGCGGAAGACAGGGGAACGACTCGATGCCCGCCATCGCGCTCGGTTCCTCGGGGGCATCGCGACGCTTCTCGTGGGCGCCGGCTGGCCGATCCACGATCTCGCCGAGAGCTACCTCTACAGCATGCACATGGTGCAGCACATGCTGTTCACGTTCGTGGCGGCACCGCTGCTGCTCACGGGGACGCCAGCCTGGATGTGGCGCGCGATCTTCCCACGCGGTCCGCGACGGGCCGTATGGGCGTTGCTCACACGACCGCTCGTGGCGCTGATCGTCGCCAACGGCGTGCTCCTCTTCATGCACTGGCCCGAGGTCGTCTCTCTTTCCGTCCGCTCCGAGCTCGCACATTTCTCGCTGCACACGCTGCTCCTCGGCTCCGCGATCGTGATGTGGTGGCCGGTCCTCTCGCCGCTGCCCGAGCTCCCTCCGGTCTCGAGTCCCGGGCAGCTCCTCTACCTCTTCTTCCAGTCCCTCGCGCCGACGATCCCGGCGTCGTTCCTGACGTTCGGGACGGAACCGCTGTATCCGATCTACGCCACATTCCCTCGGATCTGGGGGATGGACGCCCTCACCGACCAGCTCGTCGCCGGACTCGTGATGAAGCTCGTCGGCGGCGCGATCCTCTGGGTCGTGATCGCCGTGATCTTCTTCCGATGGGGTCACGAGGAGACGACCACGGGCTGGGACGCGCTCAAGTTCCGGAACGTCGAGCGAGAGATCCGCGCGGGGATGGGCCGATGAGCGACAGCGGCGAGCGGCAGAGCCTCCTCCTGCCGATCCTGATCCCCATCGGGGCGCTGGTGGCGATCGTTGTCGTCCTGTTCACGTTCTCCCGCGTGCTGCTGTCGCTCAAGCCGAACGCGGCGACGGCCACGGCACTCGCCGCGGCCGTCGGGATCATGGCCGT
>JAJNBA010000107.1 GCA_021155985.1 Actinomycetes bacterium
GAGCTCCATCGGGAGCAGGCCCGCTGGCTCGGCCTCCGCTCGGAACCTGGTGACCCGTTCGGATTCTTCGAGCGGGCGTTCGCGCTGCTGGGGCACGCGGCCGGGGGGAAGGACATCGAGAACACGTCCTGGGGAACGTGGCGCGGGACGGAGGTGGTCGTGATGGACTCTTGGTTCGCGAGGTCGAGCGATCCGTGCCGGAACGACTACCGGTACTTCACGTGTTCCGCCGCGTCCCTGTCGCAGGGGTGGCCGAACCCGTCGATCGTTCCGGAAGGGTTCGCCTCCCGCCTCGCCGCGTCGTTCGTGGGCCGCGGGATCGAGTTCGAGCTCGAGAGCTTCAACCGGGCGTTCGACGTGCGTTGCTCCTCGGTTCGCCCCATGCCTTGATCGACGGTCGGACGATGACGTGGCTCGAGGCGCTGCCGTCCGATACCGGCTTCGAGATCTCGGACGCTCCTCTGCCGGACCCCGCGGCGGCCGGACGGAGACGTGGGGTGGGCGCTGGAGACGATGCGGACGTTCCTCGATCGGGTCCTCCGATCCTCGCATCCCTGTTCGGCCCGGACCGATGACACGGGGTGGCACCACCGCTCTCAGCTGATCCGGGGGAGTGACCTTGGCTCCGAGCGCGACCAGGTCGATACTCCGGGCATGGACGGCACGGTCCCGCTGCTCCTCTTCCTCCTGTTCGGCGTGCTGGTCGCGGCTCTCGCGTACTACCAACACCAACGCAAGCTCGAGCGCCAGCGGGAGTTCCATGCGCTGGCACTGGGACACGGCCTGGACTTCTCGATCGACGATCCGTTCGACACCCTCGGGGAGCCGTTCGCCCTCTTCCAACGAGGAGACGGACGGGGTGTCGAGAACGTCTGTTGGGGGGAGTGGAAGGGTCTCGAGATCAGGGCGTTCGACTACTGGTACTACGAGGAATCGACCGACTCGAAGGGACACACGTCTCGGTCGTATTCGCGATTCGACTGTGTGCTCACCGGGATCGATGCGGGCTGTCCGCCGCTGCAGATCAGCGAGGAGAACGTGTTCACCCGGCTGGCGGACGCGCTCACGTTCCGCGACATCGAGTTCGAATCCGAGGCGTTCAACCGTAGGTTCACGGTGAAGGGTGACGAGCGGTTCGCGACCGCGTTCTGCGACGGTCGGATGATGGACTGGCTCCTGCGCCATGGGGACGGGTATGCGTTCGAGGTCGTGGGTGACCGGCTCCTGTGCTCGTGCAGGAGGGTGGCGCCGGCCGGGATGATCCATCTGTTCGGCACGGTGAAGACCTTCCGGCAGCAGATCCCGGCCGTCGTGAGCTCTCTGTACCCGAGGGGGTAGGCTTCGGGTTCGGCCGAAGCGAACGAAAGGGAGCGGAACGTGGAAGTCCTCTGGGTGGTGCTGGCGATCGTCGTGGTGCTCGCGATCGCGGGCGTGGTCTCGTACAACCGATTCGTCTCGCAGAAGAACCTGATCAAGGACGCGTGGGCGAACATCGACACGGAGCTCCGGCGCCGCTACGACCTGATCCCCAACATCGTCGAGACGGTGAAGGGCTACGCCGCCCACGAGCGCGAGGTGTTCGAGAACGTCACGCGCGCTCGGGCGAACGCGACCGGCGCCACCGGTTCGCCCGCCGAGCAGGCGGCGGCGGAGGGACCGCTCGTGGCCGCCCTGCGGCAGCTGTTCGCGGTCGTCGAGAACTACCCCGACCTGAAGGCGAACCAGAACTTCCTGGCGCTGCAGGCCGAGCTCACGAACACGGAGGACCGGCTCCAGACCGCCCGGCGCTTCTACAACGCCAACGTCCGCGACTACAACCGACGTGTCCAGTCCGTGCCCTCGAACGTCGTCGCGAACCTGTTCCACTTCGAGGAGGAAGAGTTCTTCGAGGTCGAGGAGGCGCTCCGCGGGGACGAGGGCGTCCCGAAGGTGAGCTTCGAAGCCGGCGCCCCCGGCGTGTCGTTCGGGAGCCCGTCGGAGCCTTCCACCGCCCCACCGGCGACGCCTCCCGCCCATCGGCTAGTCCTCAGCTGATCGAGGGGATCGGTTCGGACCCGGCGTCGGGCTCCGGCGAGGTGGAGCCGTTGAGCCCGGTCCTGCGAACGCCTCGGCTGAGCACGAACCACACGAGGGCCCACACGAGCGCGACGCCGCCGAGGATCGTGACGGTGTTCGGCGCGCCGATCTGATCGGCGACCGCCGACGCGACGAGCGCGGACAGCGAGAGCGACAGCGTGATCAGCATGTAATCGAAGCCGAAGATCCGCCCTCTGATGTGATCCGGGACCAGCACCTGGAGGCCGTACGTGGAGAGCATCCACTGCGACCCCCCGCCCAAGTGCGCGACGCAGATCATCACGGCAGCGATCGTGAGGGACGGCGCCTGCCCCATCGCCACGTAACCGAGGCCGAACACCGCGAGCGAGAGCCCGATCGCGGGGAAGAGCCGCCGATGCCCGGGGCCCGCGATCCGGTGTCCCAGGAACGGGCCGATCAGGGCTCCCACCCCGCGGGCCGCCATCAGGATCCCGAATCCGACGTTGCCGGAGTCGAAGACGTCGGCATCGAGCGCCATGACGGGGATCAACGCGAGGAGTCCCGCGGCGGCGCCGAACCCGAACTTCACGGCCAGCAGCGACAGGACCCGATGGTCCCGGCGGGCGAAGCGCCACGTCTCTCGGGTCGCGTCGACGATGCTCGGGTGCTCCGTCGTCTCGGTCCGCGATTCGGAGAACCCGCGTCGGATGGACGACAGCAACGCCGCCGAGACGAGGAACGACACGGCATCGACGATGAAGGCCGTGTCGTCGCCGAACGCCGCGCTGACGAGGCCTCCCAGACCCGCCCCGACGGCCAGCATCGTCCCCCACAGAGACCCGTTCAGCGCGTTCGCGGCGGGGAGGTCGTCGGGATCGACGACATTGGGCGTCGCGGCCGAGAACGCGGGATCGAACGGGGCGGCGAACGTCGCCAGCACGGGCAGGAGCACGTACGCGAGCCAGATCGTCTCCGGTCCGACCAGGAGGAAGGACACACAGACCACCGCCCGGACGAGGTCGCACGCGATCATCAGCTTCCGGCGGTCGATCCGGTCAGCCAGCGCTCCCCCGATCGGAGAGGCGAGGAAGAACGCGGACTCCTGAGCGAGGATCGCCAGGCCCACGTAGAGCGCCTTCCCGGTGGCCTCGTAGACCAGCCCGTTGATCGCCACCCAGAGGAACCAGTCGCCGCCCAGGGAGATCACGGAGGCGAAGAACAACGCGCGGAAATCCCGGTTGCGGCGGAGCAGCGACACGCTCGCGCGCAGACCGGCGTCCGAAGGGCGTGCGGCGATGGTCGGGTCATCCACGGCGGCTCGCCAGCGTACAGGCGCGACCTATTGCAGGATCGGTCCGACCCAGAGCCCTGAGAGGAGGAACGACACGGGCAAGACGAAGAGGATGCCGACGAAGATCGCGAGTCGCTTCGTCGAGCCCGCGAAGTAATCGTCGATCAGGATCACGCGGCGCTTCACCGGCTGGTACCAGAACGCCAGGATCGCCAGCGACACGATCGTCACGCCGATCGCCTCCGCCAGCACGATCTGCGCCGCGACCGGATCGCGCTGCAGCATCGCGACCACCAACGTGTCCGCGAGGGTCGTGATGTTCGCTCCCATGATGTAGGGGAGCGCGTCGTCCCGGCGGACGTAGCCCTTGACCGCGAGTGGGATGAGCACCGTGAGCGCGACGGAGACCGAGAGGGTCAGCGTCGCCACGATGCAGCCCAGCGCGAACATCGTCCATGGCCGACGCATCCAGGTCGCCCGCTTCGCCGTGGAGTCGCTGCTGACCTGGGGAAGAACGCGATCGAGGACCTTGAACGACGCCAGGATCACGAGGAGCCCGACCAGGAAGAGGAACGTGTTCGGGACGATCCCCTCGATCGCGTCGACGACGGGTCCCCACACGACGGAGAGTGCGGCCTCGAGCTGCCCCGACGCGTGCAGGTTCAACCCGTCGAGCATCCCGCTGCGGATGATGCCGTATCCGATCACCATCCCGGGCAGATAGACGAGCGCCGTCATCGTCATCGCCTGGATCCCCATCCCGATCGGCTCGCTCCGGTTGGGGTCGTGCCGGTTCCGCGCGGCGTAGAGGAACCCCGTCAGCAACACGATGAACGATGCACCCAAACGCGATCCCGAGAGCATCGTGAACGTCTGGAGGCGCGTGAGCGTCCCCGCTCCGTACAGGCTGATCGCCGTGGCCGCGACCGGCGACCCCGACAGCACGAAGTACGCGCCGAGCCAGCCGAACCCCAACGTCGAGATCCCGTTCGCGAACGGGAACTGACCCTGGATCTGCGGTCCGATCGCGGCCGCGCCCGTCTTCATGATCTGCACCGCGAGGATGAACAGGTACATCGCGGGGATGAACAGCAGGAGCTTCCGGATGATGTACCCGGCGCCGCGTGGGGGCTCGAACGGACCCCAGTCCACGACGTGTCGAGCCTCGTTCAGCTCGTGGGGGACACAGTACTCCCCGTCGATCTCCACGAGCTTCTCCAGCTCGATCTCTTCCCAGTTCTTCGTCACGCGGGTCCTTCTATCGGGGGCCGGGCTCGGCGAGCGACGTCCATCGATGTTCCCACGCAGGAGGGGAAACCGCAGCGGGCGATGTTCCCACGCAGGAGGGGAAACCGCAGCGGGCGATGTTCCCACGAAGGAGGGGAAACCGCAGCGGGCGATGTTCCCACGAAGGAGGGGAAACGGCAGCGGGACCGCCGGGGACGACCGATACACTCCGGAGCAGATGCCGGCCACGATCGTGCTCGGGACGCAGTGGGGGGACGAGGGCAAGGGCAAGGCCGTCGACTACCTCGCGGACGGGATGGACTTCGTGGTCCGCTACCAGGGCGGGAACAACGCCGGCCACACGGTGATCGCCGAAGGCCGCCTCCTCAAGCTCCAGCTGATCCCCTCCGGCATCCTCTATCCGCACATCACGCCCGTGATCGCGGACGGCGTGGTGGTCGATCCCCGGCACCTCCTCCGCGAGCTCGACGAGCTACGGCGGACCGGGGTCGACGTGTCGCGGCTCCGGCTCTCCGGCAATTGCCACCTGATCATGCCGTACCACCTGGAGCTCGAGAAGGTGACCCAACGGTTCCTGGGTCGGAACGCGCTGGGTACGACGAAGCGGGGCATCGGCCCCGCCTACGCGGACAAGGCGGCGCGCATCGGCCTCCGCGTCCAGGACCTGTTCGATCAGAAGATCTTCCGCGAGAAGCTCGAGATCGTGCTCCGCGAGAAGAACGCGATCCTCACGAAGCTGTACGGGAGACTCCCCCTCGACGGGGACGAGATCGTCGAGGAGTACATGGACCTCGCCGGGAGCCTCGAGCCCTACGTCGCCGACACCTCCACGCTGCTTCACGGCGCGCTCAGGGACGGGAAGTCCGTGATGCTCGAGGGAGCGCAGGGCACGCTGCTGGACCTGGACAAGGGGACGTATCCGTTCGTGACGTCGTCGAACCCGGTTGCCGGGTACGCGCTCGCCTCGGCCGGATTCGGCCCCAAGGAAGTACAGCGCGTGGTGGGGATCGTGAAGGCCTACGTCACGCGGGTCGGCGCGGGTCCGTTCCCCACCGAGGAGCTCGGCGAAGACGGCGAGCGCCTCGGCGTCCGCGGGCAGGAGTTCGGCACCGTCACCGGGCGGAAGCGGCGGTGCGGTTGGCTCGACGCCGCGCTCCTCCGCTATGCGTCCCGCGTGAACGGGCTCACCGAGCTGTTCCTCACGAAGCTGGACGTGCTCTCCGGGTTCGAGCGCGTGCCGATCTGCACGGGCTATCGGGTCGAGGGGAAGCAGTTCGACGACTTCCCGCCCCACCAGTCCCTGTTCCACAAGGCGGAGCCGATCTACGAGGAGCTCGACGGCTGGATGGAGGAGGTCGACGAGGCGAAGACGTTCGAGGACCTTCCGAAGGCCGCGAGGGAGTACGTGCGTCGGATCGAGGAGCTCGCGGACGTGCCCGTCTCGGTCGTCTCGGTGGGACCCGCCCGCGAGCAGAGCCTGCCGGCCGGATGAAGCAGCCGAGATGAAGCTGCAGGGATGAGGGTGTACCGGTGAGGGTCCTCGTCGTCGGCGGCGGCGGCAGGGAGCACGCCCTGTGCTGGGGGCTCGACCGGAGCCCGAAGGTCGAGGAACTCCACGCCGCGCCTGGCAACGCGGGGATCGCGACGATCGCGACATGCCATGCCGCCGACGCCGACGACGTGCGGGCGCAGGTCGATCTCGCGGAGGAGCTCGACGCGGACCTCGTGGTGATCGGGCCGGAGGCACCGCTCGTCGCCGGGCTGGCTGACGAGCTCCGGGCGCGAGGGCGACGGGCCTTCGGCCCGGGACGCGACGCCGCCCACCTCGAGGGCTCGAAGGCATTCGCGAAGGATCTGATGGTGCGGCACGGGATCCCTACGGCGCGGGCCGTCGCGTACACCCGCGCTGATTGGGATCGAGACCCCCGCGACGTTCTATCGTTCCTCGATCTCGAGCTCGGAGGCCGGGGTGCCGTCGTCAAGGCCGACGGACTGGCCGCGGGCAAGGGCGTCACGGTGGCGTCGGATCGTGCCGAGGCGGTGAGCGCGATCGAGGCCTGCCTCGAGGGTGGAGCGTTCGGAGCCGCAGGAGAGCGGGTCCTGATCGAGGAACGGCTGGAGGGCCCCGAGGTGTCGGCGTTCGCGTTCGTCGACGCCACGTCGATCGTGCCGCTGGCGCTCGCTCAGGACTTCAAGCGCGTCGGGGCCGGCGACACCGGGCCGAACACCGGGGGGATGGGGGCGTACTCGCCCCTCCCGTGGCTGGAGGAGCCGATGGAGTCCCGCGCCTGGGCAGTGGTGGCGGCGACCGTGGACGCGCTCCGCGCGGACGGGATCGCCTACGCGGGCCTCCTCTACACCGGCCTGATGCTCACGGAGGACGGCCCGAAGGTCCTCGAGTACAACTGCCGGTTCGGCGACCCCGAGACCCAGGTGGTGATCCCTCGCCTCCGGAGCGACCTAGCCGAGGTGCTCGACGCGTGCGCCTCGGACCGTCTGGCCGACGTGAAGGTCGATCTGTCCGACGAGGCCGCGGTGACCGTGGTCCTCGCGAGCGGCGGCTACCCGGGCTCGTACGAGACCGGCCTCCCGATCGAGGGGCTGAAGGCCGCCGCGGCGGCGCCGGACGCCGCCGTCTTCCATTCGGGCTCGGGTGAGCGCGACGGTAGAGTGGTCACCGCCGGCGGCCGCGTGCTCGCGGTGACGGGGTGGGGGCCGGCGGTCGCCGACGCGCGGAGGTGCGCCTACGACGCGGCGTCGCACATCTCGTTCGACGGCATGATCAGACGGGACGACATCGCGGCCCGGGCGGTCGAGGAGGCCCGATGAGCGACCCGAGAGGTGGGGAGAGGGACCGGATGACCGAAGAGACGCCGATCGTCGGGGTGCTGGCCGCCTCACCCACCGAGCTACCGATCATGCGCCAGACCGGGCTGATCCTGGAGAAGTTCGGCATCCCACACGAGGTGCAGATCATGTCGTCCTCGCGCACGCCCGACCTCGTCGACGAGTACGCGAGGACCGCGGCGGCGCGGGGGCTCCGCGTGGTGGTGTGCTCGACGGGGATGTCGGGGCATCTGGCCGCCGCGGTCGCGGCGCGCACGGTGATCCCGGTGATCGGCGTCCCGATCGCGACGCCGCCGCAGATGGTCGGGAACGAGGCGCTCGCGATCACCGCGCAGATGCCCACCGGCGTCCCGATCGCGACGGTGGGGGTGGACGCGGCGGTGAACGCCGCGGTGCTCGCCGCGCAGATCGTGGGGCTCGGCGACGAGGCGATCCAGGCGACGCTGTGGAAGTTCAAGGACGA